>DATCLG010000044.1:0-19734 GCA_036564015.1 Longimicrobiales bacterium
TCGACGCTGGTCATGCCGGTCGGCGGGAGCGCGATCGGCCAGCCCCACTGGTGCGCCTTGAGGGAGAAGAGGAGCATCAGCATGAGGGCCAGCCAGAAGGAGGGCATCGAGTAGAAGAAGAGGGAGACCACGCTGAGCACGGCGTCGCCCCAGGAGTGCTGGCGGACGGCCTGGTAGACCCCGATGGCGAGGCCGAGGAGGAAGACCAGGACGAGGGAGGTCCCGGTCAGGATCAGGGTGTTGGGGAGGGCCTCGAGCAAGATCTCGCCGACGGGGCGCCCCTGGGCGAAGGAGTACCCGAAGTTGCCCGTGAGGAGGGCGCCGAGCCACTTGAGGTAGCGGATGTGGATCGGCTGGTCGAGGCCCAGGTTGCGCCGGATCTGTTCGACGACCTCCGGGGGGACGTTCGGGTTGGAGAAGAGGGCCGCCGGGTCGCCGGGCGCGAGGTTGAGCACGAAGAAGATGAGCGTGGCGACGCCCAGGACCAGGGGGACGGCGCCGAGCAACCGGCGGAGGAAGTAGGCGGCCATGGTCGCGTGGTCGGCCGGGGGTGGGCTAGCGGGCGGCGGTTCGCCCGCCCGGGACCCACCAGCTCCGGATGGTGAGGAACTCGCCGCGCGGGTCCATCTCGATGCCCTGCACGCGGGTGCTGGCGGCCGCGAGCTCGTTCAGCCAGAACATGAACGTGAACGGCTGCTCCTCCTGGAGGGCCAGGGTGAACTCGCGCCAGACGGCGCGGGCCTGCCCGGGGTCGACGGTCGCGGCGCCGCGCTCGATCAGCGCGTCGAGGCGCGGGCTCCTGACGCCGCTGCGGTTGGAGGAGAGCGGCACGTCGGCGAGTCGGGACAGGAAGAGCGCGGCGGGTGCGGAGGCCACCTGGAAGTTGTCCAGCACCCAGTTGGTGAAGACGGCGTCGAAGTCGCGGGACCGGTGCTGGGCGAGGAGCGTCTGGAACTCGAGGACGCGGACGTCGGCCTGGACGCCCACGCGCCGGAGCTGGTCCTGCACGATCTCGGCGACCGCGCGGTTCAGCGTGCGGTCGCTCGTGAGGAGGGTGAAGCGGAACGGCCGGCCCTGGCTGTCCTCGCGCACGCCGTCGTGGTTGCGGTCGATCCACCCGGCGGCGTCGAGGAGCTCGTCCGCCTGGGCGACGTCGTAGGGCAGGGGCTGCACGTCCTCGGGGTAGAGCGGGTGCCAGGGCGGGATGGTGCTGGTCGCGGGCACGCCCTGGCCGGCGAGGAGTGCGTTGATGATCGCCTGGCGGTCGATGGCCAGGGTCATCGCGCGGCGGACGCGTGGGTCGTCGAAGGGGCGCCGCTGGTTGTTCCACCCGATGTAGAAGACGGTGCGCCCCGGGTAGGAGAAGAGCTCGAGGCCCCGGCTCGCCTGGATCTGGCTGACCTGCTCCGGCTGGACGTCGATGTTCACCTGGACCCCGCCGGTCACCAGCTCCGTGAGGAGGGTGGAGACTTCGGGGACGACGCGGATCACGACCCGGTCCAGGTGGGGCGGCCCGCCGAGGGCCGCGGGGAAGTCGGGGTTGCGCTCGAGCACGAGTCGGTCGTTCGCGCGCCATTCGACGAACCGGTAGGGGCCGCTGCCGACCGGCCGGCGGTTGAACGGCGCGTTGCGCAGGTCCGCCGGCGCCACGCCCTGGAGGAGGTGGCGGGGGAGCGGGGCCCACCAGAAGTCCTCGAGGGCCTGGGCGTGGGGCCGCGCGAAGTGGAAGCGGATGGTGTGCGGATCGAGGACCTCGGCGCGGTCCACGTTGGCGAGGTAGGCGGTCCCGATCAGGGAAGCGGCGGCGGGATCCTTGGCCAGGTCGAAGGTGAACTTGACGTCTTCGGCGGTGACGGGCTGGCCGTCGTGCCACCGGACGTCGGAGCGGAGGCGGAAGACGACGGCGGTGTCACCCAGCAGCTCCCACGACTCGGCGAGGTACGGCTGGACCTCGAGGTTCCGGTCGTACTGGATGAGCGGGGTGAAGAGGGCGAACTTGATGATCTCGTCGGTGCGGACGTCCGTGTTGGTGACGGGGTTGAAGCCGCCGAAGTCGGCGCGGACTCCGGCGACGACGGTTCCGCCCCGCTGCGGGGGTCCGGCCGCCTCCTGTTCCGCGTCGTCGCGGCGGCAGGCGCCGAGCAGCGCCACGGGGAGGAGCAGGGCCAACAGGCTCCACCGCCGTGGTGGGAACGCCCGGCCGAGACATGGACGTTCGGCGTGCGACGCGACCTCTCTAGCCATCTCGTCGTGCGTCAGCGCCGCCAGGTCCAGGCGGCGGATCGGAAGTGTGCGGTGAGCTCCCGGGCCCGCGCCGTTTCAGCGGCGGAGAGGGTCGCGGGAGCGAGACGGATGCCGAGTGTCTCGGTGAAACCGGCGGCCAGGGCCGCGACCAGCTCGGACCAAGAAGGGACGTACCCCAGCACGCGGGCCAGCGCGGCCGCCCGGGGCGGCTCCGCGGCCGGGGCCTGGCCCCGGAGCAGCTCCGTCACCGTGCTCTGATCCCCTTCGAGGAGGAGGGAGCCGTGCTGGAGCAGCGTCCGCCGCTCACAGCGCTGGGCGCTCCCCACCAGCTTCCACCCCCCCACCACCACCTCGCCCGGCGCCGCGGCCTGGAAGCAGGGCCCTGGGGCGGCCGGCCCGCGGCCGGCCGCCCCAGGGCTCGCCGGCCCTGCGACCTCCGCGGCCACGCCCAGCCGCGCCAGCCCCCGCACCAGCGCCCGGTTGATCGCCTCATAGCTCGCCCGCGGGGAGCCGAGCAGCCCGACCGGCGCCGCCACCGCGTACGTGAGCTCGCGGTCGTGGAGCACCGCCAGCCCTCCCGTCGGACGACGCACCACGTCGATCCCGCGCGCCCTCAGGGCCTCCGGGTCGTAGCGCCCGCGAGCGGGTTCGTTGCGGCCCAGCGAGAGACAGGGCGGGTCCCACCGGTAAAACCGCAGCACCGGCGCCCCCCCGGCCTGCACGCTCTCGAAGAGCGCCTGATCGATCGCCATGTTCTCCGCGCCCGCAAGAGGCGCCGTCTCGATCAGCCGCCACTCCATCCGCGACCCGCGCCCGCGCGGCGCTCAATCCACCACGTGGCTCTCCACCGGCGGGCACGTGCACACCAGGTTCCGGTCCCCCGCCGCCTGATCCACCCGACCCACCGCCGGCCAGAACTTGTACTCCCGCGTCCACGGCGCCGGGAACGCCGCCTGCTCACGCGTGTACGGCCGGTCCCACACCTCCGCCACCACCACATCCGCCGTGTGCGGCGCGTTCTTCAACGGATTGTTCGACCGGTCCATCTTCCCCAGCTCGATCTGCCGGATCTCCTCCCGGATCGAGATCAGGGCGTCGCAGAACCGGTCCAGCTCCTCCAGCGACTCGCTCTCCGTCGGCTCGATCATCAGCGTGCCCGCCACCGGGAACGAGACCGTCGGCGCGTGGAAGCCATAGTCCATCAGCCGCTTCGCGATGTCCTCCGCATCCACGCCCGCCGAGGCCCGCAACGGACGGGGATCGATGATGCACTCGTGCGCCACCAGCCCGTTCCGCCCCCGGAACAGCACAGGGTAATGACCCTCCAGCCGCCGCGCCACATAGTTGGCGTTCAGGATCGCCACCTGGCTCGCCCGCGTCAGCCCCTCCGCCCCCAGCATCCGGATGTACATCCACGAGATCGGCAGAATGCCCGCGCTCCCCCACGGCGCCGCCGAAACCGCGCCGATCGCCTGCTCGCCCCCCGTCGGCACCACCGGATGCCCCGGCAGGAACGGCGCCAGGTGCGCCGCCACGCCGATCGGCCCCATCCCCGGCCCACCCCCGCCGTGCGGGATGCTGAACGTCTTGTGCAGGTTCAGGTGGCAGACGTCCGCCCCCAGGTCCCCAGGACGGCACAGCCCGACCATCGCGTTCATGTTCGCGCCGTCCATGTAGACCTGGCCGCCGTTCGCGTGGACGATCTCGCAGATCTCCCGGATCGACTCCTCGAAGATCCCGTGCGTCGACGGGTACGTCACCATCAGCGCCGCCAGCTCGTCACGGTGCGCCTCCGCCTTCGCCCGCAGATCCTCCACGTCGATGTTCCCGTGCTCGTCCGACCGCACCACCACCACCTTCAGCCCCGCCATCACCGCGCTCGCCGGGTTCGTCCCGTGCGCCGACTGCGGGATCAGGCACACCCGCCGATGCCCCTCACCCCGGCTCTCGTGGTACCGCCGGATCACCAGCAGCCCCGTGAACTCCCCTTGCGACCCCGCGTTCGGCTGCAGCGAGACCCGCGCAAAACCGGTGATCTCCGCCAGCGCCTCCTCCAGCTGCTCGAACAGGATCCGGTACCCCTCCGCCTGGTCCCGCGGCACGAACGGATGCAGCTTCGCGAACTCCGGCCACGTGATCGGCATCATCGCCGCCGCCGGGTTCAGCTTCATCGTGCACGAGCCGAGCGGGATCATCGAGTGCGTCAACGACAGGTCCCGCGACTCCAGCCGCTTGATGTAGCGCAGCATCTCGGTCTCCGACCGGTAACGGTGGAAGACCGGATGCGTCAGGTACGCGCTCTGCCGCGCGAACGGAGCCTCGTACCCGGTCCGGACCTCGGCGGCGAGCTGCTCCACCGGCGGCAGGGAAGCGCCCCCCTCGCCCCGGGCGAACACCGCGAGCAGATCCTCGACATCCCGCGCCGAGGTCGTCTCGTCCAGCGCGATCCCGAGACTCGCACGATCCAGCACCCGGAGGTTGATCTGCCGCTCCAGCGCCCGGTGAACGATCCGCTCCAGGTGCTCTTCGCCCACCTCCACCCGCACCGTGTCGAAGAACGTCGGATGCACCACCCGGTAGCCCAGCCGCCGCAGCCCCTCCGCCAGCACCGACGCCAGCAGGTGGATCCGCTCGGCGATCCGCTTCAGCCCCTGCGGGCCGTGGTAGACCGCGTACATGCTGGCCACCACGGCCAGCAGCACCTGCGCCGTGCAGATGTTCGACGTCGCCTTCTCGCGCCGGATGTGCTGCTCTCGGGTCTGCAGCGCCATGCGCAGCGCCAGCTGGCCCCGCGAGTCCCGCGAGACGCCGATGATCCGCCCCGGAACCTGCCGCTTGAACTGGTCCCTCGTCGCGAAGAACGCGGCGTGCGGGCCACCGTAGAAGAGCGGCACCCCGAACCGCTGCGTGCTGCCCACCGCGATGTCCGCACCCCACTCACCCGGCGGCGTCAGCAGCGTGAGGCTCAGCAGGTCCGCCGCCGCCGTCACCAGCGCGCCCGCCGCGTGCGCCCGTTCGCAGAACTCCCGGTAGTCGTGGATCGCCCCGTCCGTGGCCGGGTACTGGACCAGCGCCCCGAAGACCTCCGGCGTGAACTCGAACGTCCGATGATCCCCGACCACCAGCTCGATCCCCCGCGCCCACGCACGCGTCCGCACCACATCGATCGTCTGCGGATGACAATCCTCCGAGACGAAGAAGACCTTGCGATCCGCGCCGCCGACGATCGCGTAGCTCATCCCCATCGCCTCGGCCGCCGCCGTCGCCTCATCCAGCAGCGACGCGTTGGCGATCTCCAGCCCCGTCAGGTCGGCCACCATCGTCTGGAAGTTGAGCAGCGCCTCCAGCCGACCCTGCGCGATCTCCGCCTGGTAGGGCGTGTACGCCGTGTACCAGCCCGGGTTCTCCAGAATGTTCCGCTGGATCACCGGCGGGGTCACGCAGTCGTAGTACCCCATCCCGATGAACGAGCGGAAGACGCGGTTCTTGCTCGCGATCTCCCGCAGTTCCCGCAGCGCCTCGTGCTCGCTCCGGGGCTCCCCCAGGCGCAGCGGACGCTCCATGCGGATCGCCGCCGGCACCGCCGCGTCGATCAGCGCGTCGAGGGAGTCGTACCCCAGCACCTCGAGCATCCTGCGGATCTCGAGGTCGCCCGGCCCAATGTGGCGCCGGGCGAATCCCTCCGTGTACTCCAGGCTCACGTTCCCCAAGCTCTCCATCCCTGCTGTATGCCCCGGGCCCGTCGCGCGGCGCCCGCGGAGCGCTTCCATCCGTTTCTCGTTCTCATGATACCCCGCCCGGCCGCCCGGTGCCAGGAGCGCACCGACCACGGCGAGCCGGCCCGCCGCGCGCGCCTCCTCCCCGCCGCCAGCCGATCACCCGGGCCGGGATCGCCGCGACGGAGCCCTGCCCCGGACAAGAAAGCTCCCCGAACCGCCACGCCCTGTCGTGCGGTCCGGAGAGCTTCCCGCGATGAGGGTAACGGGCCCGGGGGCCACGCCTAGAACTCGTAGCTCTCGCCAGGCTTCAGGATCACCACCTCCGCCCGGTCGCCCACCAGCCGGGCGAACGCCTCCGGGTCCTGCTTGATCACGTCGAAGGTGTTGTAGTGCATCGGGATCACGACCCGCGGCTGGATGAACTCCACCGCCTGCGCAGCGTCCTCCGGCCCCATCGTGAAGTTGTCGCCGATCGGGAGCAGCGCCACGTCCACCTTCCCCCGCAACAGCTGCATCTCGAGCAGCAGCGCCGTGTCACCGGCATGGTAGACCCGCTTCCCATCCAGGTCCAGCCACCACCCACCCGCCTGCGTGGTGTACACACCCTCCTCATCCCCCGCCACCTGCCCCCCGTGCAGCGCCGGCGTCATCTTCACGTACCCGAGCGGGAACCGGTACCCCCCGCCGATGTGCAGCGGATGGGCGGACTGGACACCCTTCGACTGCGCGAAGGAGACGATCTCGAACGTCGAAACCAGCGTGGCGCCCGTGCTCTTCGCCAGCTTGATGGCATCCCCGAAATGATCGTGGTGCCCGTGGCTCACCAGGATGAGATCCAGCTCCTTGATGTCCGAGCTCCGGATGTCCGCCACCGGATTGTCGTCCAGCCACGGGTCGATCAGGATGCGTCCACCGGTGTCCGTGACCAGCGTGAAGCAGGAATGCCCATGCCACGTGAGACGAGCCATGAGGTCCTCCCGGTTGCTCGAGAACGCCGCCGTCGATCACGCCTCTCCCCGGCCACGCGGCCCGCCAGCCCCCGCTCCCGCCAGCCCCGCGGGAGCGGCCCCGCTACGAACTCTCGCCGATGTGCGCCGCGTACTCCTCGGGGCCCATGAGCTGGTCGAGCTCCGCTTCGTCGCTCACGCGCAGCTTGATCATCCACCCTTCCCCGTAGGGATCGCTGTTCACCAGCGAAGGGTCATCCCGCAACGCCTCGTTCACCTCGACGACTTCGCCAGACACGGGACAGTAGAGATCGCTCACCGCCTTCACCGCCTCCACCGTCCCGAACACCTCCATCCGCCCGAACCGCTCTCCGACCTCGGGCAGCTCGACGTACACGATGTCGCCGAGCTCACTCTGCGCATAATCGGTAATGCCCACGAGGTAAACGCCCTCCTCGTCCGTGGGCATCAGGTACTCGTGCTCTTCCGTGTAATAAAGACCGCTGGGGATCTCCGACATGGTTCCTCCGTGCGCGCCGCGCCCCTGACCGGCAGCGGTCACAATAGGGTGGGGTGTCGTGGAGCGTCAAGGCTGCCCCGCGCACCCGGTGCAAGCAAGGAGCCGGCCAGTCCACGCGGCGCCCCACCCCCCGCTCACCCCGCCCGGGCGCCGGCCCGGAAGCCCCGCCTCAGGCCGGCGGCTCTTCCCGGACCTCGTTGAGGCGGCGAAGGATGTCGGCCAGGCGCCGCAGCTCCCGCTCCACAACCTGGAGCGAGCTCCGCGCTTCTTCATCCATGATCGTGGCATCCTCGAGAAGGAGCTGCACGTGACCCAGCGCAGCGGTCAGCGGGTTGTTGGCATCGTGGCGAATCCCACGCACCAGTTCGACTACCCGGCGATACTCTGCTACATCCATCGTCCACCTCCTTGCTCGAGGCCCGGGCTTCCGCCGGGCACACGGGGACGTGGCGCGGCAAAAGGGGAATTCTCCTGGACCGCGCCTGTACCGAAGGGGAGAACAGAAGGTGAGATTCCCGGGGAGAACGGTTTCCCAGTATACCACCACCCGGACGTCGAGGGCAAGAAATCCGTTTCTCCGGCTCCGCCCCCGCCCGGGGAACCTTTCCCGCCTCACGGCATACTACCCAGCATCGTGCTCCGACCGGAGCCGATACGGGCCGCAGGCGGTGACCCCAGGGGGCATGGCCTGCGGACCGCGGGACGTACGGGCCCGCTGGTGTCCACGCCCAATGTTCCACTCAACCGAGGAGGTGATCCTTTGTCCAGTGTCAGTCCTGCCAGCAACCCGACACGGGCAAGCGATCGCCGCATCGGCGCCTGAGCCGATCCTGGGCGAGACCTCTGTCCGCATCGACGAGCGCCGACGCGGGTCGCGTCGGGCTGCGGCAGATCCCCTACGGCGCCGCCGGGATACCCCGGCGGCGTTTTCTTTCGGCTTCCAGCCCCCGGGGACTCAAGCCGGCCCCGGCGGGAACACCCTGGCGTCGAGTCGCTCGAAGGCGAAGCCGGGTCCGACCCGCGCCCCCGCGAGCACCCCGCCACCCCGCGACTCCGCCCCGGTCGCGGGCGACACCACCGCCGCGCGGACCCGCGCCTGCAAACGGACGCGGAACGACTCCACCCGCCCCGCGCGTACCTGGAAGACCCGCAACGCGAGAGGGAAGGGAAGCGGAATCGCGGGGCCCAGCGGCCGGGCACGGAACCGGGCGAGCGGCTCGCCGTCGGCATGGATCGCGACGCGCACGGCTCCGGCTTCGTCCGCCCACTCGAAGCGCGCCAGCTCCTTGGCGAGCCCCCAGATCGACCGGCCTCCCTCGACGCTCGCCGGCTCGTCCACCCACAGCCCCGCGATCTGCACCCCAAGTCTCGCACCGTGCCGGACGCACACCAGCACCGCGAGCTCGTCGTAGACCAGACTCGAGCCGGGGCCGTACCGCGCCGCCACGACCACCGCCGGCACCCGCGGCCCCGGCACCGCGGCCGACAACGGCGGCGAGATGACGACCCGACGCCGCGGCAGGAACAGCGGCACCGCGATCGCGTCGCCTCTGAGCGTCCAGGGCGGAGGGGGGTGAGAGGTCAAGGTCGGGCGCTCCCGGTGCGGTTCCTGCGTCTACCCGAAATGGCCCCGATACTTTATGTTACGAAACAGCCACGACAAGTGGCCCCTCCAGCGTCGTGGCCTCGCTCTGCGGGCTCCGACCCACCACCCCGGGAAAACCCGATGGCGATGATCTACCCCGAGGCCAAACACGCCCCGCTCACCCTGCTCTCCGAAGAGGAACGCCTCTTCCGCGAAACCGTTCGCCGTTTCGCCGAGGATAGAGTCAGGCCCCGGGTCGCGGCGATGGACCGGGCAGGCGTTATGGACCCGGAGCTGATCCGCGAGATCTTCGAGCTCGGGCTCATGGGCATCGAGGTGCCGGAGTCGTTCGGCGGCGCCGGCCTGTCGTTCTTCGCCTCCGTCCTCGCGGTCGAGGAGCTCTCGCGCGTCGACCCGAGCGTGGGCGTCTTCGTCGACGTGCAGAACACGCTGGTCAACAACGGCATCGCACGCTACGGGACGGCGGAGCAGAAGCAGAAGTACCTCCCCCGCCTCGCCTCCGAATGGGTGGGCGCGTACGCGCTCTCGGAGGCCGGCGCCGGCTCGGACGCCTTCGCCCTCGCCACGCGCGCCTGGCAGGAAGGCGACGGCTGGCGCCTCTCCGGCCGCAAGCAGTGGATCACCAACGGCGCCGAGGCGAGCCTCTTCATCGTCTTCGCCAACGTCAACCCCGAGCTGGGCTACCGCGGGATCACCGCCTTCCTCGTGGAGCGCGACACCCCTGGCCTGAGCATCGGCAAGAGGGAGGACAAGCTGGGGATCCGCGCCTCCTCCACCGTCGAGCTGATCCTGGAGGACTGCCGCCTCCCGCGCGAGAACGTACTGGGCGAGGTGGGGAAGGGGTACAAGATCGCGATCGAGATCCTGAACGAGGGGCGGATCGGGATCGGCGCGCAGATGGTGGGGCTCGCCCAGGGGGCGCTCGACCACACGCTCCGCTACGTGCGGGAGCGGGAGCAGTTCGGTCGCAAGATCGCCGACTTCCAGGGGGTCCAGTTCCAGCTCGCGCAGATGCGGACCGAGCTGGAGGCGGCGCGCCTCATGGTCTACAACGCCGCGCGACTGAAAGGGGTGGGTCAGCCGTGCGTGGTCGAGGCGGCGATGGCGAAGCTGTACGCGTCACAGGCGGCCCAGCGGATCGCCAGCCAGTGCATCGACCTCTACGGCGGGTACGGGTTCGTCAGGGAATACCCCGTCGAGAAGCTCTACCGCGACTGCAAGATCGGCACGATCTACGAGGGCACGAGCAACATGCAGCTCCAGACGATCGCGAAGTACATGCTGCGGTGACGGGGGCGGGGCGACTGCGAGGCCTCCGGGGTGCCGGGGCGAGCCGCTCGGGCGGCGCGCCAGCCTTCGGGCCCGGACTTCGCAGGGAACCATACCGACGAAGGAACTGTACGGGGAGGGTAGAGGGCTGCGCGATCCACGGGAGAGCCTGCAACCTGCGGCTGGCGAACACGATAGGGCCACCCTACGCGAGGGGGTATCGATGAGCACGACGGCCGTCGCGACGAAGGTCACGGAGCACGAGGCCCGGGCGGTTGCTGAGGCGGCACGCGAAGCGGAATGGGCCAAGCCCAGTTTCGTACGCGAGCTCTTCCTGGGTCGTTTGCGCATGCCGCTGATCTATCCCCCTCCCGGCCGGGATCCCGAGATGGAGGCCCGCACGGCGGAGTTCCTGTGCAAGGTGGAGGCGATCCTGCGGGAGGTGGACGCGGAGGAGATCGAGCGGACGGGGAAGATCCCCGAGGGAGTGATCGAGGAGCTGCGGCGCATCGGCGCGTTCGGGATGAAGATCCCCCCGGAGTATGGCGGCCTCGGCCTGGATCAGCGCGGCTACAATCGAGCGATCGCGCTGATCAGCACCCGGTGCGCCGCGATCGGCGTCCTTCTCTCCGCCCATCAATCGATCGGTGTCCCCCAACCCCTGAAGCTGTTCGGCACGGAAGAGCAGAAGAAGAAGTACCTCCCGCGGATCGCCCGGGGCGCGATCACGGCGTTCGCGCTCACCGAGCCGGACGTGGGGAGCGACCCGGCCCGGATGAGCGCCACGGCGGAACCGACCGAGGACGGCAGCGCGTTCATCCTCAACGGTGAGAAGCTCTGGTGCACCAACGGCCCGATCGCGGAGCTGCTCGTCGTCATGGCGCGCACGCCGGCGCGGGACGGGAGCGGGCGGCAGGGAATCACGGCCTTCATCGTCGAGAGCTCGTGGCCGGGCGTCGAGGTGGTGCACCGCTGCCAGTTCATGGGGCTGCGCGGGATCGAGAACGGGGTGGTGCGCTTCAACAACGTGCGCGTCCCGCGGGAGAACATCATCTGGGAGGAGGGGAAGGGGCTCAAGCTGGCGCTGATCACGCTGAACACAGGGCGTCTGACGGTCCCGGCGACCTGCGCCGCGGCAGGGAAGTGGTGCCTCAACGTGGTGCGGCGGTGGAGCAACGAGCGCCATCAGTGGGGGCGTCCGATCGGCCAGCACGAGGCGATCGCCCAGAAGGTGGCGGGGATCGCGGCCACGACGTTCGCGATGGAGGCGGTCGCCGAGCTCTCCGCCGCGCTGGCCGATGCCGGCAACTCGGACATCCGGCTGGAAGCCGCGATCGCGAAGATGTTCAACTCGGAGGCCGCGTGGCGCGTCGTGGACGAGACGATCCAGATCCGCGGCGGCCGCGGCTACGAGACGGCGGCCTCCCTGGCCGGACGTGGCGAGGAGCCGATCCCCGTCGAGCGGGCGATGCGCGATCTGCGGATCAACATGATCTTCGAGGGTTCGAGCGAGATCATGCGGCTCTTCATCGCCCGGGAGGCGGTGGACCCGCACCTCCAGCACGCGGGCGCGCTGGTGGACCGGGAGGCCTCCGCGGCGGACAAGCTCAGGAGCTTCCTCGACCTCTCCGCGCACCTGGCGGCGTGGTACCCCACCCTCCTGTTCGGGTGGGGACGGTGGCCGCGCTACGCGGAGTTCGGGCCTCTGGCGGGTCACCTGCGCTACGTGGACCGCACGGCGCGCAAGCTCGGCCGTTCGCTCTTCTACGCCATGGCGCGCTTCGGGCCGAAGCTCGAGCGGAAGCAGGCGGTCCTCTTCCGGCTCGTGGACATTGGCGCCGAGCTCTTCGCCATGGCCGCCACGTGCGCCTACGCCCGCAGCCTGGTCCGGGACGACAGCGCGGAGCGCGGGCCGCTGGTGCTGGCCGACCTCTTCTGCCGGGGCGCCCGCCGGCGGATCGCCCGCCATTTCTCCGCGTTGTTCCGCAACGACGACGCGTTCACCTATCGGGTCGCCCAGCAGGTGCTGGCGGGAGAGTACCGCTGGCTCGAGCAGGGGATCATCGAGCCGGCCGCGGCTGAACTGGATCGCTAGGCAGCGGCCGCGGCGCCCGGGCCAGTGGAGGAGGGGTCCGGACTCAGTACTCGTACTCCCCGACGTCCTCCTCTTCCGCGAACGCCTCGAGTGCCTGCTCCGGGGTCGGATACTGCTCCAGCAACGATCGGAGGCGCCGGAAGGTCGTCCGGAGCCGCCGCTCGCGTCGGGCGACGTCGGCCGGCGGAGCCGACGGGCCAGCCAGCCACTCGGGCGGCGCCCTCATCGAGGTCTCCCCGGCGGCCGTGGCTGGGCCCGCACCCTCCGCTTCGTACACCGCCACGCCGCAACGGACCAGCTCGAAGGCGAAGGCCGGATCCAGACCTTCCTCCGCTGCGATGTCGTAGACCTGCTCCGCCTCCGCGCGCGAAAGTCCTATCCCCGCCACCGCCTCCTCCACCAGCTCCTCCCGTCGCCGGCGCGGCTCCTCCTCTCCCAGCGCCCGCGCCCGCTCGAGCAGGCACTCCCGCCCCGTCCCGACGCCGCCGTCCACCGCCCGTCGCTCCCGGTACCGGGCCAGCGCCTGGAGCGCGACCTCCGCCCGCCGCCCCGCCGCTCCGCTCGAGTTCGACCCTGCCATGCCACGCCTCCTGGTCGATCCGGCGCCGCCTGGGGAGCTCCTCCGCCTCCCCCACAGTACCCGGAATCCATCAGCGCAACGCCCGTTCCCGCGGCTCGCCCACCGGCCCTTCCCGGCGTACGCGACGAAAAACCTTGCCTTGCGTTACGTTCCGCGCTAGACTGGAACGTTGGCCGTGGTGTCCCCTGATGAGGGCCCATCCATGGCGCTGATCGCCGCTCTGCTTCCGCAGAAAGCCGACCGCGACTCCCTCGGCGAGGCCGCTGACCCCCACCAGGTCCTCTGGGCTGAAAGCTGGCGCGACCTGTTCAGGCTGGTTCGCAACGCGCCCGTCACAGCCGCGGTGGCTGACCTCCACGCCGAAGCCCGCAAGGATGGCGGGCTCCGCGTCCTCCGCTTCACCCAGCGCTTCCCCCTCACCCCGATCGTCCTCTGGGGCGAGATGGACGGACGGGAGATCTTCCGCCTGGGCAAAGCGGGGGCGGCCGACGTCATCGTCTCCAGAGACGCCGACGACCGCGAGCTCGTGGCCGAGGTGCTCCACGCCGCCCTCGAACGCGGGCTCGCCCAGCTCCTGGACACCCGCCTGCGCGGCCGCGTCGGCGACGAAGGACGCGAGCTCGTCCGGTTCGCCTCCGACCGGATCGCCCAGCAGGTCCAGGTGCCCGACCTGGCAGCCGCGGCCGGCGTCTCGGTCTCCACCCTCGAGCGCCGCTGCCAGCGCTGGGGGCTGCCCATGCCAGGGCGCCTCCTCCTCTGGCTCCGCGTGCTCTGGGGGTTGCACCGGCTCCTCGAGCCAGGGCGCAGCGTGGAATCCGTCGCCAGTCAGCTCGGCTACTCCTCGGGCGCCGCCTTCCGCCGCGCCATCAAAGCCACCATCGGCGGACGGCCTTCCCCGCTCCGCAACCCCCGCGGGCTGGAACGCGCGCTCGAGCGCTTCCTCTCCGAGTGCCCGGGCGACGGCGCATACCAGCGCCTCTCCACCAGCGGCTGACAGCCATGGCTCGCTACGACCGGATCACGCCTCTCTCGGCACCCACCCGCGAACAGGCCTTCCCCGCCTGGATGACGCTGCGCGACCTCGAAGGCCGCGAGCGCGACGCCGACCTCGCCCGCCGGGCCCGCCTCCGCTTCCTCGCGCTCCGCCCCGTCCGCCGCCTCCTCCAGCACGGGTTCGAACGCGTCTCGGCTGCCTCCTACGAGCGCCAGATCGAGGGTGTGCGCGAGGAGCTCGGCCTCCTCTCGGCGCGCGACCCCGAGCGGGCCCGGCTGGCCGAGTTCCTCCACAGGATCCGCCAGCGCACGCCGCTGGCGCTCGCCACCGCCACGCTCGACCTCGGCGAGGCGATCGAAGGAGCCGGACACTTCTGGGCCGCCGAAGAGTTCTACCTCACCGCCCTCGAGCTCTCCGAGGCCCACCGCCTGGTTCCCCAGGAGATCATCGCCCATCGCCTCCTCGGCCGCCTCTGCCGCAAGGCCGGACGCTGGGAGGAGGCCGCCCATCACTACCGCCGCGCCGCCGACCGCGCGCTCGAGGCCGCCGACCACCGCCAGTGGGCGCGCAGCATGGACGGACTCGCCACGCTCTTCCGCCTCCAGGGCAGGAACGCGGACGCGCTCCGCGTGGGCGAAGAGATCCTGGCCGCCGGCAGGGAGCGGGAGGACGAGGCCGTCATCGCGATCGGCTGCGCCGCCCTCTGCGCCGCCGCCCTCGCCGCCGGCGACCTCGAACGCGCGGTCGAGCACGGCTGGACCGCCGTCCGCCTCCTGCCCGACGACGAGGACCGCTACTGCTTGCTCGCCCACCTCCAGGTCGCCTTCACTCGCCTCGGCCTCTTCCACGCAGCGGAACGCTGCTGCCAGATCATCGCCAGCCGCTCCGGCCACCCCGCCGCCCGGGCCCAGGCCAGAGCGGACCACGCCCTCCTCGCCGCCGACGCCGGCAACGCCGACCTCTTCCGCCGCCGGCGGCTCGAGCTGCTGCGCCAGGCCGCCGAGTGGGCCGACGAGCCCCAGGCGAGCGCCGCCGTCCACCTCAGCCTCGGCCGCGGCTGCTTCCTGGTGGGCGACACCGACTTCGCCCGCGACCACCTCCGCGAGGCGATCGCCGCCGCGAAACGACACGGGGACGGGGAGCTCCTGGGCCGCGCCGAGGAACTCCTGACCGCGCTGGAACAGGCGGCCACGGAGGCGCTTTCGCCCCAACCCCACCCCGCACCCCCCGGCCCGCTGGCCCGCCGCATCGCCGCCGAGGTCGAGTCGATCGCCGAAACCCTGGTGCCGGCAACCGCCTGAGCCGCACGAACCCTCCAGCTGCGCCCCGAATCATGCGGCCATACTCCGCGCGGCTCGTCCGACCCTACACCCCCTCACCCCCGCTCCGCGATCCCCTTGCGCGGCGGGCAACTCCCGATTTTCTTTACCTTTCCGCGGCTCTGGCCACGTCCCGAGAGGGGGCGGCCGACCGTCACCGGCCCGCAGTGCGGTCCGCTCACCCTGGTTCCAGGCAAACTCGCCTCCCGAGGGAGTGCCGACCCTCTGTGGCCAGGACCGTGTCCTCCGCCCCTCGTGCCCACGCCGCGCTGGATGCCCTGTGCGCAGTCGCCGCCACGCGCCGGCCGCGTTCGACGACCGGCGTCTGATGACCGAACCGCGCCCCGGGCGACCGCTGCCGCCCGGGCGCTGAACCCCAACAACCCTGCACGAAGACTCGCGTGAGCCGCTCGCACCCCTGGCTGGTCCTGCTCCTGATCGCGCTGGCGGCCCTGCCGGCCTACGCCCAGCAGCCTTACCTGGATCCCGGCCTCAGAAAGCTCCTCCGGTCCGAAACGCGCGACGCGCTCGCGCGTGCACAACGCCTCGACGCCAACGCCCAAGGCCGCGAACAACCACCGGCCGGCATCAGCCTGGCCACCCCCACCGACGAGCCGCTCGTCGACGTGTTCGTCAAGCTCCGCAGCCCCGCCGGCCTCGACGAGCTCCGGGCCGCCGGCGCAGAGATCGGCACCGCTATCGGCAACTTCGTCGCCGCCCGCATCCCTCTCGCCGCGCTCGACGCACTCAGCCGATCCCCGTCCTTCGAGGGGTTCGAGGCCTCCCGCAGGATCAAGGTCTCGCACGACTCCAGCATGCGCGCCATCAAGGCCGACCGGGTCCGGCACTGGAACGGCTCCGCCTGGGCCGGCACCGCCGGCCACGGCGTCATCGTGGGCATCTACGACACCGGAATCGACTTCTTCCACGAGGATTTCCGCGACGCCAGCGGCAAGACCCGCATCCTGGCCATCTGGGACCAGACGACCGGCCGCATCTGCACCCAGGCCGACATCCAGGCCGCCATCGACGGCAACCCCGCCGCCTGCCCGCAAAGAGACCTGAACGGCCACGGCACGCACGTGACCGGAACCGCGGCGGGGGACGGCTCCGCCACGGGCACGCGCGGCACCGCCCTCCAGTACGCCGGCGTCGCGCCCGCCGCCGACCTGATCGTCGTCAAGGGCGGCAACGACTCTTTCTCCGAGCATGGCATCTTCCAGGGAGTGGCCTGGATCGCCGAGCAGGCCAGGGCCCTCGGCAAGCCGGCGGTGGTCAACCTCTCGCTCGGCGGGGATCACGGCGCGCACGACGGGACCGGGTACCTCGAGCAGATGCTCGACTCGCTCTCCGGCCCGGGGTTCATCGTGGTCGCCGCCGCCGGCAACTCGGGCGCCAACAACAACACGACGGAGCCCGACACCGACCGGCTGCTCATCCACGCCATGGCCGATCCGGCCACCACCCCATCGGCCACCTTCACTTTCGCGATCCCGGCGCACGTCCCCAACGTCGGATCGTGCAACGACAGCACGGTCATCGGCCTGTGGTACGAAGCCGCGGACCGGCTCGAGATCACCGTCTCTCGGCCGGACGGGAGCAGCCTGACCGCGGGTCCCGGCGAGCATCGAGAGAACGACTCCCCCACGGGCCGAATCGAGATCGACAACGGCTCGGGTGGCGTGAAGCCCGAGAACGGGGCCTACGAAGCCCGGATCACGATCAGCGACTGCGGCGCGAGCGGCTCGCCCGCCAGCGGGACGTGGACGCTCCGCGTGGAGGCGCTGACGGCCGCCTCTGGCAAGCCCTACCACCTCTGGATCTATACCAGCGAACACGGGAACGCTTCGGCCTATGGCCAGGTCGGCTTCGACAACGCCTACCTCGTGGGTACGCCAGGCAGCGCCAAACGCGTGATCACGGTCGGCGCCTTCGTCAGCCGCCTCTGCTGGCCGACCGTGGACCGGAGCTCCCCGACCGGCCAGTACTGCTGGGCGGCCCGCGAGCAGCTCGGAGACATCGCCTTCTTCTCTTCCGGCGGTCCCACGCGTGACGGCCGGCTCAAACCCGAGATCGCCGCCCCGGGCCGCACGATCGTCTCCGCGCTCTCGCGTGATGCTTCGGCGCCGATCCAGCTCATCGCCCCCGATTCCGTCCACGTCGCGCTCCAGGGGACCAGCATGGCCGCCCCCCACGTCACCGGCGCGATCGCGCTGATGCTGCAGCACGCGCCGAACCTCACGCCGGAGGAGGTGAAAGCGCACCTGGCCGCCACCGCCGTGCAGGATGCCTTCACCCGCCACGCGTACACGGGCGAGCCCGATGGCGTCCCGAACAACCAGTGGGGGTACGGCAAGCTCGATGTCGAGGCGCTGATCCGGGCCGTGGCCAGCACGGATGAGATCGTGGCGATCCGGCTGACGCCCCAGACCGACACGCTCCCCGTGGGCGCGTCCGTGCAGTTCCAGGCGACCGCGGTCAACGCCGCCGGCGGCACGATCCCCGGCGTGGTGATCGATTGGGCCTCGAGCGACACGGCCGTGGCGCAGGTGAGCCCGGGCGGCCTGGTGACCGCGCGCGCGCTCGGCTCGGCGACGATCACCGCCAGCGCGGGCACCGTGAGCGCCGCCGCGCCGATCCAGGTCGTGCCTCCGGCCACGCTCCTCGTCCGCGCCGACCCGGTCCCGCCCCCGGCCTCCGTGCTGAGCCAGAAGGGCACACGGCTCACCTTGCTCCGCGTCGGCCTCCGGGTCGATGGCCATGAGGCCGTGGACCTCCACACGCTCGGCTTCGACGTCCGCGGCGCCGACCCCCAGGCCCGACTCCTGGTCATCGACGACGCGAACCGCGACGGCAACGCCGGCCCCCAGGAGCGGACCGTCGGGAGCGCTACGGCGGCGCTCCAGCCCGACACCGCAACGCGCGTCGAGGTCTCGTTCGACTCGCTCCGCGTCGCCGCCCACGACTCCGCGCAGATCCTGGTGACGCTCGAGTTGAGCGGGGCCACGCCGAACCAGACGGTCTTCCAGGCGGCCCTCGTGCCGGAGGCGTCCCACAGCGTCGGCGTCCGCTCCAACGCCCAGGACCGCCTCGAGCACATGGTCGGCGCTCCCAGCACCGTCCAGACGACCGTCCTGCGCCCCGGGGAGATCTTCACCCTGAGCGAGAACCCGGTACGCTCGGGCCGGCCGCTGATCTTCAACTTCAGCGAACGGCCCCGGGTCGCCGCCGTATACACCCTCGGCGGCCGCCGCGTCGTCGACCTGCTCGCCCGCATGAGCAGCGACAACCGCGTCGCGTGGGACCTGACCAACGACGAGGGCTCGCCGATCGCGCCAGGCGTCTACCTGGCCGTCTTCGACGTCGCGGGGACCGTCATCCGCGAGAAACTGTTCATCGTCCGCCCGGCCGTGGCGTCGGGTGGGCAGGAGTAGCGCATGCCTGGCCGTCTCTTCCGCCTCGTGCCTCGCGCGGCAGCCGCTGGCCTCCTCGCCGCGGCGACCGCCCTTCCCGTCCACGCCCAGGAAGGGCCCGCCACCACCGGCGCCCAGGTGCTCCAGCTCCCGGCCGGCAGCCGGGCCGCCGCGCTCTCGGGCGCCTACGCCGCCGCGGCGAGCGACGCCGACGTCCTCTTCTACAACCCCGCGGGCGCCGCAGCGCTCGAGGCCGCCGCCAGCCTCGCCTACACCCGCTACGTCCAGGATGTGATCCTCGGCTCGCTCGCCGGCGCCTTCCGCGTGGGCCCCGCCACCCTCGGCGTCGGCCTGCTCTACCTCGACGCCGGCACCATCGACGTGATCGAGCCGGACCCGGACTTCGGCGGAGAACGGGGTCGAGAGACCGGCGCAACCGCCTCCGCCGCCGAGACCGCCGCCCGACTCGCGCTCGCCCTGCCCCTCGCCGCCGGACGCCTCCGCCTCGGCGCCGCCGCAGGCTACATCTCCAACGACCTCGCGGGGCTCTCCCGCTCCGCGCCCCTCTTCGACCTCGGCGTTCAGTTCGCCGCCCTCCCCCGCCTCACCCTCGGCGCCGCCGTCCGCAACCTCGGCGGGTCGCTCACCGGGGACGGCGCCCAGGACGCCCGCCTCCCCACCGAGGCTCGCCTCGGCGCCGCACTCGAGCTGCCCACCTTCCTGGGCTTCGGCGTCCAGACCTTCGCCGACCTCGTCTCCCAGCTCCGCGAAGGGACCACCGGCTTCGCCGCCGGCATCGAGGCCGGACTCCTGCCCCGCAACAACGCCCCCTTCGGCGCGCTCGGACGCCTGGGCTACGACTCCGCGACGGGCGAGGACGGCCTGGGAGGCTTCCGCTTCGGCGCCGGCATCTTCCTCGCCGGCGTCGCTGTCGACTACACCTACCGCAACCTCAAATACTTCGGCCCCACCCACCACATCGGCATCCGCTGGACCCGGTTCGCCCCGTAGCCGGCGGGCCCCACCCG
>DATCLG010000045.1:0-36913 GCA_036564015.1 Longimicrobiales bacterium
CCCTTCCCGTCCAGACCTGGTTCTGCCGGTCGATGTCGGCGAAGGCCTGCTCGGGGTCGATCTCGACCCGGACGACGGCGGGGGATCCGGCCACGCGCACGCTCGTGCGCCGCGCCCCTTCGAGCCAGACGTTGACGGGCACCTCGAGTCGTTCCACGCGGTTGCCGTCCCGGGTGACCGCGAGCCGGACGGGCATCGGGGCCATGCCCCGGTCCTCGATGACGATCTCGACCGAGTCGCCCACGGCCCGCACCTCCGCGATCGCCTGGTCCAGCGGCCAGGTCTCGTAGAACCAGGTCCGCCAGAACCACCAGAGGTCCTGGCCCGCCACGTCGTTGAAGGTGTACCAGAAGTCCCACGGCTGCGGGTGTCGGTACAGCCACCGCCGGCCGTACTCCCGGTACGCCCGCAGGAACGTCTCCTCGCCCAGCAGCGCCCGCAGCATCTGCATGATGACGGACATCTTGTTGTAGCTGGCGATGCCGAAGGCAGAGGTCAGCGGCGGGTACAGGTCGCCGTGTCGCAGCAGCGGGACTTCGCCGCCGCTGAACTCGCCGAGCGGCCCCACGCGCGCCAGCTCGAGGTACGCCTCCCTCGCGCCCCGCTCCGGGTCGAGCCGTCCCTGGGTGAAATCGCGCAGCCCCTGCTGCTGATTGAAGGTGGTCAGCCCTTCGTCCTGCCACGCGTAGCGCTTCTCATCCGAGCCGACCATCATCGGGAACCACATGTGCGCGATCTCGTGCACCGTCACCGAGTAGAGCCCGGTGCTGTCGCGGGTTCCGCCGATCAGGGTGACCATCGGGTACTCCATCCCCCCGCTGATCAGCCCCTCGACGGCGGTCATGTGCGGCCAGGGGTAGGGCCAGAGGTAACGGGAGAGGAACTCGACCGAGTGCCGGGCGTAGCGCGCCCACTGGTCCCACGGCGAGCCGCGCTCCGGGCGGTAGAAGGTGTAGATCGCGGCCGTGTCGGGCCGGCCGTCGCCGTTGGCGTCGCCGACCACGGCGTGCGTGGCGTCCCAGACGAACCGCTCGGATGCGCCCCAGGCGAAGTCGCGGACGTTGCGGGCCTGGTAGCGCCAGGTGAGCCGGCCGCCCCGCCCGCGGGCGGTGGCGCGGCCGCGTTCGTTCGCGCGGACGACCTGGACGACCTCGGGCTGGCGGCGCGCCTGTGCGAGCCGCTCCCGCACGGTCGGGGAGAGGACTTCCTCGGGGTTCTGGAGGGTGCCGGTCGCGGCGACGAGCCATCCCTCGGGGACGGTGATAGCGACGTCGTAGTCGGCGTACCCCATGTAGAACTCGGCGTTGGGCATGTACTGGTCCACCTGCCAGCCGTTGACGTCGTCGTAGACGGCGATCTGGGGGTACCAGTAGCCGAGGAAAAAGACCTCACCGTCCTGTCCCATGCGCGGTGAGCCGGTCGGGGGGACGGGGAAGTTCCAGTCGAACTCGAGGTCGACGCTCTGCCCGGGGGCGAGCGGTGTGGGGAGGTGAAGGAACGCGACCGTGCCGAGGATCCAGTAGCCGGGTCCGGAGCGCTCGCCGGTGAGCCGCTGGAGCGTCTGGCCCTGGGCCACGACCCGGGTCAGCTCCACCCCGCTCGTGGTCGGGATGAAGCGGTTGTGCAGCGCCTCGGGCCGGTAGACGTTCTGGTAGAGCTGGACCGCGATGATGGGGAGCGCGTCGGGCGAGCGGTTGTGGTAGCGGACGGAGCCGCGGCCGGTCAGCACCTTCCGGGCGGGGTCGAGCTCGGCCGAGAGGCGGTACTCGGCGTACTGCTGCCAGTAGTTGGGGCCGGGGCGGCCTGTGCGGGTGCGCGTGCCTCGCTCGACCGCGCGGGTGAAGCCGGGGATCTCGACGACCGGGTAGGGCCGGGGCCGCTCAGGGGGCGCGGGCGCCCGCTGCGTGAGTCCCGGTTCGGGGAGGAGCGTGCCGGCCAGCACCAGCACGGCGATCGGGAGAGCGCGCAAGGGCTGGAAGGCCTTCGATCCCATAGACTCGCCTCCTGGCTAGGATCAGACCGTACCTTAGCACCGGGCTCCACAGGAGGCAACCGGCGCCGGCGCGACCAGCCGTCGAGGTGGAGGGGCGGCTGGCCCGGGCTGGAGTCGGCGAAACCATGGCGGGGTCAACGGCGTATGGAGGGGTGACCGTTCTCTGGTTTCACGCGTGGAGGCGAACATGGGTCGGATGCTCCTGCTCGGGTTGGGCGGGCTGTTGGTGGCGATCGTCGCGCTCAAGCTCGTGCTCGCGATTGCCGGCGCGGTTTTCGGGATCGCCTGGTTCCTGATCTGGAAGATCCTGCCGCTGGTCTTCCTCGGCTGGCTGGCGATGTGGTTGTGGCGGAAGTGGAAGGAGCGCTCGGCCTTTTGATCGGCCGCTCCTCCAGCCCGTTGCCGCCGGCGTGACCGCCGGCGGCAACTCCGCTCCCCTTCTCCCTCCCCCGTCCCCGCGGTGAGGCTACCGGGGTCGCTCGCGCCTTCCGCGCCGGCCCGAGGAGGGGAACCCGGGCGGAACCACGGGGACGAGCACGAGGTAGCGCATCAGCCAGCGCAACACATCCCTTCCTGACCGCGGACCGCCCGTACCATCCCCACGCGCATCACCGGCCGAAAATCGCGGGCCGCAGGCTGCAAAGGGACGCAAAGCGCCTCGATCTCCTCGAGGGTATCCCGGAGGTTTCCCCGAGCCTCGAGGATCGGCTTGGGGTCGTGCGTCTGGCCGGCCGACCTGGCCTCCTGGAGCTCCTCCATGATATCCTGCACCGCGTCCTGGTCCGCGTAGACGGGGACGCCGTCCACGGTGCCGAGGAAGGGACGCCGGTCGGGCACGATGACCTGACCGGTGCCGCAGGTCAGGAGCTGGATCTCGCGTTCCTGGACCACGCTCCGGAGCGGCTGGCTGGCAGTGAGGGCCGCGTACCCGGTCTGGGCCGCGCCAACGACGCCGCGCAGCGGAACCCGCTGGCCGTTCACGACGACCACCGTGCCACCGGTGGTCGGGAGGTCGATCGTGCCCGTCTGCCGGAACCCGGTCGGAGCGGTCGGGCCGATCACGCAGGCCGACACGGCATCCCCACACGCCGGCGCGGGCGCCCGGGCGGCGAGGGGCGGGGCCGCCAGGACGAGGAGCACGGCCGTGTAGGGAAGGGCGCGGAGCGATGAGTTCATGGGACCTCCTCTCCTGCTGCGTATGGCCGGGCGCACTTCCCGTCGCCCGGTCGGCGCCCTAGCTCATAAGCTATGTCCATTCAACGACTTGAGAGCGCATGATCTTTGCCACCGGCGCGTGACGCGGGAGCGGGTGGCCCGTCCCGCACCGGCGCGCCGGTGGATAGCCGGTGGGAGATGGCTGCGGGGATCGTTGCGGAGAACCTGACCAAGTACTACCGCGTGAAGGTGCGCGAGCCCGGGCTGCGCGGGGCGCTGCGGGCGGTGGTGCGCCCCCACTACCGGGAGGTGCGGGCGGTGGAGGGGGTGTCCTTCCGGATCGAGCCGGGCGAGGTGGTGGGGTTCCTGGGCCCGAACGGGGCCGGGAAGACGACGACGCTCAAGATGCTGACGGGCCTGCTCTACCCCACCTCGGGGCGGGCGGAGGTGGCGGGGTTCGACCCCTGGACGGGCGGGGCGCGGTTCCGGTCCCGGTTCGCGCTCGTGCTGGGGAGCAAGCAGCAGCTCATCTGGGATCTGCCGCCGGAGGAGACGTTTCTCCTCAACCGGGCGATCTACGGGATCACGGAAGCGGATTACCGCCGGACGCTGGATGAGCTGGTGGAGCTGCTGCGGCTGGAGAACGTCCTGGGGAAGCCGGTCCGGCAGCTCTCGCAGGGCGAGCGCATGAAGTGCGAGCTCGCGGCGGCGCTGCTCCATCGTCCGGAGCTGCTCTTCCTGGACGAGCCGACGCTGGGGCTGGACCTGGCGGCGCAGGAGACGATCCGCGGGTTCGTCCGGGACTACAACCAGCGTCATGGCGCGACGGTGCTGCTCACCTCGCACTACATGGCCGATGTGACGGCGCTCGCGCCGCGGGTACTGATCATCAACCGGGGTCGTCTGCTCTACGACGGCGCGCTTGCGGCGCTGGCGGAGCGGATCGCGCCGGTGAAGCGGATCGAGCTGGTGGTCGGCGATGGCGTGACGGCGGAGGGCCTCAGGCGGTTCGGGGAGCTGCGGGCGTTCGACCCTCCGCGCGCGACGCTCGAGGTGCCGAGGCGGCAGGTGGCGGGGGTGAGCGCACGGCTCCTGGCGGAGCTCCCGATCGTGGACCTCTCGATCCACGACCCGCCGATCGAGGAGGTGATCCAGCGGGCCTTCGCAGGGGAAGCCGGGGCGCTGCTCGCCGGGGGTGTGGAGCCGTGAGCCTGCGGGACTGGGCCCGGCGCTACGCGGCGCTCATGCGCGCGGGGTGGCTGGTCGACCTGCAATACCGGGCCGCGATCGTTCTCTGGTTGATCCTGGGCGTCGCGCAACCGCTGCTGATGCTCGCGATCTGGTGGGGAGTGGCGGGGACGGACGAGGTGCAGGGCTACGACCGCGCCGCGTTCGCTCGCTACTTTTTCGCTCTCATGTTCGTCGACCAGCTCACCCTCGCCTGGGACGTGTGGTACATCGACCGCTGGATCCGCGAGGGCGAGATCAACTTCCGGCTCGCGCGCCCGCTCAACCCGATCCACGAGGCGATCGCGGACAACCTGGCCTACAAAGGGAAGACGGGCCTGGCGATGGCCGTCGTCTGGCTCGCCGTGGCGGCCGTCTGGCCGGCGGTCCGGCTGCCGTTCGAGCCGGGGCGCTGGGCGCTCGCGGCCCTGGCGATCGCGCTCGCCGCGGCCATCCGTTTCCTCACCAGCTACGTCACCGGCCTGCTCGCCTTCTGGACCACCCGCGCCACCGCCCTGTACGAGCTGCACTGGGGAATCTCCCTCTTCCTCTCCGGCCGGATCGCGCCGTTGTCGCTGTTGCCGCCGGGCGTCTCGGCCGTGGCGGCCGTGCTCTGGTTCCCCTACATGCTCGCCTTCCCCGTCGAGGTGCTCACCGGGACCGTCGCCACGACGGAGGAGCTGGTCCGCGGGTTCGCCTGGCAACTCGCCTGGCTCGCCCTCTGGTCCCTCGCTTACCGGCTGGTCTGGCGGCAGGGACTCAAGCGCTACGGAGCTGTGGGAGGCTGACGATGCGTGCTCTCGTCCGCGCCCTGCGCCGCGCCTTCGCCCTGATCCGCGCCTTCTGGGCCGCCAACCTCGCTGAGGAGCTCCAGTACCGCGCCAACCTGCTGGCCAGCCTGCTGGGCACGCTGTTCTGGATGGGCACGGCCGTGCTCACGGCCGCCGTGTTCTTCCGCCAGAGCCCGACCCTCGGCGGCTGGGGTTTCTGGGAGGTGGTCGCCCTGCTCGGGGTCTTCAACGCCGTGGCGGGCGTGGTCGAGGCGGTCCTCCGGCCCAACATCGGGCGGCTGGTCGAGCACGTGCGCCGGGGCACCATGGATCTCATACTCGCCCGGCCCATCGACGCCCAGTTCCACGTCTCGTTCCGGCGCATCGTCATCTGGCGGGCGACAGACGTGGTCCTCGGCTTCGGGCTCGCCGGGTTCGCCCTGGCCAGGCTCGGCCGCGTCCCTTCCCTCTCCGAGCTCCTCGCCTTCGCGCTGGCCCTGGCCGCCGCCATCGCCATCGTCTACGCGATCTGGCTCGGGCTCATGAGCATGACCTTCTGGTTCGTCGCTGTCGAGAACCTCGAGGTGCTCTTCGACGCCGTCTACGAGGCCGCGCGTTTCCCCGTCTCGGCCTACCCGGGCGGGCTGCGCTTCGTCTTCGTCTACCTGCTCCCTATCGCCTGGATCACCACCGTGCCCGCCGGGACCCTCACCGGCCGCATCTCCTGGACGGCGGCGCTCCTGGCCGCCGGCCTGGCCGCCCTGGCCCTGCTCGCCACGCGCCTGCTCTGGCGGGCCGCGCTCAAACGCTACACCAGCGCCGGAGGCTGATCGCCCGGCCGGGCCCGCGGGCCCCGCGCCGCACCCGGTCCCGAGGCCGGGTCTGGGTGTGTGACCCCGCGTCGGGCCGACCCTGCCAGCCGATCGACGCCGGAGAGCGGCACCGGGCCCGCGCTGCCCGGGAGGCCGGCTGGCATGCATGGTGCGCCCCCAGGTCGATGGACTGCGTGACCACCGGGAGGCGCTTCCACATGGAAGAGACACGAGTCGCCGAAGCCACGAGGACCCCTCCGCCACCCGAAGTCGAGCCGGTGCCCGGACGGGGGACGGCGCTCCTGCCTCTCGCGTTCGTCATCCTGTCGCTCGCGCTGCTCGTCGTCGTTCCCATCCTGACCGGACGCCGGACCGAAGCGCTCCAGGAGCAGATCGAGAACGTTGCCGAGCCCGCCCTCGATGAGGTCGACAACATCCAGCTCCAGCTCGCCCTCCAGATGTCCGCGCTGCGGGGCTTCCTGGTCACGGGCCAGGAGCCGTTCCTGGAGCGGTACCGGCTGGCATGGGCCGAGGAGCGGAGGGCTTTCGCCCGGCTCTACCCGCTGGTCGCGCGGCTCGGCGCCGATGTCCTCGACCGCTTCGTCGAGCTACGCACCCTGGACTCGCGCTGGCACACCCGCATCGCGGAGGCGGAGATCCTCCACCGTCGGCTCGCGCCTCCGCGGTTCATCGAAAGCCTGCCGTTCGAGGAGGCGCTGTTCGAGGAGACGCTGGCTGCGGCGAATCGCCTGAACGACGCGATCAACCAGGCGGTCGATCTGCGCCGGGACGCCATAGCCGAAGCCGAGCGGCTCGAACTCGCTCTGACCGGGGTGCTGGTGCTGCTCGCGCTCGCCTCTGCGCTGGTGGTCTTCGGGCTCGGCCGGCGCGTGCGCTCGCTCGCCTTGCGCCTGGGCTCGCTCGCCGAGCGCCTCCGACACGTTGCGCGGGAAGAGATCGCGCTCCGCGAGGCCGCGCGTGTGCTGGCGGCCGCTCGCACCGTCCCCGAGGTCCAGCGTAAGCTCGCGGACAGCGCCGTGGACGTGGTCGGGGCCAGCGGTGCCTACATCGAGCGGGTCATTGCCGAGGACCAGGAGGTCGAGATCACCGAAGCGTCCGGGAGCGGAGCGCCCGTGCTCGGCGTGCGCGTGTCGTACGCGGACTCGCTCACGAAGGCGGCCCTCGAGCGCAAAGAGCCAGCCTTCGTTCATGATGCGGCGGACGCCGGCCCTCTGCCTGCCTACCTGGCCGAGAGCTGCGGGCCGTGTTCGGCGCTCGTGGTCCCGCTGGTCTCGATGGGCGAGGCGCTGGGCGCGCTCGTCCTGCTGCGCGAGCCCGACCAGCCTCGCTTCCAGGCGTCCGATGTCGGCAGGGCCCGGATCCTGGCGGACCTGGGTTCGCTCGCGCTGCGCAAGCTGTTCTTCCTGGAGGAGGCCGAACGGCGGAGGCAGGAGGCGGAGCGGAGCGTCGAAGCCCGGGCTCGCCTGATGCGGGGAATCAGTCACGACCTCAAGAACCCCCTCGGCGCGATCGACGGCTACGCCCAGCTCCTGGAAAGCGGAGTGCGAGGCGAGCTGACCCCCGAGCAGCGGGAGAGCGTCCAGCGTATCCGGCGGGCGGTGCGCTCGGCGCTCTCGATCATCGACGACCTGGTCGAGCTCTCCCGCGCAGAGGCCGGCCAGCTCAGGATCGAGCGGGCGCCGACCCGCGTGGACGAGTTGGCCCGGGAGAGCGCGGAGGAACACCGGGCGGAGGCGGAAGCGGCGGGCCTCGATCTCCGGGTCGAGGTTCCGGAGGAGCTGCCGCCCGTGTCGACCGACGCCAAACGCGTGCGGCAAATCCTCGGAAACCTGCTCAGCAACGCCGTGAAGTACACCCCCGAGGGCGGGCAGGTCTCGGTTCGGGCGGAGGTGAAGGCCGACGGCCCCGCGCAGCGGCCCGGCCGGTGGCTGGCGATCACGGTCAGCGACACCGGCCCCGGCATCCCGGAAGAAGCCCGGGAGCGCATCTTCGAGGAGTTCTACCGGCTGCCGACCCCGGAAGGGCGTGAGGAGGAAGGGGCCGGCCTCGGCCTCCCGATCAGCCGCCGTCTGGCCCGTATGCTGGGCGGCGATGTCACGCTCGTCAGCGAGGTCGGGCGCGGCTCCGCCTTCACCCTCTGGCTGCCACTCGACACCGCGGAGGAGGAAGCGCCGCAGGCCCGCGCCGCCTGAGCCGCCTCAGCCGGCCGCTGGCTCGAGCTGCGCCATGAGCCCGCTCGCCGCGTTCAGGAACTGCCCCACGTCGAAGCGACGCCGGTCGATCAGCGACTGGATCGCGCACCCCTTGATGAATCCCACGCTCACCGCGGCGAGCCCCTCGGGCGTGACCTGCGCGAAGCGCACCGGCTCGGCCTTCAGCACCTCTTCGGCCAGAGGCCGGAAGGCGTCTCGGTAGCGCCGGAGCTCGGCGCGCATCCGCCTGCGGATCCGCCGGTGCCGCGCGCCCAGCACCCAGAAGTCGAAGAAGAGGTGGATCAGGCGCCAGTCGCGCGTGACACGGTCCATCTCGTGCCGGAGCAGGGCGAGCAACCGGTCCAGCGGCGACTCGAACCGGGCGATGGACGCGTCCACCCGCAGCACGGCCATCCTGGCCAGGAGGTGGTCGAGGAGGGCGACGAGGAGCGCGTCCTTCGTCTTGAAGTGGAAGTGGACGAGCCCGGTCGAAAGCCCGGCCTCGGCCGCTACGCGACGGATCGTGAGACGATCCAGCCCGACCGCCGTCGCCACCCGGAGCGCGGCCGTCAGGATCTGCTCCCTCCGTTCGTCTCCCGGCGCTTTCTGTCCCGGCATCGTCCTCTATTGACCAACTGTTCAATGCGTGTTATGTACGTGGTCAAGGTATCCGCTGTAACCATGGTGTCAACCTTCCGGATTGCGGGCGCCGGCGACGGAGACGCGGGAAGGGGGGCATCCAGGGAGCGGACCAGCTCTCCCCGGTTGCCATGGGCGTGTTGCGGAGGCAACGGTGCTCGTACCCAAACTCTTCACGACCTTACGGTCCTACAACCGAACGCAGCTCCTTTCCGACCTGATCGCCGGGATCATCGTGGGCATCGTGGCCCTTCCGCTGGCGATCGCCTTCGCGATCGCGAGCGGGGTGCCCCCCGAGCGCGGGCTGTTCACGGCGATCGTCGCCGGCTTCCTGATCTCGGCGCTGGGCGGGTCGCGGGTGCAGATCGGCGGGCCCACCGGCGCGTTCGTCGTCATCGTCTACGGGATCGTCCAGAAGCACGGGATCGACGGCCTCACCGTCGCGACGATGATGGCGGGCGTGATCCTGATCGGGCTGGGGTTGGCGCGGCTCGGGGCCGTCATCAAGTTCGTGCCGCACCCGGTGATCATCGGCTTCACCTCCGGGATCGCGCTGATCATCTTCTCGAGCCAGGTCAAGGACCTGCTGGGTTTGCGCATGGGGGACGTGCCCGCGGAGTTCTTCGCGAAGTGGCGGGCGTACGCGGAGAACCTGGACACGATCAATCCCCACGCGCTCCTGGTTTCCGGGTTCTCCCTGGCGATCCTCCTGCTCTGGCCCCGAGTCAGCCGCCGGATCCCGGGGCCGTTCGTGGCGCTCATCGCGTCGACGGTGCTCGTCCAGGTGCTCGGGCTCGACGTCGAGACGATCGGGAGCCGGTTCGGCGAAATCCCGTCGGCGCTGCCCGCGCCTAGCCTGCCGCAGGTCAGCTGGCCGATGGTGGCGTCGCTGATCGGGCCGGCGCTCAGCATCGCGCTGCTCGGGGCGATCGAGTCGCTGCTTTCCGCGGTGGTGGCGGACGGGATGATCGGCGGCCGGCACCGGTCGAACATGGAGCTGGTGGCGCAGGGGGTGGCCAACTTCGTCGCGCCGCTGTTCGGCGGGATCCCGGCCACGGGCGCGATCGCGCGCACGGCGACGAACGTCAAGAACGGCGGGCGCACGCCGGTCGCGGGGATGGTGCACGCGCTCACGCTGCTGGTCATCACGCTCTTCTTCGGCCGCTGGGCGGCGTACATCCCCCTTGCCACGCTGGGGGCGATCCTGGCCGTCGTGGCCTACCACATGAGCGAGTGGCGCTCCTTCAAGGCGGAGCTCTCGGCGCCGCGGAGCGACGTGGCCGTCCTGCTCACCACGTTCACCCTGACCGTGGTGGTGGATCTCACGGTCGCGATCCAGGTGGGGATGGTGCTCGCCTCCTTCCTGTTCATGCGGCGGATGGCCGAGGTGACGAACGTGCAGGCGGTCACGCGGGAGCTGCGGGAGAACGGGGACGACGAACAGGCGGACCCGAAGGCGATCCGCCTGCGCTCCGTCCCGGCGGGCGTCGAGGTCTACGAGATCAACGGGCCGTTCTTCTTCGGGGCGGCCGAGAGATTCAAGGAGCAGCTCGGGCGGATCGCGAACAGGCCCCAGGTGCTGATCCTGCGGATGCGCAACGTGCCGGCGATCGACTCGACCGGGCTGCATGCGCTGCGCGAGGTGATCCGTCGGAGCCAGAAGGACGGCACGCTGGTGGTGCTCTCCGGCGTCCACGCCCAGCCGATGGTGGCGATGGAGCGGGCGGGGTTGCTGGACGAGGTCGGACACGAGAACGTGTTCGGGGACATCGACGATGCGCTGGCGCGAGCGCGTGAGTACCTCGAGCTGTCCCAGGCGCCCGGGCCGGCGTGAGCTGGGTGCGGGGGCGAAGACAGGCCTGGGGATGGCCCAATTCCCGTCCAGGTGCGGCTCGTCGCTTGAGGCGTGAGCCGCCTTCGTCGAAGGAGGTCGGGTGCGGATCCTGATCACCGGAGCCACGGGCAGGCTCGGCCGACAGGTGGTGGACGAGCTGGCCGGCACCTTCGAGCTGCGGCTCATCGCCCGCAGGCCGGGCGCCGGCGGAGGCGAGTGGATCGCGGCCGATCTGGCCGAGCCGGGCGATTGGGCCCGCGCCTTCGCCGGCGTCGACGTGGTCGTGCACCTGGCCGGGAACGCGGATCCCCGCGCGCAGTGGGGTGAGGTCGCGCGGCAGAACCTGGACGCGACGCGAAACGTGCTCGAGGCGGCGGTCGAGCACGGGGTGAGGCGTGTGGTGTACGCCAGCTCGCGTCACGTCGTGCTGGCGCTGGAGGAAGAGCTGGCCCCTGCGTGCTACGCGCCCGCTGGGCCGAAGATCGGCTCCGACGCCGCGCCCCGGCCGGTCAGCCCCTACGGGGTCAGCAAAGCGTTCGGGGAGATCCTGGGCCGCGCGGCGGTCGACGCGGGCCGCCTCCCCTGCTTCCTGGCCGTCCGGATCGGGACGCATCATCCCGCCCCGCCCCCCAGCGACGAGGTGCTACTCCGTCGCTGGATCGGCCCACAGGACCTGCGGGCCCTGTTCCGCCGCTGCGTCGAGGCGGCGGTCGAAGGGTTCCACGTGGTCTACGGCGTCTCCGCGCAGCCCACGTCGCCCTACGACCTCTCGCACACGAGGCGCATCCTGGCGTGGGAGCCCCGGCAGCTCCCGCCGGCGCCGATCCCAGCATCCCCCTGAGCCCCCGGAATCCCCGGCGCGCGGTCGCGGTCACCGGCTTCGGGCCGCCTCGGCGAGCCCCGCCTCCGCCACCAGCAGGAGCAGCGCGCGCTGGACGCCGGCCGGGCCGTTCCGGTTCAGGTACCACTCGGCCGGCGAATGGGCGTTCGCGCCCACCCCTCCGCCGTTGATGGCGATGGCCGGAACGCCGAGCGACATCGGGACGTTCGCGTTGGTGGAGGAAGTGCGGAACACCGGCTCGAGCCCGAAGTATCGCGCGACCGCGCTCGCCCGCCGGACGAGCGGCGAGGTCGGGTCCGTGGCGCCGGAGGGGCGATCGCCCACCAGCTCGACCTCCACGCTCAGCTCGGGACCCTGCAGGATCGCTGCGTTCTCCTCCTCCAGCGCCTGCTCGAGCGCCGCGTGGAAGATCGAGTCGAGCGCGGCCAGCCGTTCCGGGCTCTCCGACCGCAGATCCACCTCCATCCAGGCCTCCGAGGGGATCGCGTTCACCGACGTGCCCCCGCCGATCACGCCCACGTTGTAGCTGCTGCGCGGCCCCTCCCAGCGCGTGAACGCCTCCGCCCTCTCGTCGAGCAGGCGAATCGCCCGGCCGAGCGCGTGGATCGGGTTGCCGGTCCCGAACGCGCCCCAGGAATGACCACCCGGCCCCCGGAACGTCACGCGGTAGCGCCGCGACCCGAGCCCGCCCTGCGTGATCGCCTCCACCTCCTCCCCCGGGCCGGCCACCCCATCGACGGAGATGTAGGCGTCGATGCGGCGCCCACCCCGCCGGAAGAGGTGCTTCACCCCTCGCAGGTCGCCGAGCCCTTCTTCGCCGACCGTCCCGACGAACAGCACGTCCGCCGCCGTCTGGATCCGGGCCGCGTTCATGGCCCGGAGCACCGCCAGCACGACGGCCAGGCCCCGCGCGTTGTCCGCGACCCCGGGCCCGTACAGCGTGTCCCCCCTCTGCCGCACCCGCACATCCGTGCCCTCCGGGAAGACCGTGTCCAGGTGGCCCTCGATCACGACCGTGCGTCCCCCGCCCCGCCCCTTCCGCAGCCCGATCACGTTCCCGACCTCGTCGATCCAGACGGAGTCGACGCCGGCCTCCGCCAGCAGCGCCCGATAACGCTTCGCCCGACTCTCCTCCCCGAACGGAGGCGCCCCGATCTCGCTCAGCGCGACCAGGTCCCGCATCGTGGTCGCGTCCGTCTCCTCGATGTGCCGCAGCGCCCGGCGCACCGCCGGGTGCGCGGCCAGGCGCCGGATCTCCTCGCAGTACCGATCCCGCACCGGGCACTCCCCCGCCGGCCGGGACGCCACCTCCCGCAACCCCTGTTGCGGCAGGGACGCGAGCGCCAGGAGAGCAACGAACGCCGGATACACCGCGATCATTGGGGTCTCCAGGGGAAGCGAGAGGGGGATGGCGGAGGGTGCGCGCTCGCCTACTTGCTCGAGCCGCTCAGCATCTGAGGAAGCGTGACCAGATCGACGACCCGGTAATGGCGCTCGCCCGCAGGCAGCTGCACCACGACCTCATCGTTCAGCGCACGCCCGAGCAGCCGGCTGCCGATGGGCGACGCCATCGAGATGTGCCCGGCATCGATGTCGATGTAGTCGCCGGAGACGATGGTGTACGTGACCTCCTGGTTCGTCTTCAGGTCACGCAGCGTGACGCGCGAGCCGAACCCGACCCGGTCCTCCGGGATCGCGTTGATGTCGATCTTCGAGAGCTCGCTCAGCCGCTGGACCAGGTGATTGATCCGGGCCTGCACGAACTGCTGGCGCTCCAGCGCGGAGGTGTACTCGGCGTTCTCGCTCAGGTCTCCGAGCTCGACCGCCTTACGGATCGCTGCGGGGAGCGTCACGTTCAGCTCGTAGCCGAGCCGCTCCAGCTCCTCCTCGATCTTCCGCTTGATCTCCTCGAGCATGTTGACTCCACGTAACGATTCCGGGCCAAAGACTACCGCGGGCGCGAGCCCGCCCCGCGGGGCGGCCAGCCTGGCCACACCGCGTCTGTCAAGTACCGGGTTCCTCCTCGAGGCGACCCCGAGTCGCCCGCCGACCTCCACCGCCGCCCTGCAGGTGTTCCGCGCTACGACGGTCCTCGGGAGAAAGGGGGCACCGCGCGGCCGAAGAACCGTGCAGGTCCGGCTCAGGTCGCCGGACCCGCGGGAAGTTCTCGGGAATCGGGGAGTGTCTCGGCCGGCTCGAACAACAGAGGTCAGAACAATCTCGCAGAACGCGCGCGCCTTGGCAAGGGAGTCGATGCCGGAGCGGCTAGGCCTCCCCGCCGGACGGCCTGGCAGGCGGCGCATCCTCTGGCCGCTCCTCCGCGGACCCCCCGGCCACGCGCTCGACGGTGAGCGGGACCTCGGCTTTCAGGTCGTTGTCCACGAAGACGACGAACGTGTACTCGCCCGTCGTGGCGAACGTGAGGTGGTTCAGCGTAATGATCTGGTTGCTCGCGATCGTCGTCTGCTCGGGCGTGCCGCCCCGCGGCACGATCTCGCCCTTCAGCTCCACCACGGTCTGGCCGTCCGGGTCGTGCAGCCGGATCTCGATCGGGTGGACCCGGTCGCGCTCCGCCGGGTGCGCCTCCAGGCGAAGGACGAGGTGCATCTGCGGGTGGACGGCGGGCAGCTCGAGCACGCTGATCCGGTCGAACACCCCGAGGATGTTGAGCTTGCCTTCGGTCGTCACGTTGGCGCAATCCGCGAGGAGGGCGAGCTTCACCTGCATGCCGCCCCTCGGGGTGCGCGGGCCCGCCCGGCGCCGTGGCGGCCGAGCAGGTACGCCACCGCCTCGGCGAAGGAGCCGGCCTGCACGTAATCGTTCGAGACCGGCTCGACCAGGTCGTGCTCCCACGGTTCCCTGGACTCGATGAGGATGGCGCGGGCACCCACCGTGAGCGCGGGGTTGATGTCGCTGCGGATGCTGTTCCCGACCATCCACGCCTGGCGCGGATCCCGGACGCCGTACCGGTGGATCGTGGCCAGGAACTCCTCGGGCGTCTTCCGCCAGCAGATGCGGATGCGGTCCGGCGGGAGCACGCGGGTGACGCCCACCTCCTGGATGCACCGGAACTGGTACTCCGGGTCGCCGGCCTGGGTGTAGATAACGGTCGGGAAGCGAGCGGCGAGGCGGGCGAGCGCCTCGATCGCGCCGTCGAAGGGTGGCGCCGCGCCGAGGACGCTGCGAGCGATGGCGGCGCACTGCTCCCTGACGGCGGGATCAGGCCGGACGCCGGCCCGGGCGCACAGGCGGTGGTAGGTTTCGCAGAACGCCGGCTCGAGGCGCCGGGGCCCGAGCCCGAATCGCTCGAGCATCTCCGGATCCACCTCTTCGTGATGGATCCTGAGGGCCTCCTCTTCCGGGAACCCTGCCTCGGCGAGGAGCGCGAACAGGGCGCGACGTGCCTGCCGGAACCTGGGCGCGGTGTCGACCAGGGTGTCGTCGAAGTCGACCAGGACCAGCGCGATGTCGGTTTTCCTGCCGCTCAAGGGAGCGACACCTCCTGCCGGAGCGGGGAGAGAGGGCTGGTTTGCGGCCCGATTCGGCGCATGTGCATACGATCCGGAAGTCGCTGCGGGAGCGTTCGACTGCCTTGAAGCTAGGCGGGAGCGGGGCCTGCGGTCAATCGAGGCGGGCGTCGACGGGCGTCGCCCGGCTACCACCGGACGTCGTAGCAGCAGGCCCGGAGCAGGTCGAGCCGCTGGCGGAAGGTGGCGATGCTGTGGGAGGCCCGTCCCGCCGCGGCCTGTGCGCCGCTGGCGCTCCGCGCCCGATCGAGCGCTGCGAGCGCGGCCTCGATGCTGCGTGCCTGGGCGGAGAGCTCGGCGACGAAGGCGAGTCCCCGGTCGTGTCGTGCCTGGCGGAACCCTGCCCGGAGCGTGGCGAGGGTGGACCTGGCCTGGCGGACCGTGCCCCGCATGACCTGCGTGGTGGCGGCGCAGCAGGGTCGGCTCCAATCCTGCGTTGTTCGGATCCGTGCCTCCAGGGTTTCGAGCTGGCTGCGCAGGCTCTCGACCCGTGCGCTCAGGCGGTCGAGCAGCGGCCCGGCTGAGGCTCCCTGCGCGTGACCCGGCGCCGCGGTGGCGGGGAGCAGGAGGGCGCCGATCAGCAGGTGGGCGGTACGGTTCGAGCTTCGCCGGGGGCTCATCTCCTCCCTTTCGAGCGGGCCGGCCGGCCGCGAGCCGGGCCGGAGGCTACCGCCGCAGCTCGTAGTTGATGATGAGGCGGCCGATCCGGGGATCCCGGACGATCAACGAGACCACGTCGCCGCTCGAGGCCACGGCTGTGGCGAAGGCCTGGAGCGAGCGGACCTCCCGACGGTTCACGGCGAGGACCTCCTGGCCGGGCCGGATCCCGGCGCGGTACGCCGGCGAGTACGCTTGCACCGCCACAACCACGAGGCGGCCACCCTGCTCGTCGACCGCGAAGCCGATGCGTGCCGGGCCCTCGGGGCGGCGTGGCGGCGGGGCGGGGCGTTCCCCGGACGTGATCACCCCGAGCTGCACCGGCACCTCGATGCTCCGGCCGTAACGGAAGAGCCGCAGGCGAGTCGTGGTCCCCGGTTCCAGCGTGGCCAGCACCGCCTGCAGGTCGCTCGTGGTCTCGACCTTCCGCCCGGCGATCCCCACCACCACATCCCCGAGCTGCACCCCCGCCCGTTCCGCCGGCCCTCCCTCCTGGACGTGCACCACCTCCGCCCCCTCGATGGCCGGCAGGCCGTAGACCCTGGCGTCCGCCGCGTCCACGTCCTCGAGCAGCACGCCCAGGAACCCCCGCCGCACCCGGCCGTAGCGGATCAGCTCCTCGGCGGCGCGCCGCGCCAGGTTGATCGGCACCGCGAAGCCGTAGCCCGCATAGACGCCCGTGGGGCTCGCGATCGCCGTGTTGATCCCCACGACCTCCCCGTCCAGGTTGACCAGCGGTCCGCCGGAGTTCCCGGGATTGATCGCCGCGTCCGTCTGGATGAAGTGCTCGAGCGGCGCGGCGGTCCGCCCCGAGTCCGCGGCCCGGTTCAGGATCCCGATCGCCCGGCCCTTCGCGCTCACCACCCCGGCGGTGACGCTGAACTGCAGGTTCAGCGGGCTCCCGAGCGCCAGCACCCAGTCCCCCAGGTCGAGCCGGTCCGAATCCCCCAGCCGGGCCGTCGGCAGACCCTGGGCGTCGATCTTGACCACCGCCACGTCCGTGCTCGGGTCCCGCGCCACCACCCGGCCCTCGAACTCTCGATGATCGTGGAGCGTCACCGTCAGACGAGCGGCCTCCCGCACCACGTGGTCGGAGGTCAGGATGTACCCGTCCGGCCGGAAGAGCACGCCCGACCCCGCGCCCACCTGCTCCAGCCCCCCGCCCGGAGGCAGCGGCGCGAGGGGCCCCGCCTCCAGCGAGGGCGTCGCCTCCGCCTCGACCTGGATGTAGACCACCGCCGGAAGCACCGCATCCACTGCGGCCCGGAACGTCTCGCTGGTCGGCGCCCGAGCGCGCATCTCGCCCGCCTCGGGACGGCACGCGACCAAGAGCACGGCCGCAAGAATCACCAGACTCCGATCGCTTCCAATCATGGCCCAGCCTCTCACCGTGCAAGTTGAAGGCCGGGTTGAAACTTTCATCGACACGTTCCGTAAGGAGACCGGTACGACTTCATCCGCGTTCGGCGGAATCCAGGAAAGACGGAGTACCCGCATGAAACGACGCGCCCCATTCGCCCTCGGCTTTTTCGGGTTCGCAGCCGTGCTCGCCATCGTCGGCGCGATCGGGCTCTCGGACGACGCCGACCCGGCCGCCGACGCGGGCACGGTCCAGGTCGTCCGCGCCGACATCGTCGACAAAGCCCTCGCCGTCGGCACGATCGAGCCCGAAATCGAGATCAGCGTCAAGTCGAAGGTCTCCGGGGTGGTCCAGCGCCGCTTCGCCGACGTCGGCGACTTCGTCCGCGCCGGCGACCCGCTGCTCGAGATCCGGCCCGACCCCACGCCCCTCGAACTCGTCGAGGCCCGGCGCCAGATCGAGCTCCAGCAGATCGAGGTCGAAAACCTCGACAGAGAGCTCGCCCGCCAGAAGGAGCTGAAGGCCCGCGGCCTCATCTCGGACCAGGAGTACGAGGCGACCCAGCGCCGCCACGCCGAGGCGACCCTCCAGCTCCAGATCGCGCGCGAGAAACTGGCGTTGCTCGAGCAGGGACGCGTCACGGTCTCCAACGCCCGCATCGAGAGCGTCGTCAAGTCTCCGATCGACGGCTTCATCCTCGAGAAAATGGTCGAGATCGGCGACCCGGTGGTGCCCCTCAGCTCCTACCAGGAAGGGACCGTGCTCATGAAGATGGCGGACATGAAGCGCCTCCTCTTCCGCGGCACGGTCGACGAGATCGACGTCGGCCGCCTCAAGGAGGGCATGCCGGCCGAGATCAAGATCGGCGCACTGCCCGAGGCGCGCGTCCGAGGCGTGGTCTCGAAGATCGCGCTCAAAGCCAAGAAAGAGGAGAACGCGACCAGCTTCCCCATCGAAATCACGCTGACGGACCTCGGCGGGGCGGAGCTCCGGGCGGGCTACTCCGCGAACGCGGAGGTCATCATCCAGAAGCGCGAGCAGGTCCGCGTCATCCCGGAGAGGGTGGTCACCTTCGAGGGGGACAGCGCCTGGGTGACCGTCCCGCTCCCCGACGGGCGGACCGAACGGCGGACGATCGAGACCGGGCTGAGCGATGCCATCAACGTCGAGGTCGTCTCCGGGCTGAAGGAGGGCGAGCAGGTCCTGGAGAAGCCGCAGAAGGAGATCAAGGGACTGTGACCGTGCGGGCCGCGGCCCGGGGCGGACCCGGGTCGGCGCCGCGCGAGCGACTGGCGTTCGTGAGCCCGGTCCAACGCAAGCGATGCAGACGATCGACTTCCTCCGCCAATTCCTCGACGACCTCCGCGTCCAGCGGCTGCGGACGACGCTGACCATCCTCGGCATCGCGTGGGGCACGGTCGCCGTCGTCACGCTCCTCGCCTTCGGTGTGGGATTGCAGGACCAGATGCAGACCAACGCGAAGGGAATCGGCGACGGGATCGTCATCCTGTTCGGCGGGCGGACCACCCGGCCGTTCCAGGGCTTCCCCGAGGGCCGCTCCATCCGGCTCCGGGAAGAGGATGCTCTCCTCCTGCAGCGCGAGATCCCCGGGATCGCGGCGATCAGCCCCGAGTACGGCCGCTGGGCCGCCCCGGTCCGCCGTGGCACCGCGAGCACCACGCCCTACATCACGGGCATCTACCCGGTGTACGGCGAGATGCGCAACATCATCCCCGAGGCCGGCGGCCGGTTCATCAACGAGCCGGACCTGGCCCAGCGGCGCCGGGTCGTGGTCCTGGGCGACGAGCTGAAGCGCCTCCTGTTCGGCGACGAGCCGGCGGTGGGCGAACAGGTGCTCATCGGCGACGTCCCGTTCACCGTCGTCGGCGTCATGCGCCACAAGACCCAGAACTCCTCCTACAACTCCCGCGACCAGGACCGGATCTTCATTCCGGCGAGCACCTATCGCGCCCTGTTCGGCGATCGGTACCTCAACAACATCGTCTACACGCTGAGGGATCCCGACCTGACGGAGCAGGTGAAGCGGCAGGTCTACGAGGTCCTGGGCCGGCGCCACCGGTTCGACCCCGCCGACGACGATGCCCTGGGCGTCTGGGACACCAACGAGCAGATGCGGTTCTTCAAGTACCTGTTCCTCGGGTTCAACCTCTTCCTCGGCATCGTGGGCAGCTTCACGCTGCTCGTCGGCGGGATCGGCGTCGCCAACATCATGTACATCGTGGTGCGGGAGCGCACGCGCGAGATCGGGATCAAGCGCTCGATCGGGGCGCGGAAGCGCCACATCCTGGGGCAGTTCCTCGCGGAGACGTTCCTGATCGTCGCGGTGGGCGGCGTGCTGGGTTTCCTCCTCTCGCTCGCGCTCGTGAAGGCGGCCTCCCTCCTGCCGATCCAGGAACAGGTCGGGACGCCCACGCTCTCGCCGGCCGTCGTCGGCGCGACGATCCTGCTCCTGGCCGCCATCGCGTTCCTTGCCGGCCTCTTCCCGGCCCGCAGGGCGGCGAACCTGGACCCGGTGGAATGCCTGAGGTACTGAGCTGCACGGTGGCCGGAGCGGCGGCGCAGGGACGGGGTGAGGCGCTGGCAGGCCGTCTCCTCCGTCGCGTCCGTGGCGGTCGAGCGAACCGGGCAAGGTGACGAAATGTGGAAGATCCTGCTCGAAGAGTTCCTGGGTGACCTGAAGGCGCAGAAGCTGCGCGCCTCGCTCACCCTGTTCGCGGTGACCTGGGGCACGATCGCCGTGGTGTTGCTCCTCGCCTTCGGTGAAGGGCTCAAGCGGAGCGTCGTGGAAGGTCAGCTAGGCGCTGGCGAACGCATCTTCATGATCTATGGCGGCGAGACCAGCCGCGTTTACGAGGGGCTGCCGCGCGGGCGGCGCATCCGGCTGACGGAGCAGGACCTGGAGCTGCTGCGCCAATCGATCCCCGAGATCGACCTGGTCAGCCCCTCCTACGGCCGGTGGCAGACCAGTCTGAGGGTCGGAGCGAACCGGACGACGACCTTCATGGAGGGCGTCTATCCCGCGTTCGAGGAGATGCGGCGCATGTACCCGGTGAAGGGCGGGCGCTTCATCAACGAGCGCGACGTCGAGCAGCGGCGCCGCGTCGTCTTCCTGGGCGACTCGATCGCGCGGCGGCTCTTCGGCGCGGAGTCACCGGTCGGGAAGAGCGTGCTGCTGGACGGGCTCCCGTTCACGGTGGTCGGTGTCATGCAGACGAAGATGCAAACCAGCATGAACAACGGCCCGGACGCCTTCCGGGCGATCATCCCCGCGTCGACCTTCAGGACGATCTATGGCCCGACCTACGTGAACCATCTCCTGGTGCGGCCGCGGGACGTCACCCGCGCCGCGCTGGTGAAGCAGGAGATCTACAGGGTTCTCGGGAGCCGGCACAAATTCGATCCCGCCGACGAGCGCGCGCTGGGGTTCTGGGACATGATCGAGGCCGAGAAAGAGACGAGGAAGATCGTGGGCGGGATCCAGATCTTCCTCGGGGTCGTGGGTGGGTTGACCCTGCTGGTCGCCGGGATCGGGGTGGCGAACATCATGTACGTGGTGGTGCGGGAGCGTACGCGGGAGATCGGGATCAAGCGGGCGGTGGGGGCGCGAAGGCGCCACATCCTGGGCCAGTTCGTCTTCGAGGCGTTGCTCGTGGCGCTGGTGGGCGGGGGGATCGGCCTCTGCTTCTCCACGCTCGTGGTGCTGGTCGTGGACAGCCTTCCGACGGCGGGCGGGCCCATGGAGTTCCTGGCCAATCCGAAGCTGTCGTGGCCGATCGGGCTGGTGACGGTCGGCATCCTGACCGCGATCGGCCTCATGGCGGGTTTCTTCCCGGCGCGGAAAGCGGCGAAGGTGGATCCCGTGGAGGCGCTGCGGTACGAGTAGCGCGCGCAGCCGACCCGGCACCGGTGTTCGGAGCGCGGGCGCCGGCATCGCCTCCGCGGCGTAGCCGGGACCAGGGCGGGGGGAGGCCAGGCGACCCGTAGCGCCGCGGGACGGGTCGCCCGGCGGGCGGGCCACCGCCGATCGGGCGGGGGCCCGGGCCGGGCTCACCCGGGCGCGCTCATGCGGCTTCGGGCAGGAGCGAGACCTGGACGTAGTTGTCGGTCCGGAGGAACTGCTTCGCCGCCTCCTGGATCTTGCGCGCCGTCAGAGGCTCGATCAGGTCCCTGTCATAGGTGAGCGCCCGGCGCGGGTCGGCTCCCGTGCGCGCGCGCTGGAGCAGGACCGCCAGCCAGTAGCTGTTCTGCTTGAGGTTCGTCTCCCACTCGCGGCGCTGCAGCTCCTTCACCTTGGCCAGCTCGTCCGCCCTCGGCCCGTGGGTCTTGAGGCTCTCCAGCTCCTCGAAGAGGACGCCGGTCAGCTCCTCGACGCGTTCGGGCGCCGAGCCGAACGTGATGGTCAGCGAGTACTGCGGGTAGGGGTGCGGCGCGGCGGCCGCGCTCACGTTCACGCCGTAGGTCCCGCCGAGGTCCTCGCGGAGCCGCTCGCGGAGGCGGATCTCCAGCACCTGGGCGAGCGCGCTCAGGAGGTGGGCGCGCTCCCGGGTGTACTCGATCGAGCCGGTGAAGGTGATCTGGGTCAGGGCCTTGGGCTCGATCCCTCTGCGGACGATCTTCCGGACCACACCCTTGGGTGGCCGGATGCCTTCGTCCCTCCAGCTCTCCTTGCGCCGGATGGAGGGGAGGCTGCCCAGGTAGGTCTGCACGAGCGGCTTCAGGCTGTCGGGATCGAAGCTCCCGACGAAGATGAAGGTGAAGTCGCTCGCGTCGGCGAAGCGGTCCCTGTAGAAGGCGAACGACTTTTCCAGGTCCATCTCCTCCACGAGCTCGGGCGTGGGCGTGCGGGCGCGGTAGTGGTACTGGGTCAGGGTGGCCTGGATCGTGTCCTGGAAGGCGGCTTCCGGGCTCGCGTGGCGGTTGGCGAGCGAGGCCTTCAGGCGCTCGTGGTAGGCGAGGAACGCGGCGCTGTCCGGGCGCGGCGCGGTGAAGTAGAGGTGGATGAGCTGGAAGAGGGTCTCGACGTCTCTGGGCGAGGCCCTGCCCGAGAGGCCCTCCTCGAGGCTCCCGATCGTGGGTGAGACGCTGACCGACTTCCCCGCCAGCTTCTTCTGCAACTGGATGCGGTCGAACCGGCCGAGCCCGCCCAGTGGCACCACGCTCGCTGCGGTGGTGGCGGCGACGTGGTCGGCGTCGGAGGCGAGGGAGGTGCCGCCGGGGCTGGTGGCGCGGAAGAGGATCTCGTCCGCCTTGAAGTCGGTCGGTTTCACGAGGACGCGCGCGCCGTTCGCGAGGGTCCACTCGATCACGCCGACCTCGGGGATGCGCCTTTCGCGGGTGATCGCCCCGGGAGCCGGGACCTCGGCGATGAGCGGCGCGTCCGAGATGCTGTCGACGTAGGGCGGGATCTCCTTGCGCGCGACCGCCTCGAAGACCGCGAGGATCTGCTCCTCGGTGGGCACCTCCACGCCTTCCTTCTCCGGCGCGCTCACCAGCACGACCCGATTGTGCTCGGTGATCCGTTCGGCGGTGAGGCGGTTCACCTCCTCGAGCTCGATCCCCGGGAGGAGGCGCTGGTAGAGCTCGTACTCGTAAGCGATGCCAGGGATCGGCTCGCCCTCGAGGAAGTGGGCGACGTACTCGGCGGCGTAGATGCGGGACTCGGTCTTTTCCCGTTCGGCGAAAGCGCGCTCCAGGGCGCGCATGAGGTCTGCCTTCGCGCGCTCGAGCTCCGACGCGGTGAAGCCGTGTCGCCGGAGCCGTTCCGCCTCCGTGAGGAGCGCCTCGAGACCGCGGAGGATTGCGTTGTCGCGGGTGCGGGCCGCGAGGGAGAAGGCTTCCCGGGTGCGGACGAGGCGGTCGTGGCCGGCCCCGGCGGCGATGAACGGCGGATCCGGTTTCTGGACGAGCTCGGCGAGCCGCTCGTTCAGCATGTGGTCGTACAGCTGTTCGACGATCCGCTGCCGGAACGCGCGCACGGTGCCCTCCTCGCGGGGCGGCAGCTTGTAGTAGACGCCCACGCTGGAGGCCGTCGCCTCCGGGTCGGTCGCGATGGCGACGCGGGTCTCCGTGTGGTCGGGGACCGGGTAGAGGGGCCGCTCAGGGGCGCGGGTCGGGGCCGGGATCGCGCCGAACTCCTGGCGGATGAGCCGCTCGACCTGCTCGACGTCGAAGTCTCCCACCGCGATGACGGCCATGAGGTCCGGGCGATACCAGTCGGCGTAGAAGCGTTCGAGCGCGGAGGGGTCGAAGCTTTCCAGGACGGACTTCTCCCCGATCGGCAGCCGGACGGCGTAGCGGGAGTCCTGGAAGAGGACGGGGAGCTGCCGGCTCCGGATTCGAGCGCCGGCGCCCTGGCCGATGCGCCACTCTTCGATGACGACGCCCCGTTCCTTTTCGATCTCGGTGCGGTCGAAGCTCTGGTTGCGGGCCCAATCGCCGAGGATCTGGAACGCCGTCTCGAGGTAGTGCGCGCTGTCGGTCGGGACCTGGAGGAGGTAGACGGTCTCGTCGAAGCTGGTGTAGGCGTTGAGGTCGGGCCCGAAGCGCATGCCGATCGATTCGAGGTAGTCCACCAGTGCCTGTTTGGGGAAGCGCTTCGTGCCGTTGAACGCCATGTGCTCGACGAAGTGGGCGAGGCCGCGCTGGCCGTCGTCTTCCAGGATCGAGCCGGCGTTGACCACGAGTCGCAGCTCGGCGCGCTTCTCCGGCCGGCGGTTGGGGCGGATGTAGTAGCGGAGTCCGTTGGGCAGGCGTCCCACCGTCACCGCGGGGTCGATGGGCAGCGTGTCCTCGGGTGCCGGGGTGGGTGCCTGGCTCCACGCGTCCGGCGCGGCGACGTGGAGGACGGCGAGGAAGATCGCGAGCAGGGCCCGAAACCTCATCGTGCGCATCTCCAGATTCGGTAATGATTTGATTATAACGACTTAGCGGCTGTCCTGCCAGGTGAGCCCGTCATCGGCCAGCCGCCGGATCGCGGGGACCGGCGGCTCCCCCGGGTCCGGCGCGGGGCCCGGGCAGGTGACCGCCCGGGGGAGGAGGCGTGTGGGGCGGGCGCCCGATGGCTGTTCTCCGCGCCTGAGCACATCCGTGCGCGGAAGGCAAAGGAGGGGTGGAGGGGCCTCGGTGCCAGACGCGGGTCGGGTGACTTCTCGGAGGCGGAAAAGTTTGCGGCCCGGCGACTGCCGGGCCGCAAACGCTCGACGGGAGGTTGTGGGTGTGTTCAGCCGCGGACCTTGCGGACCTCCTCGATGCGCTGCAGGGGCTGGAAGACGCAGCCGGTCGCCTCGAGCGGCACGTAGAGCACGTCGATCGTCTCGAAGACCTGCCGCACCGTCGCATCCTGCTCCAGGATCGCGCTCAGCTCCGTGCGGCCCATCTGCCGCTGCTGCGCCAGCTCGTCCTCGATCTGGGCCGCATCCTCCCGGCTCGCATACACCGCAAGCCCGTTGACCATGCCCAGGTACGTCAGCTCCTCAGGCTCGATCACCCGCCCACCGCCAAAGGTGACGAACTGCTCCTGCTGGCCCCGGACCATGATCGTCAGCGGCTGACCTGCCATGAACCAGCTCGCATTGCGCGCCGTCATGACCGTGCCCACCGTCGTCTTGAGCGGCACGCGCTGCCCATTGACCGTCACCAGCGTATCGCCCGTCGTGGGCACGTAGACCGCCGAGACCTGCCTCAGCCCACCCGGCGCCGTCGGATCGACCACGCACACCGTGATCATCTCCTCGGCCGGAGGCGCAGGGGCCGGAGGCGGCGGAGGCGCAATCACCACCGGACGACGCGGCCGCTCGAGCCCAAGAAGCAGGTGCGCCCCGATCGTCCCGTAGATCTCGTGATTCACCTTGCCCACATCGTCCTCATCCGCCCGAATCACGATCACCTCGTTGCCGTCCACCTCGTCGATCACATCGACATCGACGAAGAGCTCGCGGATCGGCACCTCCCAGATCCGGTCCCCCACCTCGAGACGCACGGCGAAGTTCGGCGCAAGGCGAACGTCCGTCCCAAGCCCCACAAGCCCCATGAACTTCGTCGCGTCCTCCAGAATGAAGGCCCGGTCCCCCAGGAAGAAGAGCCCGCCGTTCAGCCCGTCCTCGATGATGATGTTGTCGTCGATGATGATGCCGTCATCGACAATGACATCGTCGATGAAGTCGATCAGAAGATCGGACCGATCGAACTCATCCCCGGCCGGGTTGACCCACTTGGCTCCAGCACCGAGTGCGATGTAGGGCAGCACCTCCGTGCCCCGCCACTCCCGGTTGGGACGCCGGAAGCGGAAGAGCAGATCGCCCGAGCCGCTCCACAGGTTGACGTCGTTGACGAGCTGGAAGTCGTCGGTCTCGAAGGGACGCTCGGTGTAGTTCGCATTGGCCCGGATCCCCAGGTAAGGCAGCGCCCAGTAGGTCGCCTGCGCCCCGACGATCCCGCCCGCATCGAACTTCGCATCCTGATCGAACTCGAAGATCAGGTCGTCATCGATGAGGTCGCCATCGAAGAACAGGGCATCCTCGTCCAGCCCGTCCGACCACCACGCAAACCCCCCGTTCACCCCGATGTCAAACCGATAGTTCTGCGCACTTGCCGGCACCGCGATGAAGAACGCCATCACGATCCCGAGCACGGCCAGTGCCGTACGTCTCATAACCGCCTCTACCTCTCGTCGAAGGGTTCCATGACGCATCGCGTGACAGCCCCTAGGGACTCGTCTGGAATCCGGCCGACGCGTGGCCGGCCCGATCCGCCACACGGTGGGCCCGTGCAGGATCCGCACCATTCCGTGCGCGATCGGCAGCCATGGGGTCACAGCAGGCCTCTCTCGCGCAAATCTGATGCAGCCCTTCCCGGTCCCTCGGGCGGCTGGTGCAAATCCCATTCCCGGACCCGGCGGAGGGGCGACGAAGGGGGGGGCGGGGGTGCGGGGCCCGGGCCGGCCGGCGCTGAGGGTGTGCTTGACAGACCGCGGGCCGGCCAGCAAATTACCGGGCATGTACACCGCACGGATCTGGACCTTCAGCTTTTTGGGCTACTTTCGCTACTGGCCGGAGGGCCGGGGGCGAATGTAGTCGCGTGTGCTCAGGTTCCTGATCCGCACGTCAGACGAAGCCCCGCGGCCCTCGGCAACGAGGGCCGCGTCGTTTTTCACCCCACAGAAGGACGGACATGATGATCATCGTCACGAAGCCGGGGATCACCGAAGCGGAGCTGGATCACATCCGCGAACGGGTCGAGTCACTCGGGCTGCGCACGCACGTCTCCCGAGGCGAGCAACGCACCATCATCGGCTGTATCGGGGATGAGGAGCGCCTCCAGGAGATCCCGCTCCTCTCGATCCCCGGCGTCGAGCAGGTCCTCCCGGTGCTCAAGCCGTACAAGCTGGCCTCGCGCGAGTTCGCTGCCGGCCCGACGGTCGTGCGGGTCGGGCAGGCAGAGATCGGCGGCAACGAGATCACCGTGATCGCGGGTCCCTGCTCGGTCGAGAGCCGGGAGATGCTCGAGCAGACGGCGGCCTCGGTGCGTGCCGCAGGCGCGCGACTGCTGCGCGGCGGCGCGTTCAAGCCACGGACCTCGCCCTACGCGTTCCGCGGACTGGGCCAGGAGGCGCTGGAGCTCCTCGCGGAGGTGCGGCGCCAGAGCGGGCTCGGTGTCGTCACCGAGGTGATGGACACGCGTCAGGTCGAGCTCGTGGCGAGGTACGCCGACATGCTCCAGATCGGCGCGCGCAACATGCAGAACTTCGACCTCCTGACCGAGGTCGGGCGTACGCATCGGCCGGTGCTGCTCAAGCGCGGCATGTCAGCCACGATCAAGGAGTTACTCCTCGCGGCCGAGTACATCATGAGCCAGGGCAACATGAACGTCGTCCTGTGCGAACGCGGGATCCGCACCTTCGAGACGGCCACGCGCAACACCTTCGACCTCTCGGCCATCCCCGTGCTGAAGCGGGAGACCCACCTGCCCGTCATCGCGGATCCCAGCCATGCTGGCGGAAAGCGGGACCTGGTCGCGCCGCTGGCCTACGCGGCGATCGCGGCAGGCGCGGACGGCCTCATCGTGGAGGTCCATCCGTGCCCGGAGCAGGCGCTCTCGGACGGGGACCAGTCCCTCAACTTCGACGAGTTCGACTCGATGATGGCGATGGTGCGCGAGTTCGCCCGGGTTGCCGGCCGGCGGCTGGCGGAGCCGGAGCCGGCGGTCGCGGCCTAGCCGGCTTCGCCTTCGACGACCCGGAGCCGGCGTGGCTCTGTCGTGCCGGCCAGGGCGGGCTCGGGCGGCACCCGGCGGGCGGCCCGGCTGGGGAGTTGCTCCTCGGCAAGCCGGGCGAGGGTGATGTAGTAGACGACCTCTGCGATGCCGTCACGGACCTCCATGAGGTCCAGGTAGGTTTCGACGGCCGCAGCGAAGGGGAGCTCCTTCTCGGTGAGCCGGACGAAGCCGAGTGCGTTCGAGACGTGCGCTTCGAGGAGAGCGACCTCCGTGCTCGCCGCCGTCAGTTCGACCCAGTGGCGGAGGTCCTCGTTGACGCGGCCCCGCAGCCGCTGGCGTAGAACGCCGAAGAGGCCGTTCTGGCGCCGATTCGCCTTCTCCTGAGCAGCTGCCTGGGCCTCCGTGATCAGCTCGGGCCAGGTGTCCGAGCGCGCTGCCCGCTCGCCGAGGATGGCCAGGGCGCGCGTCGTGATCGTGCGCGTCTCCTCCTCGGTGAGCCGCAGGAGTCGAGCGTACATGCTCAGGGCGGTCTCGAACGGCACCTTATCGCCTACCAGCTCGATCAACTCGAGCGCGTGCTCGACGTGCGTGCTCAGGAGTCGCTCCTGCGCGACGGCGGTCGCCAGCTCCGCGCGACGGCGCAGCGTGTCTGACAGATTATTGGACGCGAAAGGCTTTTTCACGGCAACTCACTCCGGCCATAATACGAGAGTTGCGCCGGGCGCAACCCCGGAAGCCGGAGGGTGCAATCGTTGTGCCAGGGGGGGGTCGGCGTTCAGCCGATCGCGGCGCGGGCGGCCGCGAGCTGCGCCATCACCGCGGCCCGAGAGGTGCCGCCGGGGAGGTTCCGCGCCTCGACCGAGCCTTCCGGCGTCGGCGTGGGTCGCGGGCCCGCCGCGAACGCCGGGTGAGCCTCGGCCCAGACGGAGTCGGGGAGCTCGGAGAGGAGGACGCCCTTCTCTTCCGCGGCACGCAGGAGCCGGCCGACGGCCGCGTGCGCTTCCCGGAACGGGACCCCGCGACGGACGAGCTCGTCGGCGAGGTCTGTGGCCAGGAGCGCATCGTCCTGGACGGCGCGCGCGAGGGCCTCGGCGTTGAACTGCAGCCCCGCCACGGTTTCGCGGGTCGTGGGCAGCAGGACGAGCAGGGCGTCCACGGCCCCGAAGAGCAGCGCCTTGTCTTCCTGCAGGTCCTTCTGGTAGCCTGAGGGCAGCCCTTTCAGGAGGGCGAGTGCGGCGCTCACGTCGCCGGCCAGGCGAGCCGCCTTCCCGCGCGCCAGCTCGAGGCCATCGGGGTTGCGCTTCTGCGGCATCAGGCTGGAGCCGGTCGTGTACGCCTCGGGCAGGCGCACGAACCCGAACTCCTCGGACGAGAAGAGGATCAGGTCTTCGGCCAGCCGCGAGAGGTGGGTGCCGATCAGGGCGCAGACGAAGATCAGCTCGCACACCCAGTCGCGGTCGCCCACGGCGTCGAGCGAGTTCGGCGAGATCGCGCGGAAGCCGAGCAGCTCCTTGAGGAGCGTGCGGTCGACGGGGAAGCCCGAGCCGGCGATCGCGCCCGAGCCGAGCGGGAGCACGGCCACCCGTTCGAGTGCGTCGGCGAGTCGCTGGCGATCGCGCTCGAACGCCCACAGGTGGGCCAGCAGCCAGTGGGCCATCCGGATCGGCTGCGCGCGGCGGATGTGCGTGTACGCCGGCACCAAGAGGTCGACGGTCACGGCAGCCTGATCCGCCAGCGCGCTCTCGAGGGCGCGGAGCTCTTCGTCCAGCCGCGCGCACGCCCGCATCGCCCACAGCCGGGCGTCCGTCGCCACCTGGTCGTTGCGGGAGCGGCCGGTGTGCAGCTTCCCCGCGAGCTCACCCACCTCCTCGTAGAGCAGCCGCTCGACCAGGGTGTGGATGTCTTCGTCCGGGGCGTCCTCCGCCTCGCCGGCCGCGAGCCGCTCGGCCACGCGGGCGAGTCCGGCGTCGAGCTCCTTCGCCTCCTCCCGGGTGAGGACCCCGGCGCCCAGGAGCGCCTGGACCCACGCCCGGCTCCCTTCCACGTCCTCGCGCCACAGCCTCCGGTCCACCGGAAGGCTGCGGTTGAGCTCCTCCAGGAGGGGCGCAGGCCCTACCGCGAACCGCCCACCCCACAGCCGGTGGGAAGTCCCGGCCGGCGCGCCCGCGCCTGAAGTCGACCGGCTGGCATCGGTTCCGAGCTCGGCCATCGCTCTCCCCTGCACCGATGAATCCCGCAACTTCCCCAAAGCCCCCTACTCCGCTCCTTGCCCGGCGAGCGCCAGCGAGGCGGCCTCCGGCTCGAACGCCGCCGACTCCGTCCTCAGCCGACGCTCGGCCTCCGCACGCGTCGGGAGCGCGAAGAGCCGGATGAATCCCTCGGCGTCCGCATGGTCGTAGTCGCTCTCGCCGAAGGAGGCGAGCGCCTGGTCGTACAGGGAGTACGGACTCCACCGGCCCGCCACGATCACGTTCCCCTTGTAGAGCTTCAGCCGCACCTTCCCCGTCACGACCCGCTGCGTCCGGTCCACCAGCGCGTCCAACGCCTCCCGCTCCGTCGTCCACCAGCGGCCCTCGTAGACCAGGTCCGCGTAACGCTGGGCGAGCTGATCCTTCAACGCCAGCGTCCGACGATCGAGCACCAGCTGCTCCAGCTCCCGGTGCGCCGTGTAGAGGACCGTTCCACCAGGCGTCTCGTACACCCCCCGCGACTTCATCCCGACGAGCCGGTCCTCGACCACGTCCGCCCGGCCGATCCCATGCTCGCCCGCAATGGCGTTCAAGCGCTCGAGGAGCGCGACCGGCTCCAGCGGCTCCCCATCCACGCTCACCGGATAGCCCTCCTCGAAGCCGATCTCGACGTAGACCGGCCGATCCGGAGCCTCCTCCGGCGACCGGGTGATCAGGAACAGGTCCGGCGGCGGCTCGAAGCCCGGATCCTCGAGCGGACCACCCTCGTGCGAGATGTGCCAGAGGTTCCGGTCACGAGAGTAGATCTTCTCCTTCGTGGCGGGGACCTCGATCCCGCGGGACCTCGCGTAATCGATCGCCTGCTCGCGCGACCGGATCGTCCATTCGCGCCACGGCGCGATCACCTTGAGCCCCGGCGCGAACGCCGCGTACGTCAGCTCGAAGCGAACCTGGTCGTTGCCCTTCCCCGTGCACCCGTGCGCCAGCGCCTGCGCGCCCAACCGGAGCGCGAGCTCGGCCTGCCGGCGAGCGATCACGGGCCTGGCCATCGACGTCCCGAGCAGGTACTTGCGCGCGTAGATCGCGCCCGCTCGCAGCGTTGGCCAGATCGTCTCACGGACGAAGGCGTCGCGCAGGTCTTCGATCACGCACGCCGCCGCGCCCTGGCGCCGCGCCCGGGCCTCGAGGCCGTCCAGCTCCTCGCCCTGGCCAACGTCAGCGACCAGGCATACGACCTCGGCGTTGTACGTCTCCCGCAGCCACGGAACGATGATCGAGGTGTCCAGGCCGCCGGAATAAGCCAACACCACGGTGAAGGACATGTCGTTCCTCCGTTACAGATTGCGATCGAGGTCCCGGGCCACGGCGATCTTCCCCGCCGCCCGCTCGATGCAGCCATCGTAATCCCGGGCGATCTTCTCCGGGAACTCCGCGACCGGCACGGTCCGGAAGCCCAGCCGGTGGAAGAACTCTACCCGGGGTGTGAGCGTGAATGCGAAGACGCGGCGCAGCCCGAGCGCCGCAGCGCGGTCGATCAGCAGCTCGACGAGCCGCCGACCGACCCCCTTGTTCTGGTATTGCTCGGCGACGGCCAGCCCCGACACCTCCCCGATCCCGGAGGGGTAAAGGCGCAGCGCCGCGCAGCCCGCGAGCGCATCGGGAGCCACCGCCACCAGGAAATCATCCAGCATCGCGCGAACCTGCTCGGGCGTCCGCCGGAGGAGCAGCCCAACGCGCGTGAACTGGTCCATGAGCTCGACCATCGCCTCCAGATCCTCGGGACGAGCCCGACGGATCACCGCCACCGGCGGATCCCCGACGTACGCCAGGGGCCACTGCCGGGGATTGCGCGTGGGCGGAGCGAGGAACGAGCCCGGCAGAGCGCCGTCGCCGCTAGGGAAAGCCACGGCGCTCATGAGAGCAGCTCCACCAGGATCGAGAGGCCGGCGTCCAGATCCTCCTCCGGGATCGTGAGCGGCGGCAGCAGCCGGACCACCCGCTCACCGGCCACGAGTACAAGGAGTCCCCGCTCCAGCGCCTGCGCCACCACCGGCGCGGCCTCCTCCTCGAGTTCGATCCCCCACATGAGGCCCCGCCCCCGCACCTCCCGCACCCGGGGGCTCGCCGTCAGCGGCTCGAGCGCCGCACGGACCCGCTTCCCCTTCTCCCGCACGCCCGCGAGGAAAGCCGGATCGGCGATCCGCCGGACCACGGCCAGCGCCACCGTGCTGACGAGCAACCCGCCGCCGAACGTGGTCGCATGGTCGCCGGGCTGAACGGCCGACGCGATCCGCTCCGAAAGCAGGACCGCGCCCATCGGCAGCCCCCCGGCGAGCGGCTTCGCCAGCGTCAGGATGTCGGGAACGACGCCGAGCTCCTGGTAGGCGAAGAGCGAACCGGTGCGCCCGAGCCCGCACTGCACCTCGTCGAAGATCAGCGCCGCGTTCGCCTCATCGGCCAGCGCGCGCAGGGTCCGCAGGAATCCCTCGTCTACCGGCCGGACCTCGCCTTCGCCCTGGATCGGCTCGACGATGACCGCGGCCGTGCGCTCGGGCGAGATCGCCGCCCGCGCGGCCGCTTCGTCCCCCACAGGGATGAACCGGACGCCCGGCATGAGCGGCTCGAACGGCTCCTGGTACTTCGGCCGGTCGGTCGCCGCGAGCGACCCGAAGAGCCGGCCATGGAAGGAGCCGCGCAGCGCCACGATCTCGTGCTTCTGCGGCCCGCCCTGCGTCCGCGCCCACCGGCGCGCGAACTTGAAGGCGCCCTCGTTCGCCTCCGCTCCGGAATTGCAGAAGAAGACCCGATCCGCGAAGGACAGGCGCACCAGCTCGGCCGCCAGCGCCTCCGCCGGTCGGGTACGGAAGAGGTTCGACGTGTGCAGGACGCCCGCGGTCAGCGCCTCGCGGATCGCACGGGTGACCTCGGTTTCGCCATAACCGAGCGCGTTCACCCCGATCCCGCTCGTGAAGTCCAGGTACTCCCGGCCGTCCTCCGCGATCAGGCGGCTGCCCCGCCCGGCCACGAACACCGGCCCCGCCTGACGATAAACGCCCAAGAGCGGCGACGCCGCAGGCGACGCGGCCACGCCGGCCTGGCTCCCGAGCACCTCGGTCGCTACGCTCATGCGATCACCCCCACCCCCGCCCGCACCGCCGTCCCGGCCGCGCGGTCCTCGAGCATCGCGAGGGACCCGATCCGCACGCACGGGACCCCGGCCTCGATGGCGCTCAGGGCAGCCTCGAGCTTCACCGCCATGCCGTCGCGCGCCGTGCCGTTCGCCACCAGCGCCTCCGCCTCCTCCGCCGTGAGCTCCGACCGCTCGACCGCGCCGTCGTGCACCCCGCTGACATCCGTCACGAACAAGAGCTCCTCGGCCCGCAGCGCCCGGGCGACCGCGGTCGCCGCGTCATCCGCGTTCACGTTGAGCGGCGCGCCGTCCGTGCCCCGGGAGATCGGCGAGATCACCAGGATCCCCGTGATCGCCATCAGGTCCCGCAGCAGCTTCTCCCGGACCGACACCACCCGCCCCACCCGCCCCAGAGCGCCTCCCTCCACCGGCTCCGCCACCAGCAGCCCCCCGTCCTCCCCCGACACCCCCAGGGCGTCCGCACCCGCATCGAGCAGCGCAGAAACCACCCGCTTGTTCGTCCGCCCCGAGAGCACCATCGCCGCCACCTCCAGCGCCTCCGGCGGCGTCACCCGCCGCCCCCCGACCCAGCTCACCGGGATCCCCAGCCTCTCCGATAGCGCGCTGATCTCCGGGCCTCCCCCGTGCACCACCACGAGAGGCCCCGCCGCCCTCGCCGCCACCGCCGCAAACCCGGCCAGCCAGCCCGCATCCTCCAGCGGCCGACCTCCAATCTTGACCACACGCAACGTCACAGCGGCAGCCCCTCCGTCTCGTTCAACCCGAAGATCAGGTTCGCATTCTGCAACGCCTGCCCCGCCGCACCCTTCAGCAGGTTGTCCACCGCAGCCACCACCAGCAGCACCGGCGGCTCCACACCCTCCACCGCCGAGAAACCGACGCCAACGACGTTCCGGCCCACCACGCTCCGCAGCGAAGGCAGCTCCCCCGCCCCGTAGACCTCCACGAACGGCTCCCCCGCGTACGCCTCCCGCCACAGCGCCACGGCATCCTCGACGCTCAGCCGCGTGCTCAGCGGCAGGTAGATCGTCTCCAGGATCCCCCGCCGGACCGGAAGCAGATGCGGCGTGAAAATGAACGGCGGCGCACCCGCGCCGCTCACCCGCGCCAGCCCCGTCTTGATCTCGGGAACATGCCGGTGCCGGTTCCCCACCCCGTACGCCCGGTAATCCTCCGCCACCTCACCGAAGAGCAGCTCCCGCTTCGGCGACCGCCCCGCGCCCGTCACCCCCGACGCCGCGTCGATCACCACCGGCCGGGACCCGTCCACCAGCCCCCGCCGCAGCGCCGGCGCAAGCGCCAGTAACACCCCGGTCGGATAACAACCCGGGTTCGCGATCAACCCCGCGCCCCGGATCTCCTCCCGCCACAGCTCCGTCAGCCCGTACACCGCCCCGCCCTGCCCCTCCCGCAGGTCGGCCGACAGATCGATCACCACCGCGCCAGCTTCCCGCGCCCGCAGCGCCCACGGGCCCGACTCCCCCGTCGGCAGACAGCTGAAAACCACGTCCACCCCGCCCAGCTCCGCCTCCGCCGCGGGCACGTACCGCTTCCCGCCCCCGAACGGCACCGGCCGCCCCGCCTCCGCCTCCGACGTCGCAAAGGCGAGCGTGAACCGCGGATGACGCGCCAGCAGCGCGATCAATTCCTGTCCCGTGTATCCCGTGGCGCCGATCACCCCGGCGCGGATCGCTGTTTTATTCATATCAGGTGAATATTCATACACCCCCAGGGCGGACGTGTCAAGTGGCGAGCCGAACGTCGACTCACGCGTCGTCGGTCAGACCCGCCAGCTCTTCGATCCGCCGCTGCACGGACTCGAGCTGCTCGGCCTTGCGGAGGATGACCAGGATGGTGTCGTCGCCGGCGATCGTGCCCAGCACCTCGGGCCACTCCTCCCAGTCCAGCGCCTCCGCGACGGGCTGCGCTCCGCCCGCCAGCGTCTTGATGACCAGGAGGTTGCCCGTCCCCTCAGCCCCCACGAAAAGGATCGGCAGCAGCCGGGCGAGCGCGGGCGTCTGCTCCCACTGCTCGGGAGGAAGGGTGTAGTGCACCCCGCCATCCGCGTCGGGGATCTTGATCAGGCGCAGTTCGCGGATGTCGCGGGAGAGGGTCGCCTGGGTGACATCGAAGCCGCGCTCCGCCAGCCGCTCGCGCAGCGTCTCCTGGTTCGGGATGCGATACTCACGCACCAGCTCGCGGATCGCGGCGTGTCGTTCGCGCTTTCCTGCCATGGGCACCGATCGAGCTGAGACTCGGCTGTCGCGTTATGGGCCTGCCCTGGGCTGCCCAGGCTCTCGATGAAATCTAGCACGAGAACGCTCTGCCGACGAGGTGGGCCGTGCGCCAGGCTCCCATGGGAACGAGAAGACGGCCCGGGCGTGGCGACGGAGACAGCGCGGGTGGCCCCGGGATCGTCGGCGACGGCTCGGGCCAGGAGCGGAGGGACCGGACGGCCGCCGCCTGCCCAACCCCGGGGAACGACTCAGGAGGGCGCCGCGCCGGTCTCCGCCGCACCTTCCTGGACAGCGCCGCTCGCCCACTCGGGATCCAGGTCGAGCGACTCCGCGTAGAGCTCCACCGCCTCCGCCGCCGGCACCACCCCTCGCAACGCGCTGGCGACCGTCTGCGCACCCCCCAGGCAGGCCGCCTTCACTGCGTCGTAAGCCCGGCTGGCCGCGCTCTCGACACGCTCGCGCAGCTCATCCCGACGGCGGCCGCGGAGCCGGCGAACGAGCCCGCCGAACAGGCTCGTCCTCCAGGGCTGGTCCAGGCCGGCCAATGCCGCCTCGGGCATGGATTCACCCAGCAACGCCAGCGCCCGCGTCCGCACGGGCTTGCGGTACCGCGAAGGAACGTCGAGAAGGCGCACGTAGATCGACAGCGCGCGCTCCAGCGGCAACTCCCCCGCCACCTCCCGCACGAACGCCGCCGCTGCCTCCGCGTGCGCCCGCATCAGCCGTTCCTCCGCCATCGCCTTCGCCAGCACGAAGCGTTCACGGATCGCGCTCGAGCGACGTAGCCATGACCGTCGTCTCGGCATGCTGCACCAGCCTTCCGAGAATCGTTCGTCTACGTCCGCGGCCGGATGATCCGGCGCCGCGTTCGCCAAAAACCTTTTGTTGCAATCGTCGTGCTATCTTCAATGGAGATTTAATGTTACGCCCGGGTAGGAGGACCCGCTCGGAGGGAAAATCCCCGGCGTCGAAGCGAGGGGCCAAGCCGGCCGCCTACGCCGGCTGGGCCGCTTCGGGGCCGATCCAGCTACGGACCTCTTCGACGAGCCGGCGCGGCTCGATGGGCTTGACCAGGTAGCCGACGCACCCTGCCGCCGAGGCCCGGTCCCGGTCCGCGGGGAACGCGAAGACCGTCAGCGTGGCCACCGGGATGTGGGCGGTGAGGGGGTCCCGCTTGAGCGCGTGGATCACGGTCCACCCGTCGAGGATGGGGATCCAGAGCTCGGTGAGCACGAGGTCGGGGTGCATTTCCCGGGCGATCCGCAGCCCGTCCGCGCCGTTCGTCGCCTCGAGGACCCGGTAGCCGTGATGCTCGAGGATCGCGGTGCAGATGGCCCGGCTGTCCGCGTCGGGGTCGACGAGCAGAACGGTCTTCGGGTCCATAGGTGCCTCGCCGTCCGAAAAGAGGGGTCGAGGCCCGGCCCGGCGGAGCTCACACTGCTCCAGTGCCGGGAGTCGGCCGGTGGGAGGTTGCGCGGGACAAGCCCGAATATGTGTACAAACATCCGTTCCGCAAGCCGGCCGTCACGGGGGTGGAGGGCGGCTCGGGACGTCGCGCGGACGTACGGACCCCGGGCCGGGCGGCCCCGGGAGGCGGCGAATGCGTCCACCCCGACCGGGCCCGGTCCGGCGCCGCTGGTCAACGGGTGGAGGAAGGGGAGACGGAACGGCCGCGGCGCTGGCGGTAATGCTCGAGCGCTTCCCGCTCCTCGGCGGTGAGGGGCCCGGCAGGCGGGATCACCAGCCGCTGACCGACGCGGATCCGGTCCGGGTCGGGGACCTGTGCGCGGTTCGCCACCCAGATCTTCGGCCAGAGCGACGGATCGCCGTACTCCCTCCGCGCCACGTCCATGAGGCCGCGGTCGCCCGGCTGGACTTCGCGGTAACGGACGCCTCCACGGGCGACCCCGCCCTCGCGGGCGGGCCCGGGGCTAACGGTGATCTCGCCGCGGCTGACGATCCGGACTTCCCGGCGCACGGGCACGACGCGGAACGCGACGGTCTGCGTGTCGCCCGCCGCCAGCTCGATGAATTCCGGTGTCCCCTCCACCCGGCTGTACCGCGGCAGGTCGGCA
>DATCLG010000046.1:0-3560 GCA_036564015.1 Longimicrobiales bacterium
CGGCATCACCTGGCGCTCCGGGCGGGGCTGGAGGCGCTGGGGCTGCAGTTCATCGTGCCGGAGGGCGAGCGGATCCCGCAGCTCAACGTGGTGGCCGTGCCGGACGGGGTGGACGAGGGGCGGGTGCGGCGGCGCCTGCTCGAGGAGCACCGGCTGGAGATCGGGGCGGGCCTGGGCCCGCTGGCCGGGAAGGTCTGGCGGATCGGCCTCATGGGCTACAGCAGCCGGCCGGAGAACATCCTCCATTGCCTGAACGCGCTCGGCAGCGTCCTCGCCGCGGAAGGGGTCAGGGTCGACGCAGCGGAGGCGGTGCGGGCTGCGGAGCAGGCGCTGGCCGAGCCGGCGCTCGCGGGAGGCGGCGAATGAAGGGACTGGCGCGATCGTGGGCGCTGGCGCTGCCGCTGCTGGCCGCGCTCGGCGTCGCATCCTGTCACGAGCGGCCCTGGCCGCCCGACGTGCAGGCGGTGCCGGACCAGTCGCCCCCACTCCCCGCCGAGCAGGCGCTCAGGACCTTCCACCTCCCGCCGGGCTACCGGATCGAGCTCGTCGCCAGCGAGCCGATGGTCGAGTCCCCCGTGGCCATGGACTTCGACGCGGATGGCCGCCTCTGGGTCGTCGAGATGCGCGGCTACATGCCCAACCTGGAGGCCCGGGGCGAGGACGAGCCGGTCGGGCGGGTGGTGGTGCTGGAGGATGTGGACGACGACGGCCGCGCCGACCGCCGGACGGTCTACCTGGACAGCCTCGTCCTGCCCCGCGCCATCAAGGTCCTGGAGCACGGCGTCCTGGTGGCCGCGCCGCCCTACCTGTGGATCACCCGGGACACGACCGGGGACCTCCGGGCGGATACCCGCGAGGTGGTCCGGGACGACTACGGCGACCCCCGCTCCAACCCCGAGCACAACGCCAACGGCCTCATCTGGGGACTGGACAACTGGATCCACAGCGCCCGGTACGAAGGGCAGCTCCGTCTGCGAGAGGACGGCAGCTTCGCGTTCCGCGAGGTGCCGCGGCTGGGGCAGTGGGGCATCTCCATCGACGAGTACGGCCGGATCTACCGGAACTACAACGAGGACCCGCTGCACGTCGACCTCGTGCCGCCGCACTACCTGGCGCGCAACCCGAACCTGAGGCGGCCGCGGGGGATCTACGAGGACGTGGCCGGCGGGAACCAGCCGGTCTGGCCGGTGCGCCCGACGCCGGCGGTCAACCGCGGGTACCGCGACGGGATCCTCCGGCCGGATGGGACGCTGGCGAAGTTCACCGCCGCGGGCGCGCCGGTCGTCTACGTCGGCGACCGGCTGCCCCGGGAGCTCGTCGGCGACGTCTTCGTCACCGAGTCGGCAGGCAATCTCGTGCGCCGGTTCAAGGTGAAGGAGAACCCGGACGGCACGCTGAGCGCGACGAACGCGTACGAGAACGCGGAGTTCCTGGCCTCGACCGATGAACGCTTCCGGCCGGTCAACCTGTACTCCGCGCCGGACGGCACCCTCTACGTGCTGGACATGTACCACGGCATGATCCAGCACCGCTACTTCGTCACGGATTACCTGGCGCACCAGATGCGGCAGCGGGGCCTGACCGGCCCCGAGGGGCAGCGTTTCGGGCGGATCTACCGGATCGTGCACCGGTCGGCGCGACGAGGCGAGAAGCCGCGGCTCTCGCAGAAGACGTCGGCAGAGCTGGTCGAATACCTGTCGCACCCGAACGGGTGGTGGCGGCTCACCGCGCAGCGGATGATTGTCGAACGCGGGGACCGTTCCGTGGCGCCGGCGCTGCGGCGGCTGGCGCTGGAGGCTCCGGACGAGCGGGCGCGGCTGCACGCGCTCTGGACGCTCGAGGGGCTGGGCGCGGCGGACCCGGAGACGCTCCGGCGGGCGCTCTCGGACCGCTCGCCCCAGGTTCGCGCGGCGGCGATCCGGATCGGGGAGCCGTACCTGGCGGAGGCGGGCCATCCGCTGCTCGCGGCGGTGCTCGAGCGGCTGGACGATCCGGCGCCGGTCGTGCGGTGGCAGCTCGCCGCGTCGCTGGGTGAGGTGCGGGGGCCGCAGCGCGACAGCCTGCTGGCCATAGTCCTGGCGCGCGTCGGCGACGACCCGATCGCCGTGGACGCGGCGGTGAGCGGGTTGCGGGGTCGGGAGCTCGCCGTGCTCGAGCGGTTGCTCCGGGATCCGGCGTTCGGGAAGGCGGAGGCCGTCGAGCGGCTGGCGGCGGCGGTGACCGCGGCGGGCGATCGGGCCGGGATCGCGCGTCTCGCCGGCTGGGCGGGGGAGGAGGGGAGGCCGGGCTGGCAGCGGCTCGCGCTGCTCCAGGGAATCCGGAGTTCGCTGCCAGAGGCCTGGCGCGGGGGCGGGCGGGGGAGGCTCGAGTTCGATCGGCCGCCGGCGGGTCTCCTGGCGGCGGCCGCGTCCCCGGACAGCGCGCTGCGCACGGCCGCCGAGCAGATCCTCGCCGTCGCGAGCTGGCCAGGGAGACCCGCGCCGCAGCGGAAAGCAGCGGAGGAGCTGTCGCCGGAGGAGGCGCGGCGCTTCGAGGCCGGCCGGGAGTATTACCAGGCGATGTGCGCCTCCTGCCACCAGCCGGACGGGCGGGGGCTCCCGGGCGTGGCTGCCGCGCTCGCCGGTTCGGAGTGGGTGCTGGGCCGACCCGACCGCCTGATCCGGATCGTGCTGCACGGCAAAGAGGGCGAGATGCTCATGCCTCCCATGGGGCAGCAGCTCACCGACGAGCAGATCGCGGCCATCCTGACCTACATCCGTCGCGCCTGGGGGAACCAGGCGAGTCCGGTCGGCCCGGAGCTCGTCCGGGAGGTGCGGGGCTACACCACGGGCCGCGACCGCCCCTGGACCGAGGAGGAGCTGCGCGCGGCCCGGCAGTAGCCCGGGCGCGGGCCGCGGAGCAGCCGGCCGGAGCGCCCCTCTTTTTCCTTTTTGCTTTTCCCCGGCCTTCTGTCCTCCAGGAACGGATACTATATCCGACCGAAAAAACACTCACCGCGCCTGGCCGTGCCGTCCGGGCGGGCAGACCCCGCCTGCCCGGGCGACACAGCCCCGCCATAGGCCAATGGCGCTCTGGGGCCGCGTTGCGCCCCCCAGGCGGATTGCCTGCTGCCATCGATTTTTTTCGCTGAATTTTCCCCACAGAGTTTTCTGATCGAAAACCGGTGTCAGGTCCGCCGTGCGCGGTCGTTCGTGGCGCGGTCGGCGCGTCAGGCGAGATCATGCCCGGGCCAGCCCCGCGTTTACACTGCGTCCTGGCCGTGAGGCGCAGCCCGCGTCGCGCAAGGGGGCAGCAGTCAGCCCACCGATAGCGGTCAGCCTTCGATTCCCCTCACACCACTCCGGGTGAGACCACCATCCAGCCGCGTTGCGTGCTGTTACCGGCGGTCTCCGATCTGACACTTCTGGCGGTCCGGATCTGACACATTCCTGGCAGCCCGAAGACCACCTGTCGCGGGTGTAACTTGCCTTCCTGCCAGCGCGTGCACGATCGGCAGGACCACCACGCCTCCCCAACAACGCTTCGAGGGGAGGGTGTCAGATTTCGCCCGACGATGACAC
>DATCLG010000047.1:0-10698 GCA_036564015.1 Longimicrobiales bacterium
CGGTGCCCAGGCGAACTGGGGGCGCGACTATGAATCGCACCGTTCGGGCTATGAAGCGCCTCCAGAGGAGCCCGCCCTTATCTCCGAATCGGAGTGGGAGCACGAGGCCATCGCACTCCTGGCGGAGAGCCGCTACGACTATCGCGGCCGGTTCTCCGCCGAGGTCGGCCTTCGCTCTGACTGGTCGCAGATGCCTTTCTTTGCCTGGTGGCGGAGGCCTTCCTCCAGCGACCGCGATCACCTGGTCTCCTATCGTGCCGGCGTGACATACCTGGCCTACGACGGGGAGGCGAGTCGGGCGTCTCTGCCCGGCGTCGACGCCGTGCGGCTCCGGGCGGCGTACGGGGCTGCCGAGCGTGTCCCCCGGGTTGGTGCCTTCCCGGCCTGGATGGAGAGCCTCAGAGTAGTAGAGCCACCGCCACCGCCACCCGAGGAGGTGGTCATCAGGGTCATCGAGCCGTGGCTGGTCGGCGAGGAGCGGCTGGCCGAGGCGGAGCTGGGCGTCGAGCTCGATCTCTTGGGCGGCCGCATCGGCCTCGCCGCGTCCGCCTTCCGGCGCACCACGCGCGATGGCGACCAGTTCGCGGCCAATCCGTACCAGGAGCGCCGCGTCCTGTATCGGCTGCAGAACCAGGGCTTGGAGCTGGTCGCCGATGCCGACATCCTGCGAGGCCGGAACGTCGCCTGGACCGCGCGCGCGGTCGTCACCCATCTGGCCAACAAAGCCATCGAAACGGGTGATACGCCCTGGCTTTACCATCTTTGGAACGAGGTGCGCGAGGGGTCCCCGGCCCACGGCTTCTTCGTGCGCAGGATCATCGATGTGGACACGGTCGCGGGGCGCGCCATTGTTGCCGACGAGCGGGAATTCGCCGGCAGTATCATCCCCTCGTGGGAGGCCGCGCTGGACACTGAAGTCACGCTCTGGCGACGGCTCCGCCTGCGCGCGCTGCTCGACGGCCGCTCGGGGTTCCACATCCTGAACGATACAGAGCTGACCCGTGACCAAAAGGCTAATAACAGCGAGCGCGCCGTCCGGCGCGACGAGCTTCCCGCGGCCGAGCGGCTCAGGTACTTCGGGCCGTACGTGGGATCGAACGGGGGCCCGGTGCTCCCCTCGGACGTCGTGGGGGACTACGTCCAGGACGGCACGTTCCTGCGGGTCCGTGAGCTGGCGGCGACGCTCGAGCTCCCGCGCGTGTGGGCGGCGAGGATCGGGGCGAGCGTGGCCTCGTTGACGCTCGCCGGCCGCAATGTCGCCCTCTGGTCGCGCTACGGTGGCATCGACCCGGAGGTGCCTGCGCTCTCCACGCCCACGCTCAGCCGGATCGATTTGTTCGCGGTGCCGCAGGCCACCCGCTGGATCGGCCGACTCACGTTGCAGTTCTGAGCGCCCGACCGCGTCCCACGCACCGCTCGCGGTCGCGGGGGCGGTTCGCTGTTGGCGAACCGCGTGGCCCGCCGAAACCGCCGCGGCGCGCGTCGTAGGGATGGCAACGTCAGCGCCGTGAGGCCCGGATCCAGGGCGGATCCGGGCCGCGCGGCCTGCACGGATCTGAGTTCCCGCCGGAGGCAGCCATGCATCGTCGTTCTCCTCTGCGCCCCTGGATTTTGCGCGCGCTCGCCGGGGTCGCGGTCCTGGTCCTGGCCGTGGGTCCGGCGCACGCGGCTCTGCAGGAGCCGGAACGTTTCGCCTTTTCCGATGACAAGGTCGCGATCTACAACCTCGTCGGGCACGTGCAGGTCGAGGGTGGCGCCGGGCCGAACGTGGTGGTCGAGGTGGTGCGCGGCGGAAGGGATGCCCCGCAGCTCCGCATCGAGACGGGGAAGGTCGACGGCCGGCGCGCGCTGCGCGTCATCTATCCGGCGAACCGGGTCGTCTACCCCGAGCTCGGCCGCGGCTCGCAGACGACGCTCTACGTGCGGACGGACGGCACGTTCGGCGGCAAAAGGTCCGGCGGCGACCGCGTGACCCTCGCGGGCTCCGGCCCGGGGCTCGAGGCGCACGCCGACATCCGGGTGCGGGTGCCGGCGGGGCGGGAGGTCGGGGTCTACCTGGGCGCCGGCCGGGCGGTGGTGGCGAACGTGGATGGGCGGATCCTCGTCGATGCGCGGAGCGCGCCGATCGAGGCGAGCGGCATGCGCGGGTGGCTCCGCATCGACACCGGGTCCGGTGCCGTGAGAGTGAAGGACGCCGAGGGCGAGGTCGAAGTGGAGACCGGCTCGGGTCGCGTCGAGATCGACCGGGTTCGCGGGACCCGCCTGTACGTCGACACCGGCTCGGGTGGCGTGCGCGGCGAGGAGCTCGCCGTCGCGGAGCTGAGGATCGACACCGGCTCTGGGGCGATCCAGCTCGGACGCGTGGCAGCGGAGGACGTCCGCCTCGACACCGGCAGCGGCGCCGTGCGCCTCGAGCTGCAGACCAATCCCCGGAACCTGGACACCGACACCGGCTCGGGCAGCGTCACCCTGGTGGTTCCCGCATCGCTCGATGCGCAGCTTGAGCTGAACACTGGAAGCGGCGGGATCGACGTGGACCTGCCGCTGCAGGTCACGCGGAGGCAGCGGAACTACCTGCTCGCGCGCGCCGGCCAGGGAACCGGCTCGATCCGCGTCGACACGGGCTCTGGCCGGATCCAGGTCCGGGCCCATTGACGCGGCGTCCGGGCCAACGGGCCGAGTTCTCCCCTCCCCTACCCTATGTCTGCCCCGGCGGCGTGCCCCGTCCGGAGCGGCCGACGCCGGCGGCCGGCGTGAGCCGGCCCGTTCTGCGGCCAGGCGATCCTTGACCCACATTCCGGTCGCGAGCTACGTTGCGACGCCGGAGCCGTGGGCATGGGCTCCGAGTCTCTCATCTCGTTTGGCGGTAACAGATCCAGCATGCGACCCGGAATCGTCATAGCCTTCGTTTGCGCCGCGGCGGCCTGCGCCGCTCCGACGGCGTCGCCCCCCGCCCCGCCCCAGGCCGCCCAGCCGCCGGCGGGACCGGCGCGGCCCATCTTCGTCGATGGGCAGGCGCAGATCGTCCCCGCGTTCGCGGATTCCACGTCGTGGATCCGCGAAACGCTGTGGGTGGAAACCGAGTTCGACTCCGACGGCGACGGCCGGCGCGACCGCGTGCACGTGTCCGTCGTGCGGCCGCGGCAAACGGAGACGGAGGGGCTCAAGGTCCCGGTCATCTACGAATCGAGTCCGTACTACTCCGGCACGGCGGGCGGCACGATGGAGTTCTTCTGGGATGTGCGGCAGGAGCTGGGCGCCCCGCCGCCGCCGCGGAAGCCGGCCCCGTCGATCGAGCCCCGCATCCTCCCCTACATCTCGAACACGCACGTCGCCGACTGGGTCCCGCGGGGCTTCGCTGTCGTGCACTCCGAAGCGCCGGGTACCGGGCTCTCGCAGGGGTGCCCGACGGTGGGCGGCCCGCCCGAGCTGCTCGCGCCCAAGGCCGTCATCGACTGGCTCAACGGCCGCGCGCGCGGCTTCACCACCCCGGACGGCAACGAAGAGGTCGTCGCCTACTGGAGCACGGGCAAGGTCGGCATGATCGGCACCTCCTACAACGGCACCCTCGCCGTCGCCGCGGCGAGCACCGGTGTAGAGGGCCTCGAAGCGATCATCCCCATCGCACCCAACAACTCGTACTACCTCTACTACCGGCAGAACGGGCTCATCGTCCACCCCGGCGGATGGCTGGGCGAGGACATCGACGTCCTCTACGACTTCATCAACAGTGGGAACCCGCAGCGCCGTGCCTACTGCAACGCCACCATCCGCGATGGCGAGATGGCCGCTGGGATGGACCGCATCACGGGGGATTACAACGACTTCTGGGCCGGCCGCGACCTGCTGCGGGAGATCGACGGCATCCGCGCCGCGACGCTCATGGCCCACGCCTTCAACGACTGGAACGTCAAGCCCGAGCACAGCGTGCGCGTGGGCGAAGCCCTCAAGGCGCGCGGCGTCCCGCTCGTCTACTACTTCCACCAGGGCGGGCACGGGGGGGCGCCCCCGTTCGAGCTGATGAACCGGTGGTTCACGCGCTTCCTGTACGGGATCGAGAACGGGGTGGAGCACGGCCCGCGCGCGTGGATCGTCCGTGAGCGCGCGGAGCGTCTGAACCCGACGCCGTACCCCGACTACCCCCACCCCGAAGCCTCCACGGTGCGGCTGCGGCCGCGTCCGGGGGCTGCGGGGCCGGCGGGGCTGAACGGCGTCGGCGGGCTGGAGCCGTCGGACCGTCCGGCGCAGGGCACGGAGCGGCTGATCGACAACGTCGCGTACGACGGCGCAGCGCTGGCCCGGGCCGAGTGGTCGAACCACCGGCTGATCTACGCCACGCCCGAGCTGACTGAGCCGGTGCACATCTCGGGCACGCCGCGGGTCCGGATCCGGCTGGCCTCGAGCAAGCCCGCCGCGAACCTCTCCGTCTGGCTCGTCGCGCTGCCCTGGACGGGGGGCCCCAACATCACGGACGACGTGATCACACGCGGATGGGCGGACCCGCAGAACCGCACGTCGCTGCGGGAAAGCGAGCCGCTGGTGCCCGGTCGCTTCTACGACGTGACGTTCGACCTCCAGCCCGACGATCAGGTGATCCCGGCGGGGCAGCGGATCGGGCTCATGATCTTCTCGAGCGACCGCGATTTCACGCTCTGGCCGAAGCCGGGCACCGAGCTGACCGTGGATCTGGCGGGCACGTGGCTCGAGCTGCCCGTGGTAGGCGGGGAGGCGGCGCTGCGCCGGGCGCTGGGGCTGACGACGACCGGGGCGTCGAACACGAGCCAGGGCGCGCCAGCCCGGAGCGGCGCGAGCCCGAGGTGAGCCCGAACTGGCGTGAGCCGAAACCGCTCCGGCCGGGGTGGCGAGCCCGCCCCGGCCGGAGTCTGTTTCGCCGGAGCCGGTTTCGGTCGAAAGGGCTCAGAGGACGTAGCCTCGGGCGAGCGCGCAGTACGCGTCGACCTGAGCCTGCTGCCAGTCCGCATCGCGGCCGAGCTCCTCGGCCATGAGCCGCGCCACCGCCGGCGCCATCTCCATGCTGGCCCGGGCGTCCAGCAGGAGGATGCGGGTGCGTCGGGCCAGGAAATCCTCGACCGTGCGCGCCATTTCGTGCCGCACCGCCCACACCACCTGCCCCGCGCGGACGGGGTGGTCGGGGTGGAGGCGCTCCGCGTATCGAGGGTCGCTGCGGATGAGATCCAGCACCGCCGGCGCATCGGCGCCGTACGAGGCGAGGTCGCCGAACTGCTCGGCGCTCAGGTGATGCCCGTGGATCGGCAGGCCGCGGGTCACGCAGGGCCGCTCCTCCAGGCCCGCGAGGAGGACGGCATGGTCCACCGTGTCCTCGGCCATCTTGCGGTAGGTGGTCCACTTGCCGCCCGTGATCGTGACCAGCCCGTCGCGGTCGATGTGCAGCGCGAAGTCCCGCGAGAGCGCCGAGGTGTCGGCGACGCTCCCGCTCCCCACCAGGGGACGCAGCCCCGCGAAGACGCTCCGCACGTCCTCCGGCCGCGGGTCCTTCGTGAGGTAGCGCGCGGCGTGCTCCAGCAGGAACTCCACCTCCCCGGCGAGCGGGCGGGGCTCGAGCGAGGGCTCGGCCACCGGCGTGTCCGTCGTGCCCACGAGCACGCGGCCCAGCCAGGGGATGGCGAAGAGCACGCGGCCGTCGTCCGTCTTCGGCACCATGATCGCCGAGTCGCCGGGCAGGAACTCCCGGTCCAGGACGATGTGCACGCCCTGGCTCGGGCGGAGCATGGGCACGGCCTCCGGATCCGCCAGCTTGCGGATCGCGTCGGCGAAGACGCCGGTCGCGTTCACTACCACCTTCCCGGGTACCTCGTACTCCTCGCCCGTCTCCTCATCCCGCGCGCGCACCCCGCACAGCCTCCCCCGCGCGCTGAGCAGGCCCACGACCCGCACGTAGTTCAGCACGACGGCCCCGTAGTCGACCGCCGTCTGCGCCATGTTGATGGCCAGACGCGCATCGTCGAACTGCCCGTCGTAGTAGATGACGCCGCCGAGCAGGCCCTCCGGCTCCAGCGTCGGGATCAGCTCGAGCGTGCGCTCCCGCGACAGTCGCTTCGAGCGCCCGAACCCCTGCCGCCCGGCAAGCATGTCGTACACCTTGAGGCCGATCCCGTAGAACGGCCCTTCCCACCACTCGTAGCTGGGGACGACGAAGGGGAGGTTCTTGACCAGGTGCGGCGCGTTCTGGAGGAGGAGCCCCCGCTCCCGCAGCGCTTCCACCACCAGGGAGATGTTCCCCTGGCGGAGGTAGCGGACGCCCCCGTGCACCAGCTTGGTGCTGCGGCTCGAGGTGCCCTTGGCGAAGTCGAGCTGCTCGAGCAGGAGGGTCCGGTAACCCCGCGAGGCCGCGTCGATGGCGACACCCAGCCCCGTCGCCCCTCCGCCGATGATGATGAAGTCCCAGGGCTCGTCGGCGCCGCGCAGCGCGGCGAGCTGCGTGTCGCGTTCCATGCGCGGCTCTCAGGCGAGTTGCCGTTCCACCCCGGCCTCCTCCCACCCCTTCGCGCGCTCCAGCGCCCGCTCCCACCCGGTCCGCAGCGCATGCACACGCTCCTCGGGCATCTGGGGCTCGAACCGCCGTTCCGCCTGCCACTGCCTGCGGACCGCGTCCACGCTCTCCCAGTACCCCACCGCCAGCCCCGCCAGGTACGCCGCGCCGAGCGCCGTCGTCTCCACCGTCTGCGGGCGGACGACCGGCGCCCGCAGGATGTCCGCCTGGAACTGCATCAGCAGATCGTTCGCAGCGGCGCCGCCGTCCACGCGCAGCTCCGAGACGCAGATCCCCGAATCCGCTTCCATCGCCCGCAGCACGTCCGCCACCTGGTAGGCGATCCCCTCGAGCGCCGCGCGCGCCAGGTGCCCCGCCGTCACGCCCCGCGTGATCCCCAGCACCGCGCCGCGCGCGTACGGGTCCCAGTGCGGCGCGCCCAGCCCCGCGAACGCGGGCACCAGGTAGACCCCGCCGTTGTCCTCCACCGTGCGGGCCAGCGCCTCCACCTCGGCCGCGGAACGGATGATCCCCAGGCCGTCCCGCAGCCACTGCACCACCGCCCCGGCAATGAAGATGCTCCCCTCCAGCGCGTACTCCACACGGTCCCCGAGCTTCCACGCAATCGTCGTCAACAGCTTGTTCCGCGACGGGACCGCCCGCGTCCCCGTGTTCAGGAGCATGAAGCAGCCGGTCCCGTAGGTGTTCTTCACCATCCCCCGCTCGGTGCACATCTGCCCGAACAGCGCCGCCTGCTGGTCGCCCGCGATGCCGGCGATCGGGATCCGGCGGCCGAAGAGCCGCTCCGCCGTGTCCGCGTACACCTCGCTCGACAACCGGACCTCAGGGAGCATGCTTCGCGGGATCCGGAAGAGGGCGAGCAGCTCATCGTCCCAGTCGCCCCGGTGGATGTCGTAGAGCATGGTCCGGGACGCGTTCGTCGCGTCGGTCACGTGGACCCTGCCCTCGGTGAGCTTCCAGACCAGCCAGGAGTCGATGGTCCCGAACGCCAGCTCTCCGCGCTCCGCGCGCGCCCGCGCCCCGGGGACGTGATCGAGGATCCAGGCGACCTTGGTCGCGGAGAAATAGGCGTCGGGGAGCAGCCCTGTCTTCTGCTGGATCAGCGGCTCGTACCCGTCCGCCTTCAGGCGGTCGCAGAGCTCGGCCGTCCGGCGGTCCTGCCAGACGATCGCCTTGTAGACCGGCTCGCCCGTGGTGCGGTCCCAGACCACCGCCGTCTCGCGCTGGTTCGTGATGCCGATCGCGGCCACGTCCCGGGCCTCGAGCCCCGCCTGGGCGATCGCCTCCGCCGCGACCGCGACCTGGGAGGTCCAGATCTCGTTCGGGTCGTGCTCGACCCACCCGGGCCGGGGATAGATCTGCTGGAACTCTCTGCGGGCGATGGCTTTGATCCCGCCGTGCTGGTCGAACACGATCGCCCGCGAGCTCGTGGTGCCCTGGTCAAGCGCGAGAATGTACGGCATCTCTTCCTCCTCTGGCGGTGGGGCTCCGGCGTGGGGGTGCGACGCGGCTCTCAGGCGCGCGATCGCTCGCTGCCGTTCGAGGTCGCCGGGACCGGGTGGGACGGCATCGTCGCGGTGCCGGGCGACGGAGCCTGTGCAAGGATGTTCGGACTCAATCTACGCCCCTGGCGGCGCGCTGCGGAAGGGGAAGAGCGCTGCGGCTTTCGGCTCGATTCTCTTGCTGGAACCCGAGCGGGGCCTTTATCAGTATCAGGGTGACTCATGGGTCGGTCGAGCAACAGACAGGGAAAACGGAAAGCATGATGGCACGATGCGGGCGCTGGAGAAGCGCCGTCCTGCTCGCCGCGCTGGTCGCGACGGCCTGCGGCACCGCCTCCCGCGGTGGGGCGGGGGGCGCCCCCGCGCCGACCACGCCCTCGGCGGCCGAGATCGAGGCGATCTACCGCGCCCGGACCGATAGCGCGCTCAAGCGCTTCACCGAGGCCGACGTCCGTTTCATGACGGGCATGATCGCGCACCACGCGCAGGCGCTGATCATGGCACGCCTCGCGCCCACCCACGGCGCGAGTCCCGCGATCCAGACCCTCGCCGCGCGCATCATCAACGCGCAGCAGGACGAGATCGCCACGATGCAGGAGTGGCTCCGTGCGCGAGGGCAGCCGGTGCCCGAGGTGCACATCCACGGGCTCGACCTCATGGTGCACGGCGTGGATCACGCCACGCACATGCCCGGCATGCTCACGCCGGAGCAACTGCGCGAGCTCGACCGGGCCCGCGGTCCGGAGTTCGACCGACTCTTCCTGACCTACATGATCCAGCACCACCGCGGCGCGGTGGCGATGGTGCACGAGCTGTTCAGCACCGACGGCGCCGGGCAGGATGAAGTCGTGTTCAAGCTCGCGTCGGACGTGCAGGCGGACCAGACCACCGAGATCGCGCGGATGGAGAAGATGCTCTCCAGCCTGTCCGCGGGAGGCGGCGCGCCTTGACCGCCGCGGCCCTGCGCCCCGCGGCCATTTTCAACACTACAATGAGGAACCCGTCATGATGCGAGAATCTTCGTCAGGCCGGCCCGTGCTGCGTTCCGGCGTTCGTCCCCTGTTCCTGGCGCTCGCCGGGTTGTTGCTGGGTTGGGCCGGCTGCGCGCCGTCGAGCACGACTCCGGGCCCGGCGGCGCCCGGGGCCAACGTGGCGCAAGGGGCACCGAACCGCGACCCGCGCGTCGGGCTGAAGCCGGGGCTGATGGACGCCGGCGAGGCGGTGTGGAACCTGCGCGTCCTGTCGAAGACGCCTCCGCCGCCGGACTTCATCGGCGTCACCAACTCCGACCTGGCCTTCACCGGGAATTACGTCATCCAGGGCAACTACAACGGTTACCAGGTCTGGGACATCTCGGACCCGACGCGCCCGCAGCTGGTGATCGGGTACGTCTGCCCCGCGTCGCAGAGCGACGTCTCGGTCTACAAGAACCTGCTCTTCGTCTCCGGTGAGGGGCTCTCCGGCCGGCTCGACTGCGGGACGCAGGGGGTGCCCGAGGCGGTCAGCAAGGACCGGCTGCGCGGGCTGCGGATCTTCGACATCAGCGACATCCGCAACCCGAAGAACGTGGGCAACGTGCAGACGTGCCGCGGGTCGCACACGCACTCGGTGCTGGTGGACCCGAAGGACACGGCGAACATCTACATCTACATCTCGGGTTCGGCGCCGGTCCGGCCCGCGGAGGAGCTGCCCGGCTGCTCCGCGGCGCTGCCGAGCGAGGATCCGAACACGGCGCTGTTCCGGATCGAGGTGATCCGGGTGCCGCTCGCGCATCCGGAGAGCGCGGCGATCGTGAGCTCGCCGCGCATCTTCGAGGGTCTGGTGGCGCCGCCTCGCCATGGCCTGGCGCCGGAGGACCTGGCCGAGGTCGAGCGGGCGAAGGCGCAGGGCGCTTTCTTCATCGAGGTCATGGGCGAGATGATCCAGGTGCCGCCGCAGGTGGTGACGGCGATGCTGGACAGCATCGTCCGGGCGCGGGGCGGCACCGGCGCGCCGACGGCCGCCGACACCGCGGCGCTGCGCCGTCACCTCGATGAGCTCGCTGCCCAGATCGAGGGCCGCCACGGCGACGGCCCGCGCGCCGGCCCCACCCAGTGCCATGACATCACGCTGTATCCGGAGATCGGGCTGGCGGGCGGCGCGTGCGAAGGGTATGGCTTCCTGCTCGACGTCACCGACTCGGTCAACCCGAAGCGCATCGCCGCCGTGGCCGACTCCAACTTCTCGTACTGGCACTCGGCCACGTTCAACAACGACGGGACGAAGATCCTGTTCAGCGATGAATGGGGCGGGGGCGGTCAGCCCAAGTGCCGGGCGACGGATCCGAAGGAGTGGGGCGCGAACGCGATCTTCACGATCGACGAGCGGCGCCAGCTCACGTTCCAGAGCTACTACAAGATCCCGGCGCCGCAGACGCCACAGGAGAACTGCGTCGCGCACAACGGCTCGCTCATCCCGATCCCGGGTCGGGACGTGATGGTCCAGGCCTGGTACCAGGGCGGCGTCTCGGTCTTCGACTTCACCGATCCCGCGAACCCGTTCGAGATCGCGTTCTTCGACCGTGGGCCGGTGGATGGCACCCGGATGCGGATGGGCGGGAGCTGGTCGGCGTACTGGTACAACGGCGTGATCGTGAGCTCGGAGATCGCGCGCGGGCTGGACATC
>DATCLG010000048.1:0-5559 GCA_036564015.1 Longimicrobiales bacterium
TTCTTCAGCTCGAGGTTCCGCGCTCGCCGGAAGAACTCCGCGTCCTTCGGGTTCGACCCGGGCCAGCCCCCCTCGATGTAGTGGATGCCCAGCTCGTCCAGCGCCCGCGCGATCTTCAGCTTGTCCTCGACCGAAAGCGAGATGCCCTCCCGCTGCGTCCCATCACGCAGCGTCGTGTCGTACACGGAGATCGCGCGCCCGGCCTCGCCGCCCGACGTCACACGTCTCATGAGTAGCTCGCTTCTTCCAGGGCCCTGGCCGCCAGCACCTGCGCATGCGCCGCCTTGTTCAGCGCGTGCAGGTACGCCCGCACGGCCGCGTCCACCACATCCGTCGACGCCCCACGACCCGTGAACGTCTTCCCCTCGATCTGCGCCCGCAGCGATACCTCCCCCACCGCGTCCCGCCCCGGCGTCGCCGCACGGATCGAGAGATCCTCCAGCTCGACCCGGAACCCGACGATCGAGTTCACCGCATCGAAGGCGGCCGCGATCGGACCATCCCCCTCCGCCTCCGCCTCCACCAGCCGCCCCGGCTCGGACCCCGCCGCCCCCGGCTCCGATACCTGCAGCGCGACGCGCGCCGTCGCCTTCGGCCCACCACACACCACCTCCAGCTTCCGCAGCCGGTACGTCTGCGGCACGTCCTTCATGCCGTAGTGGAGAATCGAGAGCAGGTCCTCGTCCAGGATCGTCTTCTTCTGGTCCGCGAGCATCTTGAAGAGCCGGTACGCCCGATCGAGCGCCTCTCCGCTCAGCTCGTAGCCCAGCTCCCGGTAACGCTGCTGCAGCGCGTGCCGCCCCGAATGCTTCCCCAGCACCAGCCGCGTCTGCGGAACCCCCACCAGCTGCGGGCTCATGATCTCGTACGTCGTCCGCTCCTTGATCAGCCCGTCCTGGTGAATGCCCGCCTCGTGCGCAAACGCGTTCCGCCCCACGATCGCCTTGTTCGGCTGCGGGTAGATCCCCGTCAGCCGCGACAGCAGCTCGCTCGTCCGGTAGATCTCCGTCGTGTTGATCGCCGTCTCGTACGGCAGCACATCGTGCCGGACGTGCAGCGCCATCACGATCTCCTCCAGCGCCGCGTTCCCCGCCCGCTCCCCGATCCCGTTGATCGTGCACTCGACCTGGCGCGCCCCCGCCTCGATCGCCGCCAGCGAGTTCGCCACCGCCAGCCCCAGGTCGTTGTGGCAGTGAACGCTGATCACCACGTCCCTGGCGCCGGGCACGGTCTCCAGCAGCGTCTCGATGATCCTGCGGTACTCGGTGGGATAGGTGTAGCCGACGGTGTCCGGGATATTGATCGTGGTCGCGCCAGCCTTGATCGCCGCTTCGACCACCTGGCAGAGGAAGGCCAGATCGGTGCGGGTCGCGTCTTCAGCACTGAACTCCACGTCCGGCGTGTATCGTCGCGCCCGCTCCACCGCCGCCACAACGCGGTCCAGGCACTCCTCCCGCGTGATCCCCAGCTTGTGCTTCAGATGAATGTCCGACGTCGCAATGAAGGTGTGGATCCGCCAGCGCTCCGCCCCTTCCAGGGCCTCCGCCGCGCGATCGATGTCCTCGTCCTTCGCCCGGGCCAGGGCGGCGATCACCGGCCGCCGGACCTCCTTCGCGATCCGCTTCACGGCGTTGAAGTCGTCCGGCGAGCTCACCGGGAAGCCGGCCTCGATGACGTCCACGCCGAGCGCATCGAGCTGGTGCGCCATCCGGAGCTTCTCGTCCGGCGTCATCGTCGCACCAGGCGACTGCTCACCATCTCGCAACGTGGTGTCGAATATGGCGATCCGCGCCATGCTGGCCTCCTGGTTGCCACTGAAAAAACATCGCGGACCCTCTCGAGGAGAGAGGGCCCGCGTTTGTTTGCGTCCGCGGCGCGTGGGCGTCGCTCACGCTAACGCCCACGCAGCACTGCCCCCTCTCCCCGGCCCGAGACCGAGAAGGCGAAGTCGTACTCGAAGGCTAATTCGGAGCGGGGGAAGCATGGTCACCGCGCGCACCTTTCGATGTCACACAGAATAGACCCCTCATCAATACAACCCGCGCCGATCGCTGTCAAGCCTTCTCCGTCGACTCCTCCGCTTGACGACCCCGCCCCGACGCCCCCAACCTTGCAGCCATGACGGAATCACCGCTCGAGCTGCCGGCTCCCGAGGGCCAGAGCGCCGCGGACGCAGAACGCTTTCGGGAGCAGTTCGTCGTCGTCCTGAACGAGCCGCAGGACCTGGTCAACATCGCGGGGACGGTGCGCGCCATGATGAACATGGGCCTGCGCCGCCTCCGTCTCGTGCGCCCGGCCGAGTTCGACCCCTACCGCATCGAGGGGATCGCCCACGGCGCCTCCGTGGTGCTGGAGCGCACCGAACACTACGACTCCCTGCACGAGGCGCTCGCCGACGCACTCCACGTCGTGGGCACGTCCGCCCGCCGCCGCACCGCCGCCTACGTCTGGCAGCACCCCCGCGAGGCCGCCCCCGAGCTGCTCGCGCTCGCCGCCACCGGCGCCGGGCCCGTCGCCCTCGTCTTCGGCCGCGAGGACCGCGGCCTCTCGAGCGCCGAGCTCGACCTCTGCGACCGCGTCCTCACCATCCCGGCCGACCCCTCCCGCCCCTCCCTCAACCTGGCTCAGGCCGTCCTGCTCGTGGCCTACGAGCTCTGGCTCGCCGGGCCGGGCGGCGGCCACCCCTTGCCGCGACACCGCAAGGCCGCCCCGCCCGCCTCCTCCGAAATGCTCGAGCGCCTCTTCCAGGACATGGAAGCGGCGCTCGTCACGATCGACTTCTTCAAGAAGCGCAACCCCGAGGCGATCATGCGCGCGCTCCGCGCCCTCATCCGCCGCGCCCGCCCCGACGTCCGCGAGGCCAGCCTGCTTCGCGCCATCGCGATCGAGGTGCGCAAGTACATCCAGCGAACCGGCCGCGACCCTACTCCGCCGTCGCGCTGATCGTGCCCGGTGGCTCCTCCAGCCCGCTCAGCTCCAGCTCCGACGGCGGCTGCCAGAGCTGGAAGATCGGAAAGCGCGTCACGAACCAGAGGTGCGCCAGCACCAGCAGCCCCGCGAACCCCAGCCCGATCCCCACCTCCTGCCACCCCAGCGGGATCTCCGCGCCCTGCCAGTAGTGCGACGGATAAACCAGCAGATAGCGCTCCAGCCAGAGCCCGAGCAGCACGATCGCCGCAAACGTCCCGTACACCGCCGGGGTCTTCTTCGCCGCCGCGCTCAGCAGCCCGAAGAACGGCAACGCCCACATGCACAGCAGCACCGTCACGGCGATCGGCCCGAACGGCCGCCCCAGCCGGTGCACCAGGAAGCTCTGCTCCATCGGCAAGAGCCCGTACCAGATCGGGAGAAGCTGCGCGAACATCGTGTACGCCCAGAAGATGCACAGCGCGAACGTCAGCTTCCCCAGATCGTGCAACGACGGCGTCCCGATCACATCCTGCAGGCCCAGCCGCGCACGGTAGATCAGCGCCACGAGCCCCGTCGCCGCCACCCCGCCCAGGAACGCCGCCATGAAGAAGTACGGGCCCAGCAGCGTGCTCCACCAGTTCGGCTCGAGCGACATCACGAAATCGAACACCACGAAGCTCAGCGCGAACGCGTGGAGCAGCGCCAGCACCGGCGCGAGCACGCTCACCCGCCGATGCGCCCGCGCTTCCTCCGCGTCCTGCCCCTGCCAGTCCCGCGTGAACCAGGCGTACAGCCCCCGCAGCTTCGCCGGCGCATCATCGCGCACCAGCCCGATGTCAGGCCGCAGCGCCCAGTACGCGAACAGCAGGTCCACCACCACCAGCGCCCCGAAGAACAGCACGTTCCGCGTCACCAGGAACGGCATGTTCAGGTACTTCTCCTTCCCGTGCAGCAGGATCCCCGGATCCGCCACCCACGGAAGGAGCTTGTCCGCCGCGAAGAACAACGGCAGGAAGAGCAGGAACGAGATCGGCAGGAACGCCACGAACGACAGCGCGAAGCGCCGGATCGGCCGCGACCACAGCCCCTTCGCCATCGCCACCACCGCCGACAGGAGCACCGCGCCCTGGGCCACGCTCGTGAAGAAGAGCCAGTTCACCTGGTAGGCCCGCCACGCACGCTCCCCATCGGCCGCAAGCGCGGCCACGAACGCGATCACACCCAGAACGAGGAAGACCACGCCCGCCGCGCGCACCGCGCCAGGCGCCCGCTCCAGCCTGCGCGCGGGGATCTCCGTCACCGCAATGTCATGCGCCATCGATCGATTCCTTCGCTCTATCTCGTCGCGCCCTGCGCTTGCTGTCCAGCCGCCGCCGCTCCCGCCTCACGCTGCAGCTGGCGGACGTAATTCACGATGTACCAGCGGTCCATGTGCGGGATTCGGCTCCCGTACTCCGGCATGAGCCCGCGCCCCACCCGGATGATCCCGTAGAGGTAACCGTCGGGCCGCGCCACCGTCACGGGCAACGTGAGGTTGGGTGCGAACGGGAACTTCCCGGTCTCGCCCGGCTTGTTCACGACCGGGCCGTCGCCCTTCCCGGCAGGACCGTGGCAGACCAGGCAGTACGTGTCGTAGAGCACCTTCCCCCGCTCGAGCGTCTCCGGCGTCGGCGTCACCGGGTTCCGGCCGTACGGTGTCGCCGCGAAGGCGTTCAGCCCCGCCTCCGTCGGCTGGATCGGGGGCAGCAGCTCGCCCGCCGGCGACGCGAACGGCACCGCCCCGGCCGGCGCCCCCCGCGGCGCCTCGTACGGATCGAAGGACGGCGCCTCCCGCAGGAACGCGAAGATGGGGATCGAAGCCAGGAAATTGTCGAGCGCCGTGCACGCGCCCGTGGCCAGCGCCAGCGCCGCCACCAACCCCGTCCCCAATGCCCGATGAAACTCACAGCGTGCCAACGCGCACCTCCTCCGGCCGCTCCCGGACCTCGACCGCGCCGCTCTCTCTCAGGATCCCCTGCGCCTCCTGCGCCCGGCCCGGCGGCGCGACCACGTAGACGCCGAAACGGCCGGCAGAGAAGGAGGGATCGTACACTACCTGCAACTTCGCCCGCGGGAGCCGCGCATTGATCAGGAGCCCCGCCACCGTCGAAAGCGCCCCGAAGAGGATCGTCAGCTCGAAGGCGATCACCACGAACGCCGGCAGCGAGATGATCGGCTTGCCCCCGGTCACCAGCGGCCAGTCCAGCGAGGTCCAGATCGCCAGCGCGAAACCCGTCGCCGCGCCCGTCAGGCCGCCCACCAGCGTGAAGAGCCGCACCGGGCTCTCCGGCGTCTCCAGCGCATGCTCCAGCTCGTGACGCGGCACCGGCGAGAACACCACCAGGTCCCGCAGACCCGCCTTCCGGAGCCGCTCGATCGCTTCCGTCGCGGCGTCCAGCTCCGCGAACACGGCCAGCATGCCCGCCTCACCACGCGCGCTCATCGCCTACCCTCCTCCCGCACCCCACGCCCCGCCAGCCGACGCAGCGGCGGCGGCAGCACCTCCTTAAGCTCGGCGATCGACACCGGCGGCAGCACCCGCATGAAGAGCAGGAACCACATCAGGAACCACCCGAAGCTCCCCGCCAGGATTGCCATCTCCGTCAACGA
>DATCLG010000049.1:0-13266 GCA_036564015.1 Longimicrobiales bacterium
CACTACCTCCTGGCGGTGGAGTACCGGTTCGTGGGGGAGCAGGCGCCGGGGGGCGAGGGCTGGGCGCTGCGGAACAGCGGGATCATGGTGCATTCGCAGTCGCCGGAGAGCATGGGGAAGGATCAGGACTTCCCGATCTCGATCGAGGTGCAGCTCCTCGGCGGGACCGGCTCGGGCCGGCGGACGACGGCGAACCTGTGCACGCCGGGCACGCACGTGGTGATGAACGGGCGGCTGGTGACGGACCACTGCATCAACTCGCGCTCGCAGACCTACCACGGAGACCAGTGGGTGCGGGTGGAGGTGCTGGTGCTGGGTGACTCGCTGATCCGGCACATCGTGAATGGGGATACGGTGCTGGAGTACACGAAGCCGCAGATCGGCGGCGGGGTGGTGAGCGGGTTCGACCCGGCGGTCAAGCAGGACGGCAAGCCGCTGACCGAGGGATACATCGCGCTGCAGAGCGAGAGTCACCCGGTCGAGTTCCGGAAGGTGGAGCTGCTCGAGCTGGTGGGGTGCACGGACCCGAAGGCGACCAACTACAAGAATTACTTCGTCGTATCGGACCCGTCGCGGTGCCGGTACGGGCCCCGGTCTGCCGGCCAGTAGGGTCGAGCCGGCGTAGCTCAGGAGCAGCGCCCCGTGCAACGGGGCGGGTGGAGGGATCATGACACAGAGTTTACGCGCCAGGCAGGCTCAGGTCGCGGCGACCTCTTTCCTCGCGCTCTTCTCGATCGTGGGGCTGGCGTTGTACGGCCTGCCCTTCTTCTACGACTTCATGGTCCAGGAGTTCGGGTGGTCCCGCACGACGGTGACCTCCGGCAACGCGCTGAGCAAGCTGCTGGTCGGGCCGCTTTTCGGTTTCCTGGCCGGGTGGATCATCGACCGGTTCGGTCCGCGGCGGGTGATGCTGGCGGGGATCGCGATGGCGGGGATCGCGCTGATCGGGCTGGGGTCGATCGACACGCTGGCGGGGTTCTACATCTTCTACCTCTTCAACGCGCTGGGCTACGTCTTCGGCGGGCCGCTCCCCAACCAGGTGCTGCTGTCGCGGTGGTTCACGAAGGCGCGGGGCCGGGCGATGGGGTTCGCGTACCTGGGGATCGGGATCGGCGGCGCGCTGGTGCCCTTTCTGGCGGTCTGGCTGACGAACGCGTTCGGGTGGCAGGGGGCGCTGAAGGCGATCGGCGTGCTGATCATCGTGGTCTCGCTGCCGATGGCGTTCTTCGTCAAGGAGTCGCCGGAGTCCTCGGAGGTCGAGGTCGCGCCGCGGAGCGGGGGCGGCGGGGAGAAGGTGCCGATGGGGTGGATCCTGCGGACGCCGGCGTTTTACCTGCTGCTGCTGGGGAGCATGTGCTCGATCGCGGCGGTGGGTGGGACGAACCAGCACCTGAAGCTCTTCCTGAGCCTGGACCATGGGTACGCGCAGGCGGAGGCGGCGAAGGTGGCGTCCCTGGTGCTGGCGTCGAGTCTGTTCGGGCGGCTGCTCATGGGCTGGCTGGCGGACCGCTTCCCGAAGAAGTTCGTGATGCTCCTGATCTATATGCTGGTGGCGGTCTCGATCCCGATGCTCTTCTTCATCTCCACGCCGGGGATGATCTACCTCTTCGCGGTGGTGTTCGGGATCGGGCTGGGCGGGGAGTACATGGTGATCCCGCTCATGGCCGCGGAGCTTTTCGGCGTGCGCGTGCTCGGCCGGGCGATGGGGGTGATCCTGACGGCGGACGGGGTGGCGGAGGCGACGGCGCCGATGCTGGTCGGCTCGATATACGACGGGACGGGGAGCTACACGCTGGGGTTCACGACGCTGATCGTCTTTGCGGTGCTGGGTGCGGCGGCGATCCTGCTGCTGCCGCGCCGGAGCCTGGCGCCGGCGGAGGCGGCGGAGCCGGTGGCGGCGAATTGAACGAGTGAGAGGGCGAAGATGGCGATCCAGAGGATAGGCATCATCATGAATGGGGTGACGGGGCGGATGGGGCTGAACCAGCACCTGACGCGCTCGATCATGGCGATCCGGCGTCAGGGAGGGCTGCCGCTGCCCAACGGGGACGTGCTCATGCCGGATCCGATCCTGGTGGGCCGCAACGAGGCGAAGCTGAGGAGCATCGCGGAGGCGAACGGGATCGAGCGGTACTCGACCGACCTGGAGGCCTGCCTGGCGAACGAGGAGGACGCGATCTACTTCGACTCCGCGACGACGCAGTTGCGGGCGGCGAACGTGCGGCTCGCGCTGGAGGCGGGGAAGCACGTCTACTGCGAGAAGCCGCTGGCGGCGACGACGCGAGAGGCGCTGGAGCTGGCGCGGCTGGCGCGCGAGAGGGGCGTCAAGCACGGGGTGGTGCAGGACAAGCTGTACCTGCCGGGGATCCAGAAGCTGAAGCGGCTGGTGGACAGCGGGTTCTTCGGGCGGATCCTGTCGGTGCGGGGCGAGTTCGGGTACTGGGTGTTCGAGGGCGACTGGCAGCCGGCGCAGCGGCCGTCGTGGAACTACCGGAAGGAGGACGGCGGCGGGATCATCGTGGACATGTTCGCCCACTGGCGGTACGTGCTGGACCACACGTTCGGGCCGGTGCGGGCGGTGCAGTGTCTGGGCGCGACGCACATTCCGGAGCGGGTGGACGAGCAGGGCCGGCGCTACGTGGCGACGGCGGACGACGCGGCGTACGCCACGTTCGAGCTGGAGGGCGGGATCATCGCGCAGTTCAACTCGTCGTGGGCGGTGCGGGTCTACCGCGACGACCTGCTGCAGATCCAGGTGGACGGGACGCACGGGAGCGCGGTGGCGGGGCTGCGGGGCTGCAAGGTCCAGCATCGGGTGAACACGCCGAAGCCGGTGTGGAACCCGGACATTCCGAACCCATTCAACTTCTACGAGCACTGGCAGGAAGTCCCGGACAACACGGTATTCGACAACGCGTTCAAGGTGCAGTGGGAGATGTTCCTGCGCCACGTCGCGGTGGATGCGCCGTTCCCGCACGATTTCCTGGAGGGCGCGAAGGGCGTGCAGCTCGCGGAGCTCGGGCTGAAGTCGTGGGCGGAGCGGCGGTGGGTGGACGTGCCGGAGCTGACGTGGGAGGCTTTGCTGGAAGGGAAGAAGGATGGCGCTCACGATCTCGTTGCCGCAGGCTGACAGGCGCCTGGCCCCGTACACGTTGAGGGAGCCGGTGTCGTGGGAGACGCCGGCCGGTCCGATCCGGAGCCGGGTCGCGTACGCGGCGGCGCACGTGGTGTGCGACCCGTTCGCGGATTACGACCCGCTCCACGATGCGCCGATCGACTGGGAGGCGACGCTCGCCTACCGGCGCTACCTGTGGTCGCTCGGGCTCGCGGTGGCCGAGGCGATGGACACCGCGCAGCGGGGGATGGGGCTGGACTGGAAGGCGGCGCAGGAGCTGATCCGGCGCTCGCTGGCGGAGGCGCGGGCGACGGGGGGCGTGATCGCGTGCGGGGCGGGGACGGATCATCTGGCGCCGCGGGACGGGGTGACGCTGGAGGAGGTCGAGCGCGCGTACGAGGAGCAGGTCGAGTTCGTCGAGCGCCACGGGGGGCGGGTGATCCTGATGGCGAGCCGCGCGCTTGCCCGGGCGGCCCGCTCGGCGGACGACTACCGGCGCGTGTACGGGCGGATCCTGTCGCAGGTGAGCCAGCCGGTGATCCTCCACTGGCTGGGCGAGATGTTCGATCCGCAGCTCACGGGGTACTGGGGCACGCGGGATGTGCACGAGGCGATGGAGGTGTGCGTCGGGATCATCCGCGAGCACCAGGCGAAGGTGGACGGGATCAAGCTCTCGCTGCTGGATGATCGGTACGAGATCGAGCTGCGGCGGATGCTTCCCCCGGGGGTGCGGCTGTACACGGGCGACGACTTCAACTACGACCGGCTGATCCTGGGGGATGAGGAAGGGCACAGCGACGCGCTGCTGGGGATCTTCGACGCGATCGCGCCGGCGGCGGCGACGGCGCTGCGGGCGCTCGACCGTGGGGACGTCGAGACGTACCAGCGCGTGCTGGCGCCGACGGTGCCGCTGTCGCGCCACATCTTCCAGCCGCCGACCTACGCCTACAAGACGGGGATCGTCTTCCTGGCGTACCTGAACGGCCATCAGTCGCACTTCCGGATGATCGGGGGCGCGGAGAGCTGGCGCTCGATCACGCACCTGGCCGAGCTTTTCCGCCTGGCGGACCAGGCGGGGCTGATCGCCGACCCGGAGCTCGCGCTGGAGCGGATGACGCGGGTGCTGGCGGTGGCGGGGGTGATCTGAGGCGGTGGCGGGCCGGGGTTCCGGCCCGCGGCGCCTTCGCCCGGCCCGGGTCTCGCGGCCCGGGGCCGGGTGGCGATCGAGAGAGAACGAATGAGCACGGTTTCCGATTTCGCCCGGCCGTTCACGGACATCGGGCGTCTCAGTCTCAACCAGGCGACGATCGAGCGCGCGAGCCTGAAGGAGGCCGTGGAAGCGTGCGCTCGCCACGAGATCCCCTACATCGGGGTCTGGCGGCACAAGCTCCAGGAGGTGGGGCTCGGGGCGGCGGTGCGGCTGGTGCGCGACGCGGGGCTGCGGGTCTCGAGCGTCTGTCGGGGCGGGATGTTCCCCGCGGCGACCCGGGCCGAGCGGGAGGCGCGGATCGAGGACAACCGCCGCGCCATCGATGAGGCGGCGGAGCTCGGCGCGGAGGTGCTGGTCCTGGTCTGCGGCGCCGCCCCGGACCGCGACATCGGGGCGGCGCGGAAGATGGTCGAGGACGGGATCGCGGCGATCGCGCCGTACGCGGCCGAACGGGGCGTCCGCCTGGGGATCGAGCCGCTGCACCCGGCGTTCGCCGGCGACCGGTCCTGCATCACCACGCTCCGGGAGGCGCGGCTCCTCGCCGAGAAGTTCGATCCCGCGACGGTGGGCGTGGTCGCGGACGTCTACCACATCTGGTGGGATCCGGAGCTCTACGAAGAGATCGAGCGCACCGGGTCGCGCATCATCGCCTTCCACGTGAACGACTGGCTGGTGCCGCCCGGAAACGTCCTGCTGAACCGCGGGATGATGGGCGACGGGGTGATCGAGCTCCGCCGGATCCGCGCGGCGGTCGAGCGCACGGGTTACCGCGGGCCGATCGAGGTGGAGATCTTCAACGAGAAGATCTGGAGCACGCCGCCGGACGAGGTGCTGTCGCTCATGAAGGAGCGCTACCTCGCCTGCGTGTAGGCAAACCGGGGCCTCGGCGATTCGAGGGCTCCCCTGCACCGCCGGGCGCCTGCACGGCGCCGGATTCCGCGGATTTTCGCTCGAAAGGCATCGCATGGCTCTGCGCAGACGGCGTACGGCCGCGGCGTGCACGCTGCTCCTGGCCCTGCCGGCGGCCGCCTTCCTGCAACGGCGTAGCGGCCCGGGCCCGGGGCTCGAGGGGCTGGAGGTGGCGGAAGGCCTCGAGGCCACGCTCTTCGCCGAGGCGCCCCGACTGACCAACCCGACGAACCTGGACGTGGATGCCCGCGGGCGGGTGTGGGTGGTAGAGGGGTACAACTACCGCACGACGCTGCACCCCGATCATCCCGTCCGCCCCGAAGGCGACCGCATCGTCATCCTCGAGGACACCGACGGCGACGGCCGCGCCGACACCGAGAAGGTCTTCTATCAGGGGCGCGACATCGACGCCGCCATGGGGATCGCGGTGCTGGGCAACCGGGTGATCGTCTCCGCGTACGGGAACGTCTTCCTCTTCACCGACACGGACGGCGACGACCGCGCGGACGAGAAGCAGGTCCTCTTCAGGCTCAACAACGCGGACCACGACCACACGGTGCACGCGTTCGTCTTCGGCCCGGACGGCCGGCTGTACTTCAACGTGGGGGACGAGGGGAAGTTCGTCGAAGATGCGAACGGCAAGCTCATCGTCGACCGGGCCGGCAACCCGGTGACGTCGGAGGGGAAGCCGTACCGCAAGGGGATGGTGTTCCGGGTCGAACCGGACGGGAGCCGCTTCGAAGTCCTGGGCCACAACTTCCGCAACCCGTACGAGGTGGCGCTGGACTCCTACGGCACGCTGTGGCAGAGCGACAACGATGACGATGGCAATCGTGCCACGCGCGTCAATTACGTGATGGAGTACGGGAACTACGGGTACACCGACGAGGTCACCGGGGCGGGGTGGCGAACGCCGCGCACGGGGATGAGCGACTCGATCCCGCTGCGGCACTGGCACGCGGAGGACCCGGGCGTGGTTCCCAACGTGCTGCTGACCGGCGCGGGCTCGCCCGCCGGGATCGCGGTCTACGAGGGATCGCTGCTGCCGGAGGTGTACCGGAACGCGCTGATCCACGCGGAGCCCGGACAGAACGTGGTGCGGGCGTACGTGCTGAGGCGGAGCGGGGCCGGGTACACGGCGACGATCGTCCCCATCCTGCGGGGAGTGGAGGACCGGTTCTTCCGGCCGGTGGACGTCGCGGTGGCGCCCGACGGCTCGCTCTTCATCGCCGACTGGTACGACCCGGGCGTGGGCGGCCACAACGTGGGGGACCGTAACCAGGGGCGGATCATTCGCGTGGCGCCGAAGGGGGTTCCGTACCGGGTGCCGCGGGTCGACCTGTCGACGCCGGCGGCTGCGGCGGAAGCGCTGCGGAGTCCGAACCAGGCGATACGCTACCTGGCCTACACGCGGCTCGCGGGCTGGGGCCGCAGGGCGGAGGATGCGCTGGGCCGGCTGTGGCGCTCGGACAACCCTCGCTTCCGGGCGCGTGCGCTCTGGCTGCTCGCGGGGATCCCGGGGCGGGGGACGCGCTACATCGACCAGGCGATCCGGGACCGTGACCCGGACATCCGGATCACCGGTTTGCGGGCGGCTCGCCGGCTCGACCTGGACGTGCTCCCCTACGCCAGGCGTCTGGTCGATGACTCCTCGCCGCAGGTGAGGCGGGAGGTCGCGCTGGCGCTGCGGCACGACGGGAGGGAGGAGGCGGCGAGGCTGTGGGCGGAGCTGGCGCTGCAGTACGATGGCCGGGATCGCTGGTACCTGGAGGCGCTGGGCATCGGCGCGGACCGACAGTGGGACCGCTTTTTCGCGGCGTGGCGGGAGCGGGTGGGCGAGGGGTGGAGGACGGCGGCGGGGCGGGACATCGTCTGGCGGGCGCGGGCGGAGGCCGCGTTGCCGCTGTTGGCGGAGCTGATCCGGGATCCCGCCACGCCGGAGCGGGACCGGCTGCGGTACTTCCGGGCGTTCGACTTCCATAGCGGGCCGGAACGGGAGCGGGTGCTGCTGAGCCTCCTCGAGGGGAGCCACCCCGCGCAGGCCGAGATCACCGCACTGGCGCTGACCCACCTGAGGGCGGGGAGCGCGGCGGGGCGGCCGGAGGTGCGTGCCGCGCTCGACCGGACGCTCGACGCGTTCCGAGGCACCCAGCGGTTCGTGGAGCTGGCCGAGAGATTCGAGGCGCAGGACCGGCTGGCGGAGCTGGTGCAGCTCGCGCTGGCCCGGCCGAGCGACGACGCGGGCGTCGCGGCGGCACGGCTGGCGCTGCGCTGGCAGGGCGCCGCGCGGTTCCGCGAGGTGGTCCTCGGCTCGGATGCCGCGGCGGCGCACGGCGCGATCGCCGCGCTCGGGCACGCCGGCGGGGCGGAGGCGCTCGGGCTGCTCGAGGAGGTCGCTTTGACGCGCGACCGGCCGCTGGCGCTCCGGCGGGCCGCCGTGCAGGCGCTCGGTCAGGGCCCGACCGGGCAGCGGCGGCTGCTGCAGCTCGTGGAGGAAGGGCGCCTGCCGCAGGAGCTCCAGGCGTCGGCCGCGGCGGTGCTCTTCGCCTCCTACCGCCGGGACATCCGGGAGGCCGCCGCGCGGCACCTGCCGGCCCCGACCGCGACCACCGCGGACGGCAAGACGCTGCCACCTCCTGGCGTGCTGGCGCAACGGAGCGGCGACGCGGCCCGAGGCCGCACGGTCTTCGCCCGCGCCTGCGCCGCCTGTCACCAGGCCGAGGGGACCGGAATCGATTTCGGGCCGGATCTCTCCGAGATCGGCGGCAAGCTCTCGAAGCCGGCGCTCTACACCGCGATCCTGCAGCCGAGCGCGGGCATTAGCTTCGACTACACGGGGTACGTGATCCGCCGGAAAGACGGGACGGAAGTCGTGGGGATCATCAGCAGCGAGACGGAGAGTGAGCTGACGCTCCGGCTGCCGGGCGGGGTCACGACCCGGTACGCGAAGTCGGAGATCGTCTCGCGCCGGCCGCTCGACGGCTCGCTCATGCCGGACGGGCTGGAGCGCGGGATGACGGAGCAGGAGCTCGTCGACCTGGTGGAGTATCTCGCGAGCCTGAAGGGATCTGCGCGGTGACCGGTCCGGTTCCGGACGCCGCGCGCAGACGGGGGATTGAACGATGATCGATCGTCGAACGTTTATCGGAAGCGTTGTCGCGGGGCTGGCGGGGATGCGGGTTCGGGCCCTCGTGGGCGCGCCGGCCGCCGACCGCCTGACGCTCGGCTTCTCCACGCTCGGGTGCCCGAAGTGGGATTGGGTCACGATCCTGGATTTCGCGGCGGCGCACGGCTACGCCGCGATCGAGCTGCGCGGGCTGCAGGGCGAGATGGACCTGACCCGGCGGCCGGAGTTCGCGCCCGAGCGGATCGCGGAGACGAAGCGCCAGCTCGCCGAGCGGAACCTGCGGGTGGTCTGTCTGGGCAGCTCGGCGCGGATGCACGACATGGAGCCGGATCGGCGGGCGGCGCAGCTCGAGGAGGGCCGCCGTTTCATCGATCTGGCGCAGGCGCTGGGCGCGCCGTACGTGCGGGTCTTCGGCGACCGGCAGCTGCCGGGCGTGCCGCGGGAGCGGATGCTGGAGCACGTGGCGGCGGGGCTGCGCGAGCTCGGCGCGTATGCGGCGGAGCGGGGCGTGACCGTGCTGCTCGAGTCGCACGGAGATTACACTGATTCAGCCACGCTGCTGGAGCTCCTCGAGCGCGCGAACTCGCCGTCGGTCGCGCTGCTGTGGGACGCGCACCACACGTTCGTGGCCGGAGGGGAGCGCCCCGAGGAGACGTTCCGGCGGCTGGGCCGGTTCATCCGGCACGTGCACCTGAAGGACTCGGTGCCTGACGGGCGGGGCGGGCGGCGGTACGTGCTCACGGGAGCGGGCGAGGTGCCGGTGAAGCGGCAGGTGGAGGTGCTGCTGGAGGGCGGGTACCAGGGCGTCTACGGCTTCGAGTGGGAGAAGGCGTGGCACCCGGAGATCGAGGAGCCCGAGGTCGCCTTCGCCCATTATGCGAAGCTCATGCGTGAAACCTTCGGCGACGCGAAAGCGTCGGGAAAGGGAGCGTGAACGATGTGGACTCCCGCTAGGTTGCGGAAGGCGGCGGCGGGCTGGCGAGCCCTCGTCGTCTTCGGTGCGCTCGTTCTCTTCCCTGCCGCTCCCGTGCTCGGCCAGGGCGGCGGGACGCCTTCGCGCGACGCGGAGGTCAGCGCGTTCGTCGGGGTGAACGTGATCCCGATGGACCGCGAGCGGGTGCTGCGGGATCAGACGGTGGTGGTGCGCGGGGACCGGATCGTCGAGGTCGGGCCGCGGAGCCGGGTGCGGATCCCTGCGGGTGCGCGGCGCATCGACGGGAGCGGGAAGTATCTGATCCCCGGGCTCGCGGAGATGCATGGGCACCTGCCGTCGCCGAGGTCGTCGCCCGAGTACGCCGAAACGGTGCTCTTCCTCTACGTGGCCAACGGGGTCACGACGGTACGGGGGATGCAGGGCGCAGACGGCCAGATCGAGCTGCGCGAGCGTGTGAACCGGGGCGAGGTGATCGGGCCCACGCTCTACGTCGCGGGACCGGGCTTCACCGGCCAGACCGCCCGCACGCCGGAGCAGGCGATCCAGCGGGTGCGGCAGCAGAAGGCGGAGGGGTGGGACCTGCTCAAGATCCTCCCGGGCATTCCGCGTGACGCGTACGACGCGATCGTCCGCACGGCGCGGGAGGTCGGCATCCCGTTCGCCGGCCACGTTCCGGCGGACGTGGGGATCATCCATGCCCTGGAGGTGAAGCAAGCGACGATCGATCACCTGGACGGGATGATCGAGTACCTCGGCGGCGACCGGGGGCCGCTCGATCCCGCGCGGACGGCCGAGCTGGCGCGGCGGACCCGTGAGGCGGGCGTGCCGGTGGTCCCGACGATGGCGGTCTGGGAGGTCCTGATCGGCGCGATCCCGCTCGACAGCCTGCGCGGCTACCCCGAGCTGCGCTACCTCCCGCGGAACGTGGTGGACTCGTGGATCCGCGCGAAGGAGCGGCAGTTCTCGGATCCGAACTTCGACGCGGCGCGGGCGCGGCGGATCGCCGAGAACCGGATCCAGCTGCTGCGCGCGCTGCACGAAGCCGGCGTGCAGATCCTGTTCGGCACGGACTCGCCGCAGCAGTTCAGCGTGCCGGGCTTCTCGATCCATCGTGAGTTCCCGCTCATGCGGGCCGCGGGGATGACGCCGTACCAGATCCTGGAGAGCGCGACCCGGAACGTCGGCGAGCATTTCCGCGACAAAGACCGCTTTGGCACGATCGCGCCGGGGATGCGGGCCGACCTGGTCCTGCTCGAGGCCAACCCGCTCGAGGACATCAGCAACGTGAGACGGGTGGCCGGGGTGATGACGCGCGGCCGCTGGCTGTCGGCGGAGGATATCCGGGCCAGGCTCGAGCGGATTCAGACCGCCTCCTCCTGATCGACCCCACGCCGGAGGGGTGTCATGCTGATCAAAGCGGGCGGCGAGATCCCCTCCTCGGAGATCACGCCCTACGAGACGTACCTCAACCGACGCCGGTTCTTCGGTGCTGCCGCGGCGGGCCTCGCCGCGGCAGCGCTGGACCCGGAGCTGCTCGTGGGTGCCGAGCTGGCCGCCACGTCCCACCAACTCCAGGAGCAGGAGAAGCTCACCCCGTTCGAGGACGTCACCGGCTACAACAACTTCGTCGAGTTCGGCTTCGGCAAGGAGGACCCGAAGCGGCACGCGCAGCGGCTGCGGACCCGGCCCTGGACGATCGCCGTGGAGGGGCACGTCCGGAAGCCCGCGGTCTACCACCTCGAGGACTTCGTCAAGCCGCACCGGCTGGAGGATCGCGTCTACCGCCTGCGCTGCGTGGAGGGGTGGTCGATGGTGATCCCCTGGCGCGGCTTCCCGCTGGCGGACCTGATCCGCCGGGTCGAGCCGACCTCCCGGGCGAAGTACGTCGAGTTCGTCACGCTCTACGACCCGGAGCAGATGCCGATGCAGCGGCGGCCGGTGCTCGACTGGCCGTACACCGAGGGGCTCCGCCTGGACGAGGCGATGCACCCGCTCACGTTGCTGGCGACGGGGCTGTACGGCCGGGACCTGCCCAACCAGAACGGCGCGCCGCTCCGCCTGGTGGTGCCGTGGAAGTACGGCTTCAAGAGCGCGAAGTCGATCGTGAAGATCCGGTTCGTGGAGCAACAGCCGGTGACGACGTGGATGAAGGCGGCGCCGCACGAGTACGGGTTCTACGCGAACGTGAACCCGAACGTGGACCATCCCCGCTGGAGCCAGAAGAAGGAGCGGCGGATCGGCGAGTTCTTCCGGCGGGACACGCTCATGTTCAACGGCTACGCCGACCAGGTGGCGCACCTCTACGCGGGCATGGACCTGCGGAAGCACTTCTAGGGCGGGAGAGGGGGCCCTGGGGGTGCGGCGGCGCCCGGGCGGGCTCTTTTGCTGGCGCGAGCGTTCGCGCGTATCCCGGGTGAGGGGAGGCTCAGGCGTGGTTGCGCTGAGGCCGCCGAGGTGGCTGATTCCGCGGTTGTTCCGGCCGGCGCTGTGGCTGGTGTGTCTGGCGCCGCTCGGCCTGCTGATGCTCGACGCGGTGCGCGGCGGGCTGGGCGCGAACCCGATCCAGGAGGCCACGCACCGGACCGGGCGCTGGGCGCTGATCCTGCTCCTGGCCACGCTGGCGGTCACGCCGGTCCGCAGGCTCACGGGCTGGAACGAGCTGATCCGGCTCCGGCGTCCGCTCGGGCTGTTCGCCTTCTCCTACGCGACGCTGCACTTCCTCGTCTACATCGCCATCGACCAGTTCTTCGCCTTCGGCGACATCCTGGCCGACGTCGCGAAGCGGCCGTACATCACCGCCGGCTTTGCCGCGTTCGTGCTGCTCGTCCCGCTCGCGGCGACGTCGACGAGGGCGGCGGTGCGGCGGCTGGGGCGGCGCTGGCAGGCGCTGCACCGGCTCGTCTACGTCAGCGCCGCGCTCGGCGTCCTGCACTTCCTCTGGCTGGTGAAGGCGCCCGCGATCCGGCGGCCGCTGACCTACGGCGCGGTGCTCGCCCTGCTTCTGCTGCTCCGCCTCCCGGTTGGGCGGCGGCGGGCGGGGCGGGCCCGGTGATTCCCTTCCCCGCTCGCGCCGAGGGTGCGCCGGCCGGCCGCGCTGCTTCCCTGCTGTCGGCGCCAGGCAGGCACCGCGAGACGCACGCTTCGCCCCCGGTTCGTTCGGTTCCCGACGGACGTAAAGAGGTCGCCTGCCTCGAGCGCCCTGATCTGTGCGTCCCGGAAACGCCGCGGTGGCGCCACCCCGACCTGGCGGGGGCGGCGCCACCGTTGGCGGCAAGCCGGCAGGCGATCAGACCAGCTCGGGCTCGGGGTGCACCCAGGGGCTGCGGTAGGGCCGCCGCAGGAGCGCGTTCGCCTCCTCGTCGCCCACCACGCGCTGGTTGGCCGCGTCCCAGGTCAGCGACCGGCCGAGCTGGAGCGAGATGTTGGCCAGGATGCAGCAGGCGGTGGAGATGTGCCCCTCCTCGATGTCCGCGACCGGCCGGCCGCCGGACTCGATCGCCTTCAGGAAGTCCAGCATGTGGTAGCGGATCGCCGGCGCGACGTGGCGCTCGAGGTCCTTCTCGGTCCGGTCCTCCGGGTACTGGTCCAGCTCGTACGTCACGTCGCGGTGGATCGGCTGGCCTTCACCGACGGGGGTGAAGTCGTAGCTGAAGACGCTCACCTTGAGCGTGCCCTTGTCCCCGTAGAACGTCGCGCCCCAGGGGTACTTCGGGTCCGGCGGATGCCCCCACGTGCGGTGCTGCCAGACGATGGTCACATCGCCGAAGTCGAAGGTGGCGGTCTGGGTGTCGGGGATGTTGGCCTTGCTCGCTTTGTCGACCAGGATCCCGCCGGTGGAGGAGATCCGCTTCGGCCAGCCGAGGCCCAGCATCCAGCGGGCCATGTCGAGCATGTGGATCCCCATGTCGCCCATGATCCCGTTCCCGTACTCCATGAACGCCCGCCAGCCGCGGGGGTGGATGAGCCGGTTG
>DATCLG010000050.1:0-48132 GCA_036564015.1 Longimicrobiales bacterium
GACCGCGGTGGCCAGCGCCACGGCCAGGACCTCCAGGTCGGTGAAGACGAAGTCCATCGGCTGACCGAACGCGAGCGCCACGAAGATCAGGACGGGCGCGACGAACAGGGCCACCTGCGTGCTGGAGCCGATCGCGATCCCGAGCGCGAGGTCCATCTTGTTCTTCGCCGCCATGAGGATAGCCGCCCCGTGCTCGGCCGCGTTGCCGATCAACGGGATCACGATGACGCCGACGAAGAGCTCACTCAGGCCGAGCGCCGCGATCGCCTCCTCCGTCGCGCCGACCAGCAGCTCGCTCATGAGGGCCACGCCCGCGGTCGCGAGGACGAGCAGGGTGGCCGCGCGGCGGATGGACCAGACGGGTTCCTCCTCGTGGGCGGCCCCGGCCACCTCGCCCGCCGGGCCCAGGAGCCTCCGGTGGGTGTGGAGGGTGAAGAGCAGGCTCGCCGCGTAGACGGCGATCAGGATCGCGGCTACGGCGATCGAGAGACTCAACGTCTTCCCGGCGCCGCCCTGCGGGTGGGTGGCCGCGTAGAGCGCAGGCAGGACCAGGCCGATGACGGCGAGGATCATCATGGCCGCTGACGTGCCGGCCGCCCGGGAGTTGAAGTTCTGGGTAGGGAAGCGGAGGCCGCCGACGAAGAGGGAGAGGCCCAGGATCAGGAGCAGGTTGCCGAGGATCGACCCGGTTAGTGAGGCCTTGACGAGCTCGACGAGCCCTTCCCGCAGCGCGAAGATCGTGATGATCAGCTCGGCGGCGTTCCCCATGGTGGCGTTGAGGAACCCCCCGACGGCCGGGCCAGTATGGGCGGCGAGTTCTTCGGTGGCCCGTCCCATGATCGCCGCGAGGGGCACGATGGCCAGCGCGGCGGTGAGGAAGATCCACGCGGCTGGCGCATGGAGCCATTCCAGCGCCACCGCGATCGGGAGAAATAAGAGCAGCGGGTAGAGGTAACGCATCGCTCCGGAGGGTCGTGGTGTTGCGGGGTGGATGTCGACATGCTTGACCCTTTCCACCCTGGCACGTTATGCTTTGAATCCCCCGGTTCGAGCTCCGGCTGGCACCCGGTGCTGGGGACCGGGGCAGCCGTCGCGAGACGGTTGGCGACAAAACAGAAAGATCGCCCTGCGGTTGGCGGCCGCGGGGCGATCTCAGAAGCGTCGGGGTGGCGACCCGTTGCTTTCGGTTGGCTACCGGCAAGTTTAGCAACGGACCGCCTCCCTGTCAAGGATGTCGTGTAGCCTTGATCGGGAGGCGTTGTGTTGTCGGGGCCGCCGAGAGCGCCCGCCGGGTCGTCCACGACGCGAGGAGAAGCGCGCCCCGCTTCCCGGCGGGGCCGGGCCCTCGCACCGGCGGCTGCCGGGCCGCGGGGGTGGGGGGTGGCCGAGCGACGGCCGTCCCGAAGGCAAAAACGCGAGAGCCCCCGGCTGGCAACCGGGGGCCCTCGCGGGCGATGCGGGCTGGCGGCCCGCCCGACCTCCGTGGCTGGAGACCAGCTTAGCGGCGAGCCGCCCCCGTGTCAAGGGTGAAGTGTACCCTGGATGCGGGGGCGGTCTTTTGGGTCGTGCGGGGTCGTCCGGGCGGGGGGCGGGTGGGGTTCGCCGGGGCAGCGACAGACGAACGAAAAGACCCCGGGAGTGGCGGGCTCCCGAGGTCTCCTCGCCGCGTCGAGGGCGGTTTCTACTTCGTTGGGTGGCACCGCGAAGTCTAAAGAAACCGGGCCTTCGACGCAAGGGGGAAGAACATCCTGGCGTCGAGGGCCCGACGTGCATCCGGGTCCGGCGCTGGGACGAACCGCCGTGCAGCGACCGCCTCCGCGCTCGCGGGCACAGGGGCGCCCGCGGCCGCTCCCAGGCCGGCCTTGATGTCGAGGTCGAGGACGCCCGGCGCAGGGCGAGCGCCGGGACCGGGATGCGCGATGCAGACGTCGACGGAGGCGGTCGAAGCACGAGCGGGTCGTGACGGGGCATTGATGCCCGGTCAGGGCCCGGAATCCTCAGCCCGGACACCCTGGACTCCGGGGGCGGGGAGGGGTGCGGCGGGGCATCGCGCCCGCCGGTTCCGGAGGTGTGCGAGTGGCCAAAAGTTCCGAAGTAACGATCTCGTAAAACATTGGAATAACGTAACTTGTCGGTAACAATTTGGGCGTCTGGAGGTTACGAGACAGCTTGACGGTCGGAGGGAGGGGCGGCTATCTTGCGGAGCAGTTCGAGGGGGGTGGAAGGGGTGGCGAGGGGTCGGCAGTGAGTCCCCGGAACCAATCGTTTGGCGAGATGCTCGAGGCGAAGAACGCTGGAGAAATGCGCGCGGTGGAGCTGCGTGTGCGCTTGCCGCGGGAGGTGGCGGCGGAGGCGGAAGACGTACAGCGTCGGGATCCTGACATGTTGAGCCGTATCCTGCTTTACGGCTTGACGCGTCGGGCGATTTTCGAGCATCTGCGGTCGCGCCCGGATTCCGGGGTGGAAGGGAGGTCGTGAGGGTTGACGAAGGGGGCCAGGCTGTTGTAGGGTAAGCGCATCGGGTTACGAGGCCGGACGCGGCCGGGCGCGGGGGAGCAACGAAAGGGCGCCCGGCGTCGCGCCGGAGGGAGAGAACCGCCGAGCCCAGGTCCCCACCTCTGGTTTGCCGATGATCATGGATCCCGCGGAATGCGGGCTGCTCCGGGCAAAGTATCTCGACTGGTGTTCCGCCCAGGTAGCTGACCGGTTCCTCCAGCTGACGCCGGATCAGATTTACGAGCTGGCCGAGCAGGCCTCCCGCGAGGGAGGGGGAGGCCGGGAAGAGCCTGGTCGGTCTGAAGCGTCTCTCGACCCAGCCGCCGGGGGCGAATTGCCTTCGGCGGCTTGGCTGTATGGTGCCCCTCGGGGGAATCCGGGAAACGACGCACCGCCGCACGGCCAACCCGGAAGCCGGGTCGAGCCGACGGGGACGGCGGGGCTGTCGTATCGTGTGCTGGTGGAACGGGTGACCGAAGCGCTCCTGGCGCGGCTGCGGCTCCCCTCCTTCGAGGAATGGGTGCGAGCTTACCGAGCGGAGCCCGAGCGCTTCGAGAAAGAGCTGCTGGGACTCTGGTCGTCCGAGGCCAGGTGATCAGGAGTGGCCGCGGCGGGCGACCCGGAAGAGGTGCCACCAGGTACCGACGGCGGCGGCGGTGCCGGCGGCCAGAAGGAAGAGACCAACCAACCCCCACCCCACTCCCCAATCGGGTCGGCCGTTCTGGAATCCGCGGACCGCGGTCCACAGCGCCGTGGCCGCCATGGCGATCCAGAGCGCGGCGATCGCCAGCGCGGTAGCCAGGATGACCTTCATTCGCATCGTGCTCCTCGGGCTATTCTCCAATTCGGTTGTTCGCGTGCCCTGACGAGGTGGGCGGGCAAATTACAGACTCTTGGCGCGGGCTGGCAAGGGATTGCGCGGGCCGTGCGGATTCGCCATTATCCGTCAAATGGGGGAAAGGCATCCAACCTCATTCTGGAGGCGAAGATGGCGATCACGGCGGGCGCGCTGATCCCGCAGGGGGCGCGCGTTCGGGTTCGGCGGGCGAATCTACCGCTGGATCCCTCCGCGATCGGCCGGATCGGGACGGTCGTGGATTCGAGCGAGTACCATGCGCACTGTTACGGCGTGATCCTGGACGGGGAGGAGCACGCCCGCGTCTTTGCGGCGGCGGAGCTCGAGGTGGTGGAGGAGCTGGCGTTGCCGCCCGACCGGGAGGCGGCGAAGCAGCGGCGGGCGTTGCCGTAGGCGGTGGAGCGGGATGCGCATCGAGAGCGGCCGGCCGGTCATGGCCGGCCGCTCCGTTTTTTCGGCAAACCGCGCCTGGCGCGCTCCCGGGCTCGCCGTCGGCCGGGCCGGACGGGCGGCCCGGAAGTCTGCATCCCGGGCTCCCGTCCGTGCGCCGCATCCTTTGCCGCTCGCCCGCTCTCGGCGGCGGCGCGCGTCCCACGGGTCGGGCGCGGGCGGCCCGAACGGATGGCGGCGGCGATCCTACGCGAGCACAGACGAGTCGGCGCCGCACCGACGCGCGTTGCCCGGAGCGGGGATGGAGAGTACCGGCGAGCGAGCCAGGGCCGTGAGGCGGCCGCCCGGCGGAGCCGACCGGGGCCACGGTACCCCACCCCGGGAGGGCGCAACGGCCCGGCTCCGGTCGCGCCGGCGCAACGGCGCTCAGAACGGCAGGTCGTCGTCCTCGAGGTCGAACGGCGACGGCGCGGGCGCCGCGGCGGGCTGGCGCCGCACCCCCCCGGCCGCCTCGCCGGCCGCAGGAGCGCTGGCCCCGCTCTGCCCGAGCATGACCATGTCCGTCACCACGATGTCCGTCCAGTAGCGGACGTTCCCCTGCTCGTCTTCCGTCTGCGAGTACTCGATCCGCCCTTCGACGTACAGCCGGTCGCCCTTGTGGACGTACTGCTCGACGATGTCCGCGAGCTTGTTCCAGAAGGTCAACCGGTGCCACTCCGTCTTTTCCTGCTGCTGGCCGGTGCGGTCGCTGAAGGTCCGGTTCGTCGCCAGGGACAGCTTTGCGACCTTGGCTCCCGACGAGGTGACCCGCACCTCTGGCTCCGCGCCGACGTTCCCGATCAGGAGGACTTTGTTGAGCGAGCGACTCATCGTCCGATCCAACCTTTCGCGTCCAAGAGATGTCGCTCTCGCGGGATATCGTACCCCGGGTCCCGGCCCATGTTTCGGCTTTCCTTCGGTTTACGGCCGCCTCGGGATCGGGACGACGGAGGAAGATAGGTCTATCGCGGCGACGGGGCCATGGGGTGGCGGGACGGCGGCCTCCACGGCCGCCGTCAGCCCGGGATCTCGTCGCTCAGGATCGGCTGGCCGGGAACGAGCGCGACGATCTCGCGCGCATCGAAGGTCATCCCGTCCGCCAGGCAGAGGATCGGCGGGTCCTGCTTCAGGGCCTGCAGGTACTCCGCCTGCAGGTCGGTGAAGAGAGGACTGGTCGTAACGCACTGCCCCGTGCTCAGGAGCACGTCCCAGGTGCGAGGGCAGATGCGACGGGTGATTCGGATCTCCATGGAACCTCCGACGTCAGAGGCTGTGCCGTTCTGGAGCCGCCCGCCAGCGGGCGGCTACGACGGCCTAAAAGAGTAACCCGGTGCGCGGGGCCGTGTTCCGCGCACGCCGGGCTGCGTTCGATTCGGGCCGGGGGAACCGTTCCCCCGGCCGGGGCTCAGATCCGCTCGCGGAAAGCGCGCTGGATGCGCTGGGTCACCGGCCCGGGACGTCCGTCTGCGATCGGCCGGCCGTCGACCTGCACGACGGGCATCACCTCGGTGGTGGTGCCGGAGAGGAAGAGCTCGCCGGCGGCGAAGAGCTGGTCGGCCAGGATCGGCCCCTGCCGGACCGGGATGCCGAGCTCGGCGGCGATGTCGAGGACGATGCTACGCGTGATCCCGGCGAGGATGTAGTTCGACGCGGGATAGGTCACGAGCGTGTCGCCGAAGACGGCGAAGAGGTTCGAGTGTGAGCCCTCGATGACCACGCCATCGCGCACGAAGAGCGCCTCGAACGCCCCGGCTTCCTTGGCCTGCTGGTTGGCCAGCACGTTGGCGATGAGCGCGACGGTCTTGATGTCGCAGCGCGTCCAGCGTGTGTCGGGCACGGTGATCGCCTTCACGCCGTTCTCGTAGTAGGCGGCCGGGTAAGGGGTGAAGGGCCGTGCGGCGACGTAGACGGTGGGGGGCACGTCGGGCGACGGGAACGCGTGGGCGCGGGGCGCAGCGCCGCGTGTCACCTGGATGTAGATGGTGGCATCGCCGGAGCGGAGGCCGTTTTCATCGAGCAGTCGCTCGGCGATGGGGCCGAGCTCATCCAGGCCCGTGAAGCCGATCCTGAGGGCGCGCAGGCCGTCGGCCAGGCGGCGGAGGTGTGGCTCCAGGGCGAAGATCCGACCGTTGTAGACGCGGATGACCTCGTAGAGCCCGTCGGCGAAGAGGAAGCCGCGGTCCTCGACGGGAACGCGGGCCTCCTCGAGGGGCAGGTACTGACCGTTGAGGTAGACGAGCACAGGCAGCTCCAGTTACGAGAAGGTTAGCGTGACGGAGAAGGATGACACATCGGGCTGCGTCCGTCAATGAAGGCAGGGCTCGCGCCATCTCCGACAAGGGCGGTGGGGTGGTCAGTCGGTGCGCTCGATGGTCATGAGGAGTCGTCCGCCGCGGAAGACGCGGGTGTCGCCGGTGCTTTCGGAGACGACGAGGGCGATGCAGCGGCTGGCGGCGGTGATTCCGGCGGCGGCGCGGTGGCGAGCGCCGAGGCCGGGTGGGACCTCGTGTTCCGGGGCGAGCTCCTCGAGGTAGCGTCCGGCGGCCACGACGATGCCGTCGCCGCGGACGACGAAGGCGCCGTCCATGCCGGAGAAGGCGGCGATGGCGCGGCGTACGGCGGGGTTGAGGATCGAGCGTTCTTCCTCGGGGTGCCCCTCGAAGGGGTTGAGGACGAGCTGGTGGGAGCGTGCGAGCACGGTTTCGTGGTCGCCGAGGGTGACGAGGAGGCCGACGCGTTTTCCCTCTTTTCCTTCGTGGCCGAGCTCGACGCAGAGGGCGAGGAGGGTGTCGAAGACGGCGGGGTCGGCGACGTCCTGGAAGCCGGCGAGGGGGATGTCGGGCTGGCCGCTGAGGAACTCCTGTTCTTCGGGGGTGAGGTCGACGACGGCGATGGTGTCGAGGTCGACGGCGCCGTTGCCGGTGCCGCCGGAGATGATGATGACGCGTTCGCCGGGGTGGAGGAGGCCGGCGGCGAGGCTTTCGAGGAGAGCGATCTTGGCGCGTCCGCGGCGGCGGAGTCGGATCTCGGGGAGGACGAGGACCTCGGTGTCGCGGAGCTGGGCGCGGCCGTCGCTGGCGGAGACGCCGGTGATGACGCGGCGTTCGCCGGCTACCGCTTGTTGGAGGTAGCGGGCCTCCTCGGGGAGCGTGGCAGCGAGGAGGATGGCGTCGGCGCGGGTTTCCCGGGCCACGAGGATCGCGCCTTCGAGGATCGCCCGGTTCTTGTCGACCACGATGGGCCTCCCGTCGGGGAGTTGCAGGCTGCCGGTGGAGCATGGCAACTCGCGTTCCCGTGGGGCGGGTGGGAGGCGATGCGAGGCCGGGGCCGGGGAGGTATACTGTCGCGTTCATGGCTGGCTCGCCGTGAGGGGGCGGGCGGGCGGCACGGGGGTTGCCCGCTGGCGGGCGCGCGGCGAGCGGAGCGGGAGGAGCGAAGGAGCAGAGATGGCGGAAGGCAGGTATCTGACGCGCCTGCCGACGCACGAGCGTCGGCTGGAGAACGGTCTGACGGTGCTGGTGCGGGAGGACCACTCGGCCCCGGTGGTCGCCATCGTGACGCACGTGAAGGCGGGCTACTTCAACGAGCCGGACCATCTGGTGGGGATCAGCCACGTCCTGGAGCACATGTACTTCAAGGGGACGGAGCGGCGGGGCGTGGGGGACCTGGCGCGGGAGACGAAGGCGGCGGGCGGGTACCTGAACGCGGGGACGATCTACGACTATACCTCGTACTACACGGTGCTGCCGTCCTCGGCGTTGGAGCTGGGGCTGGACATCCAGTCGGACGCGCTGCTGAACTCGAAGATCGACGAAGCGGAGCTGCGCCGGGAGCTCGAGGTGATCATCGAGGAGGCGCGGCGGAAGCTGGACAATCCCGGGGCGGTGGCGGCGGAGTCGCTGTACGAGGAGATGTTCGAGGTCCACCGGATGCGGCGGTGGCGGATCGGGACGGAGGAGGGGCTGCGGCGGCTGACGCGGGCGGATGTGTGGGAGTACTACCGGAACCTGTACCGGCCGTCGAACATCGTGCTGGTGATCGCCGGGGATGTGGATCCGGAGCGCACGTTCGAGCTGGTGGAGCGCTACTACGGGGGGATGCCGGCGGGGGAGGTGGTGCGGGATCGGTCGCCGGAGGAGCCGGAGCGGCGGGGTTTCCGTTTCCGGGAGCAGTGCGGCGACATCGTGCAGACGCAGATGGAGTGGGGCTGGCGGACGCCGGGGACGCTGGATCCGGACACGCCGGTGCTGGATCTGCTGGCGGCGGTGCTGGGGCAGGGGCGAGCGTCGCGGCTCTACCGCGGGGTGCGGGAGGCGGGGTGGGTGAGCGCGATCGCGGCGGGGAACTACACGCCGACGGAGCTCGGGGTGTTCCGGGTGAGCGCGGAGCTGGCGCCGGCGGACACGCGTGCGGCGCTGGAGGCGATCTGGCGGGAGGTGGAGGCGGTGCGGCGGGAGGGGATCGCGCCGGGGGAGCTAGAGCGTGCGAAGAGCCTGCTCGAGGCCGGGCTGCTCGCGCGGCTGGAAACGGTGCAGGGGCAGGCGAATCTGCTGGCGGAGTGGCAGGCGCTGGGGGACTGGAGGCTGGCGGAGCAGTACATGGATCGCCTGCTCTCGGCGACGCCCGGGGACGTGCAGCGCGTGGCGCAGGAGTACCTGGCGCTGGATCGGGCGACCGTGCTGGTGTATCGGCCGCAGGGGGCGGAGGCGCTGGGCTGGACGGCGGAGGAGGTGGAGGCGATGCTGCGGGAGGCTGCCGCTGGGGGGCCGCGGGTGGCGGTGCCGGGCTGGGTGGAGGGGGTGGGGGTGGCGAAGGGGGGCCGCCTCGACGCCGCATACCAGGAGGCGGGCTACGAGGACGGGGTGTACTTCTACGAGCTCTCGAACGGGGTCCGCGTCGCGATCAAGCCTCGCCGTCGCTCGGCGCTGGTGTCGATGGCGATCTGCGGCCTCGGGGGCGCGGTGGACGAGACGGAGGAGACGGCCGGGCTCACGTCGCTCATGGCCCAGGCCTCGGTAAAGGGGACGAAGACGCGCAGCGCGGCGCGTCTGGCTGTGGAGATGGAGGTGCTGGGCGGAGCGATCTCGCCGGTCGTCTCGTCGGACCTGTTCTACTGGATGGCCACCGTGCCGAGCCGGCACTTCGAGCACGCGCTGTCGCTCGTGGCGGATGCGGCGCTCGGCGCGGTCTTCCCGGAGGAGGAGGTCGAGCGCGAGCGCTCGGTGTCGCTCCGTCGGCTGGCCCGGCTGCGGGACGACATGTACCGCTACCCGTTGAGCCTGTTCCTCCAGGGCGCGTTCCCCGGACATCCCTACGGCTTTTCTCTCGGCGTGCGGGAGGAGGCGCTCCGGCGGCACACGCGGGGGGACGTGGAGCTCTGGCATCGTCGGCAGGTGCTCGAGGCCCGGCCGTGGGTTCTGGTGGTGGGCGATGTGGACCCCGGAGCCGCCGCGGCGGCGATCGCGCGGACGCTGGAGCCCGTCAGCGGAACCGGCTCGGCCCGGAGGCCGCCCGAGCCCGTCTGGCCGGCGGGGCCGCGGGTGGTGGCGGAGCATCGGGTGAAAGCCCAGACTGCGCTGGTCCTGGGGTTCCCGGGGCCGGCGCGGAACGACCCCGACATTTACGCGCTGCAGGTGCTCTCGGCGGCGGTGAGCGGGCTGGGCGGTCGCATCTTCGAGGAGCTGCGGGGCCGCCGCTCGCTGGCCTACAGCGTGGCGGTCTACCCGCTGGCCTACCAGCTCGCCGGCGCGTTCGTTGCTTCCATCGCCACTTCGCCCGAGAAGGAGGACGAGGCCCGCCGCGGGCTGCTCGAGCAACTCGAGCGGCTGGCGGAGGAGACGCTCCCGCGGGAAGAAGTCGAACGGGCGCAGAACTACCTGGTCGGCGATTGGAAGATCCGTGGTCAGACGAACACCGCGCAGCTCTCGGACCTGGCCGGCGCTCTCCTGCTGGGGAACGGCCTGGTCGACCTGCGGGAGTTCGAGGCGCGAATCCGCGCGGTCACGCCGATCCAGATCCGCGAGGTGGTCCAGCGCTGGCTGGATCCGGACCGTCTCGTGGAAGGGATCGTTCGGGGGACGGGGTCGGGGCGGTGACGCAGACGGGGTGTGTGGCCGCGGAGCGCCGGCCCCGGCCTCGGGCCCGGACGGGGCGCCCGCGCGGAGAGATGACTGACCCGGACTCGGCCCGGCGGGAACGCCTCCGCACCCGGGTCGCCGCCGGCAGACGCATCCCGGCGCGACGGCACGGAGAGCCCGGCCTGTGAGGCCGGTGGTTGGCCGAGCCGGCGCGGGCTATATTGCGAGCGTGGCGGCACACTCGTGACTCAACACTCACCCTCGGCCCTACCCCTACCATGTCGCGCGATTACCAGTTCCTCGAGATCGAAGTGAAGGAGGGCATCGCGACGGTCGTCATGAAGCGGCCCGAGAAGCTGAACGCCCTGAACCTGGCCAGCCTGACCGAGCTGGAGCAGGCGTTCCGATCCCTGGCCGAGGAGGAGGCGGTGCGTGGGATCATCGTCACGGGGGCGGGCGACCGGGCGTTCGCGGCGGGCGCGGACATCGAGGAGCTCGCCCAGCTGGATCCGCTGGGCGCGACGCGTGTCTCGCGGCGGGGCCAGGACCTCTTCCGGCTCATCGAGCGGATGCGCAAGCCGGTCGTTGCGGCGGTGAACGGCTACGCGCTCGGGGGCGGGTGTGAGCTGGCGATGGCCTGCCATATCCGGATCGCCAGCGAGAACGCGCGATTCGGGCTTCCCGAGGTGAAGCTGGGGATCATCCCGGGGTACGGGGGGACGGTGCGTCTGCCGCGCCTGGTCGGGCGGGGGAGGGCGCTGGAGCTGATCCTGACGGGGGAGCAGATCGATGCGCAGGAGGCGTACCGGATCGGGCTGGTGAACCGGGTGGTTCCCCCGGAGGAGCTGTTGCCCACGGCGGAGGCGTTGTTGCGACGGATCATGGCGAACGGGCCGGTGGCGGTCGCGCTGGCGCTGGAGGCGGTGGATCGGGGGCTGGACGTCACGGTGGATGAGGGGCTGGTGCTGGAGTCGAGCCTCTTCGGGTTGCTGGCGGTGACGGAGGACATGCGGGAGGGGATGCGGGCGTTCCTGGAGAAGCGGCCGCCGGAGTTCCGGGGCCGGTGAGGCGGGGCCGGGGGTAGCGAGGTGCGTCGGGGCGGCGGTATTATTGCCGCCGTCCTATGGCGGTTGCTCCGACCTCTGTCGTGTGCCGTGAGCTGCGGCTCCGGCAGTTCAGGAACTTCGCGGAGCTGGACCTGGTCTTTCCGCCCGAGGGTGCGGCGGTGATCGGGGACAACGGCTCCGGGAAGACCAACCTCCTCGAAGCGATCTACTACCTCGAGATTTTTCGCTCCTTCCGGGGTGCGGCCGACGAGCAACTGATTCGTTTCGGGGCGGAGGCGTTCTACGTGCGGGGTCGCTTCGAGGACCTGGCGACGGGGGAGGTGCGGGAGGTGACGGCCGCGTTCGAGCGCCGGACGCGGCGGAAGCGGGTGACGGTGAACGGGGTGGAGCCGGAGCGTCTGGGGGATGCGCTGGGGCAGGTGGGCGCGGTGGTGTTCTCGCCGTCGGACGTGGCGATCGTGGCGGGCGCGCCGGGCGAGCGGCGGCGGTTCCTGGACATCGTGCTCTCGCTGAACGAGCCGGGCTACCTGACGGCGCTGCAGCGGTACCGGCAGCTCTTGCGGCAGCGGAACGCGGTGCTGCGACGGGGCGGGTCGGCGGCGCTGCTGGGTGCGTGGGACGAGGGGCTGGTGGAGTGGGGCGCGCGGGTGATGGCGGCGCGGGCGGCGTGGGTGGCGGCGCGGGCGGAGGGTTTCGCGCGGCGGTACGCGTCGATCGCCGGTGGGGCGACGGCGCGCCTGCGCTACCGCTCGTCGGTGCCGCTGGGGGGGACGGAGGTGCCCACGGTGGCGGAGGCGGCGGAGGCGTTCCGGGCGGAGCTGGCCCGGATCGCCCCGCGGGAGCGGGAGCGGCAGATGACGCTGGCCGGCCCGCATCGCGACGAGCTGGCGTTCCTGCTGGAGACGGAGACCGGCGAGATCGACCTGCGGGAGTACGGCTCCGGGGGTCAGCAGCGCACGGCGGCGATCGTGCTGCGCATGATCGAAGCCGAGACGGTGCGGGAGGCGCGGGGCTGGGAGCCGCTCGTTCTGCTGGACGACATCTTCGCGGAGCTGGACCCGGGGCGGTCGCGGCGGATCCTGGAGCTGATCGAGGCGGAGGAGCTGGGCCAGGTGATCCTGACGGCGCCGAAGGCGTCCGATCTGGAGATGCGGGGTGGGTCGCTGGTCCACTGGCGGATCGCGGGCGGGAGGGTCTTCACGTGAGACCTGGATCGGGTCGTCCGGAGCGGGTCGGCGATGTCCTGCAGCGGTTCCTGGAGGAGTCCGGCCTGGCGGAGCGGCTCGATGAGGCGCGCGTGGTTCCGGAGTGGGCGCGGCGGGTGGGGGAGCGGGTGGCCGCGGTGGCGACCCCGGTCCGGGTCTCGAACGGGACGCTCTTCGTCGCCGTGCGTTCGAGTGCCTGGCTGATGGAGCTCAAGCTCATGGAGAAGGAGATCCTGCGGCGGCTCAACGCGGACGAGGGGGACGGCGCGGGGGCAGGTCAGCCGACCGACGAAGGATCTGCCGGGCGGAGGGGTGGGAGGCGCGGCCGCAACCGGATCAAACGGATCCGATTTTTCATGGCCGACGAGGGCTGACGCCCGACGGGTTCCGGCCAGGGTGTGGGGGCATGAGAAGGCTGGATCTCGCGGTCAGGCGGGGGCGGCCGGTGTGCCCGGGAAGGGCGACTCGCCGCGGTTCCGGCGGCACAGACGCTGGCGTGCGGGGTAGTAGAATCGACGTGAAATCATAGAGATCCACACTTGGAGATTATGTCGAAGCAGCAGGCGCAGCCGCACGAGTACAATGCGGGTCAGATCCAGGTCCTGAAGGGTCTCGAGGCCGTCCGGAAGCGGCCCGGGATGTACATCGGGTCCACGGGCGCGCGAGGGCTGCACCACCTGGTCTACGAGGTGGTGGACAACTCGGTCGACGAGGCGCTGGCCGGTTTCTGCACCCGCATCGACGTCGTCATCCACCGGGATGACTCGATCACGGTGGTGGACAACGGGCGAGGCATTCCGGTCGATCCCCACCCGACCGAGAAGAAGCCCGGCGTCGAGGTTGCGCTGACGATGCTGCATGCCGGTGGGAAGTTCGACAAGAGCTCGTACAAGGTCTCCGGCGGGCTGCACGGGGTGGGGGTCAGCGTGGTGAACGCGCTCTCCGAGTGGCTGGAGGTCGAGGTTCGGAGAGGCGGCAAGACCTACCGGCAGAGGTTTTCGCGCGGCGAGAAGCTGACGGAGCTGGAGGTCGTGGGCCCCGCGAAGGACACGGGGACCCGGGTCTCCTTCAAGCCCGACCCGCAGATCTTCACGGAGCTGCGCTTCAACTTCGATACGCTCTCGACTCGCCTGCGGGAGCTGGCCTTCCTGAACGCGGGGCTCCTGATCACGATCACGGATGAGCGGGAGGAGGAGGGGAAGAAGCCCCGGCGCGAGGAGTACTGCTACGAGGGCGGGATCAAGGAGTTCGTCGAGTTCCTGCGCGGGACCCGGAAGCCGCTCCATCCCGAGCCGATCTACATCCAGGCGAGCCGGGAGGAGGCCGAGATCGAGCTGGCCTTCCAGTACGACGACGGGTACAACGAGAACACGTTCACCTTCGTCAACAACATCAACACGCACGAAGGCGGGACGCACCTGACCGGTTTCAAGGCGGCGCTCACGCGCACGCTGAACGACTACGCGCGGAAGAACAACTTTCTCAAGAAAGACCTGGACGCGCTCTCGGGCGATGATGTGCGCGAGGGCCTGACGTGCGTGCTCTCGGTCAAGGTCCACGAGCCGCAGTTCGAGGGGCAGACGAAGACGAAGCTCGGGAACTCGGAGGTGCGGGGCGCGGTCGAGCAGGTGGTGAACGAGAAGCTCTCGAGCTATCTGGAGGAGAACCCGTCGGTCGCTCGCGTGATCATCGAGAAGGCGATCCAGGCGGCGCGGGCGCGGATCGCGGCGCGGAAGGCGCGGGAGCTGGTCCGGCGGAAGACCGCGCTGGAGGGGAGCGTTCTGCCGGGGAAGCTGGCCGACTGCTCGATCAACGACCCGAGTGTCTGCGAGCTCTACCTGGTGGAGGGTGATTCTGCGGGCGGGAGCGCGAAGCAGGGTCGCGACCGGGCGTTCCAGGCGATCCTCCCGCTGCGGGGGAAGATCCTGAACGTCGAGCGGGCGCGGATGGACAAGATCCTCTCGAACGAGGAGATCCGGACGATCATCGCGGCGATCGGCACGGGGATCGGCGAGGAGGATTTCAGCCTCAAGAATGCGCGCTACGGCAAGATCATCATCATGACCGACGCCGATGTGGACGGCGCGCACATCCGCACGCTGCTGCTCACGTTCTTCTACCGGCACATGCGGCAGCTCATCGAGGAGGGGATGATCTACATCGCGCAGCCGCCGCTGTACCGGGTGGCGAAGGGGAAGGAGGAGTACTACGCCTACTCGGACGAGGAGCGTGACCAGCTCCTGCAGCGGCTGGGTGGCGGGAATGGCAAGGGGGATGCGAAGAACGTGGTGGTGCAGCGGTACAAGGGGCTCGGCGAGATGAACCCCGACCAGCTCTGGAAGACGACGATGGATCCGCAGACGCGGACGATCCTGCAGGTGACGCTCGAGGATGCGGTTCTGGCGGACCAGATCTTCTCGACGCTGATGGGGGAGGATGTCGAGCCGCGGCGGCGGTTCATCGAGGAGAACGCGCAGTACGTGAAGAACCTGGACATCTAGGCGCTGACGCCGGGTTCTGGGGAGAAGGGACCGAGCGCTGTTGGCGAGTCGGGGCGCCATACGGTGGCCCGGCTCTCTTTTTTCGCGGGCACGGTCTCCTGTCCTCAGTCGGATCGCGGGGCGGGGAGCCGGGGTTGGCCGGAGTGCGGGGAGGCCCCATATTCACACATTCGCTACCAGTCGGGTCGGTCGCGTTGCGGCGGCCCATCCGCGGTCAACACTAGGCATGGGAGGTCGTTGTATGCGTCGTGCTACTCTCGTGGTGGCCGGCTCGGTGTTACTGGGGCTGGCGGGTACGGCCATGGCTCTGAACGGGGGCGGGGCGGCGAGCCGGGGTGGGGCCCAGCAGCCGGACACGGCCCGGGCCGTGCTTCGGGACAGCGCCGGGCGGCAGGTCGGCGTGGCGACGCTGGTTCAGACGCCGGATGGTGTGCTGGTGCGTACGGAGCTGACGAACGTGCCCCCGGGCGTGCACGCGTTCCATGTGCACGAGGTCGGGCGTTGCGATCCGCCGTCGTTCCAGTCGGCGGGCGGGCATTACAATCCTTTCGGTCGCCAGCACGGGATCCTGAATCCGTCCGGGCCCCACGCCGGTGACACGCCGAACATCCACGTGCCGGAGACGAGGCGGCTGACGTTCGAGGTGTTGATCCCGCGGGTCACGCTGGGGCAGGGGCAGGCGACGCTTTTCGATGCGAATGGCTCGGCGCTGGTGGTGCACGCGGGTGCGGACGACTACAGGACGGACCCTGCGGGCAACGCGGGTGCGCGGATCGCGTGTGGCGTGGTAGTCCGCTAGGCGTCGTAGTCTGTTAGGGGGAGGAGCCTCTCGGCCCGGGCGGGCCCGGTTAGAGCGATCGGGGCGCGTGGTTCGCCGGGCCGGGAGGCGCGGGGTGGTGGCGGGGCCGAAAAATGCTGCGATTTCGGCGGAAGAAGAGACTTGATTCCGCTGAGAGTCTGCGGTATTCTTGACCTGCCTTCCGAGAAGTTTTGCCTTCCGTTTACCTGTACCAAGACGAGGTGGGTTCCCCTGGCCGTATGAAGAGAATGACCCGAACCCGGCGCATCGCGATGGCGCACAGGGCGAGCGGTCGCGAGGCCGGTCATACGGCGATGCAGCCTCGTGTGCGTGCTCGGGCGGTCGGGGTGTCGGGCTTCTTCCGGGCGCGGCGTGCTGGGGGCCTGGAGATTGGCGCTGTCCGTGTGGCGACGGCGGTCCGGTCCGGGCCGACGGCCAGGGTGTGGTCGGGTGCAGCAGCGAGCGAAGCGAATCCGTTCGGGAGTGGGGTGGGGTGGACGGCGGGCGCGGACGGTTGGAAAGCGTCTGACGGGGCGCGCACGTGAGCACGGCTGAGGACGAAGTCCGCATCCGTCAGCTCCGTAAGCTCACCGAGGTCAGCCGGGCGCTGACCTATGCGGCCTCGCTGGATGAGCTGCTGCAACTGGCGGTCGTGCGGGGTGCGGAGCTGTTCGAGGCGGACGGGGTCGTCCTGCTGCTCCTGGACAGAGGCGAGAATCGGCTGCGGGTCCGTGCGGCGTATGGGGTGGATGAGGCAGCGGCGGCGGAGTTCGCGGAGGCGCCTGACGGGAAGTTCATCCCCGGTGTGAGGCGGCTGTTCGGGGATCGTCCCGAGCGGTGTTTCCTGGAGGTTCCTGTGGTGGTGCGCGGGCAGGTCGGGGGGCTGCTCGCGGTGGCGCGGCCGCCGGGCCGGCCGTACGAGGAGGAGGACGCGCTGCTGCTCTCGGCGCTGGCGGGGCAGGTCGGGGTGGCGCTGGGGCACGCCTCGCCGGGTGGGGAGGAGGAGCTCGGCGGATTCGGGGAGTTGGCGAGCTCTGCGGAGGCGGGCAGGGCGTCGAGCGAGAAGGCGCTGGCCACGCTGGCGCACGACCTGCGCTCGCCGCTCCATGCGATCGAGGCGTACGCCCAGGTGCTGGAGCTGGGCGTTCTGGGCCCGATCTCGGAGCGGCAGCGGGAGGCGGTCGAGCGGATTCGCGTGAGCGGCCATCACCTGCTGTCGCTGGTCGAGCGGGTGCTGGAGATGGCGCGGCTGACGACGGGGGCGGGGGAGCTGCGGACGGGGCCGGTGCGGGTCGGTCCGGTGATGGCGGAGGCGGCGTTCATCGTCCGGCCGGAGGCGCTGGTCAAGGGCCAGGCGCTGGTCGTTCGTCCGGCGCGCCAGATGTGGGTGCAGGCGGACCCCGACCGGCTCCGCGAGGTCCTGGTCAATCTGCTGGAAAACGCGGTGAAGTATACGCCGGCGGGCAAGCGGATCGTGATGCACGCCTCGGTGATGACGGTGGGCGGGCAGCGCTGGGGGACGATATCGGTCACGGATCGCGGGCCTGGGATCCCCGCCGACCAGCTCGAAGCGATCTTCCGGCCGTTCTATCAGATCGTCCGCGAGCCGGGCCGGCGGGCGGGGGGCACGGGGCTCGGGCTGGCGATCTCACGGGAGCTCGTTCGCCAGATGGGGGGCGAGATCGAGGTGAAGAGCCAGGAGGGGCGGGGCGCCACGTTCATCGTGCGACTCCGGCTGGCTGATCCGGGGCCGATGCGTCCCCGGCCCGCGCGGTCGATGCAGCGGCAGCCGTGAGCGACTGGAGCGTCGCTAGGGCAGCCGCTACGAGAACGAGCCGGCGCCGGGCCATCGCCTGCTCAGGGGCAGACGAGAGGAGAGTAGCGGCGATGCGTGCCCGCCGTCGCCACCGGCCCGGGCAGGGCATGGAGCACGCTGCCGCCGCTTGACGTCGGTCTCCCGCGGTCTCATCCTCCGGGCGATGAGCGATTCGATCCAGGCGCGAGCCGAGGCTCGCCTGAAGGCGGCCCTTGCCGGGGGGACGTTCCAGGACCCGCGGGATTTCTACCGGGAACGACTCCGGGCCCTCAAAGAGCGGGACCCCGGAGCATTCGAGCAGGCCACCCGCTACTACAGGGAGGTGCTCCTGCCGCGCGTGGCCGACGAGGCGAACGACCCCCTCGCCCAGTGGATGGAGTACGGCCGGCTACTGGGCGAGCTCGGCGGGCCGGGGCGCACGGTCGAGATCGAGCGCAGCGGGCGCTCCCGGCCGTATGCGCCGCCGGTGCAGCCCGGCCACCTCGTCCTCTACCTCCCCGACGACCTGGCCAGCCCGGTGCTGGTCGTGGCGTTGCCGTGTGAGCTCTCGCCCGCACAACAGGCCACGTACGACCTCCTGGTGCGGGGGCGGACCAGCCTGCTCTGACCCGGGCGCCGCGGCCACCGGGGACCACGGCGCCGGGGGCAGTCGCCTCACCACGTGACAGGCGCGGCGTCGGTCAGGGCGCGAAAAACGGAACGGGTGCGGAGAGATCCGCACCCGTTCGTCTTCCTGTCCGGCTCCTGGCGAGCCTCACCCGCGCGCCATGCTCTCCAGGAACTCCTTGTTCGTCTTCGTCCGCCGCATGCGGTCGAGCAGGAACTCGAGCGCCTCGGCCGGCGGCATGTCCGCCAGGAAGTTCCGCAGCAGGTAGACGCGGTTGAGCTCGATCTCGTCGAGGAGCAGGTCCTCCTTGCGCGTCCCGGACCGATTGATGTCGATCGCCGGGAAGATGCGCTTGTCGGCGATATGGCGGTCGAGGACGACCTCCATGTTGCCGGTGCCCTTGAACTCCTCGAAGATCACCTCGTCCATGCGGGAGCCGGTCTCGATCAGCGCCGTGGCGATGATCGTGAGGGAGCCCCCGCCGTCGATGTTGCGCGCTGCGCCGAAGAAGCGCTTCGGCTTGTGCAGCGCGTGGGCATCGACGCCACCGGAGAGGATCTTCCCCGAGTGGGGGACGGTCACGTTGTAGGCACGAGCGAGACGGGTGATCGAGTCGAGGAGGATGACCACGTCCCGTCCGTGCTCGACGAGCCGCTTCGCCTTCTCGATCACCATTTCGGCGACCTGGGTGTGGCGGTCGGCCGGCTCATCGAAGGTGGAGGAGATCACCTCGGCTTTGACGTTCTCCTCCATGTCGGTGACCTCTTCGGGCCGCTCATCGATGAGGAGAACGATGAGGTGGATCTCCGGGTGATTTTCGAGGATCGAGTTGGCGATCTTCTGCATGAGGATCGTCTTGCCCGCCTTGGGGGGCGAGACGATCAGGCCGCGCTGACCCTTCCCGAGCGGGGCGATGAGGTCCAGGAGCCGCATCGAGAGATCGCCCGAGGAATTCTCGAGCCGGATGCGCTCTTCCGGGTAGCGTGGCCGGAGGTTGTCGAAGGCGATGCGGTGCTTGGCCTTCTCCGGGTCGTCCCCGTTGACCGACTCGACCTTGAGGAGCGCGAGGTAGCGCTCTCCCTCCTTCGGCGGCCGGACCTGCCCGAGGATGGTGTCCCCGGTGCGGAGGTCGAACCGCTTGATCTGCGAGGGGCTGACGTAGATGTCGTCAGGCCCGTAGAGGTAGTTCCAGTCCTGGGAGCGGAGGAAGCCGTATCCTTCGGGGAGGATTTCGAGCACTCCTTCGCCGCGCAGGACGACATCGCTATCGAGCAGGTTCTGCTCGATGCGGAAGATGAGGTCCTGTTTCCGTAGGCCTGAGTAGTTAGCGATATTGAGCTCTTCCGCCATTGCGTGGAGCTCAGCGATCGACTTGCTCTTGAGTTCTGCGATGTCCACGATCACTCCGTCGGTATGAGATCTTGGGTTGAAGCGGGCGAGCAACGCCGCCCCAGGAAGTCAGTCGGTGAACGAAAAGGAAGACGAAAACCGGGCATGGTCGGCGACGCGCCCGCGCCTTAGGACGTGGGAGGTTGAACCACGTGGATAGCCACATAACATAGCTGTACCGGCGTTGTTTGTCAAGTGTCCAGGGGTCCTGACATGGTCACGGGCGCAGGGGGTTCGGGAGAGGAACCGGAGCCAAGGGTTGCCGAGTGGCGCGGGCGGAACGCGGAGCCGGGCGGTCGCCGCGAGAGGGTTGCATCGCAAGTTTCGTACTCAGAGAGCGGGTGTGAGGGGCAGGGAGGGGCGCGATAATTGCAGTTTGGCGCGGGGTTGTTTCGGGCCCACCTGCGGCAGGTACTGGCCGAACTGGCGCGAACCCTGGTGATCGTCGGGAGGGGGCATGGCACGCCACAACCGGGAAGGGCGCGGCTCCGATCAGCAAGGGACGGAGTACGTGATCAGCTATCAGCCGGACTGGCTTCGGCGGATCAAGGTGACGCGGGTGCTGGAGAGCGGGCGTCAATCGACGAAGACGCTGTTCCGGAATCCTGGGGGGCGAGAGCGTGCGCCGGGTTCGAGGGTGCGGACGCGGATCACGTCGAAGGGGCTGGGGCTGGATTTCGAGGTGGCCCTGGTGGATCCGGGGCAGGTGGTGAAGCGGGTGATCGTGGAGACGCGGTTGCCAGGGGTGTCCGGGCCGGAGGGCATGGTGGCGTTCACGCTGGAGGACGAGAACCCGCCGGCGCGGGGAGGGGGGAGGTAGGGGGCCGGGTGGTGGCGATCTGACGGCCGGGGTGCGGGCAGTCGACCTGGGTGATCCGGTTCGCGTGGAGGCATCGAGCCAGGCACGTTGTGTCGGCAGCGGGTTTGCGATCGGGCCTGACCAGACTTCTCGAGTCGAGGAAATCGGGGCGAGAACGGAGGCACGGGACCTGAGCGGGGGTGGGGAGTGTCCCGATCCGAGCACGGTGACTCGCGCAGCAGAGGTGGCGTTGCGGGGGACCAGGTCACGGCGATTCCGATCGCGACGGCTCGGCGGACCGAAGCCCTCGATTCCGCGCCCGGGAGGCGGCGCGTTTTTTTTTGCCCGACGGCGCAGCGGGGTGCGCAGCGGCGCTAGAAGATGAAGCGGAGCGGGTCCTCCCGGGCTTCGGCGGCGAGGGAGTCGAGCTGGGCCCGGGCGCGGCGGAGCGCCGCGGCGAGGGCGGAGTCCTGGGCCAGTCTGCCGAGGGATCCGTTGGGTTGGGAGAGGAGCGTCTTGAGGTGGTCGAGCTGCTGACTCAACTGCTCGGCGCGCTGGACGAGCCGCTGGAGCGCCGCCTCGGTGTCGGCGGCGGGCGTGGGGCGGTGAGCGTGACGGAAGGCGTCGAGGATCTGGCGGCTGGAGGCATCGAGGCGTGCCAGAGAGGCTTGCCAGGCCGAATCCTGCAGGAAGCGGCCGAGAGCGCCATCGTCGAGCTGCGCGGCCAGCCGGCCGTATTCGGCGCGGGCGGCATCGAGCGCGGCGCCGGCACGCTGGAATGATGGCTGGCGGGCGCGGACGAGGGAGTCGAGCGCCACGACGGAGGCGTGAAGCGAGTCCAGCGCGGCACGCGCGGCGGTGCCTTTCGCCAGCAGCTGGCCGAGCGTGATGTGGGGGAGGGCGCGCAGCGTGTCGCCGGGCTGGAGCTGAGGCTGGCCCGGCGATCCGGGGATGACGTCCACGGCTGGATCCCCCAGCAGGCGGTACCCGCTGATCCGGACGTAGCTGTCCCGCCGGATGAAGGATTGGAACCGGGTCGGGATCTCGAGGATGAGGGCGAGTCGTCTCGTGCCGGCGACGCCGGGGTGGAGGAACTCGATGCGGTCGACGTGCCCGACCGGGTAGCCGCTGATCCAGACCTGGGAGCCGACCCGGAGCCGCGGTGCCTGATCGAAGACGGCGACCAGCTGGTAGGTGTCCCGGGTGTAGCGCAGGATGTTGCTGAGGAAGAAGATCAGGAGCGCGACGAGGGAGAGGGCGGCGATGATGGCGGCGCCGAACGCGACCTGGCGACCCTGGCGGCCCCGGGAGGTCATGGCTAAGTTAGCGCCTCGTCGACGCGAAATCGGGCAGCACGGTGATGGTGCGACTTGGGCATATAGAGTACAGCAATTGTCTTCCCGTTCATGCGCTCCTGCTCGAGCAGGGGGCGCCGCCAGGGATCGAGCTGGTCCCCGGGGTGCCGGCGGTGCTGAACGCGGAGCTGGCGGCGGGGCGGATCGACGTGGCGCCCTGCTCGAGCATCGAGTACGCGCGGCACGCGGACCGTTACCGCCTTTTCCCGGGTCTGTCGATCAGCTCGCGAGGCCCGGTGGGGAGCATCCTCCTGGAAACCGACCGGCCGGTGGAGGCGCTCGACGGGGCGGTCGTGGCGCTCCCGACGGCGTCGGCCACCTCGGTCGTCCTGCTGCGGATCCTGCTCGAGCGCCGGTGGGGCCTGGCGGTCCGCTACCGGTGGTTCGACCAGGCGCGGGAGCCGGATCCGGTGGGGGCGGGCGCGGCGGCCGCGCTCTGGATCGGGGACGTCGCGTTGCGGCGCGCGCTGGTGACCTCCCGCCGGCTGATCGACCTGGGGGAGGCGTGGTGGGAATGGACCGGCCTGCCGTTCGCGTTCGCCGTCTGGCAGATCTCCGCGGGCCCGGAGAAGGACCGGGAGCTCGAGCGGCTGTACGGGCTGCTGGTCGAATCGCGGGCCTACTTCGAGGCGAACGCGGAGGCGCTGGCGGCGCGCCACGCGGCGCGCCATGGTCTCGAGCCTGGGCATCTGCTGCGCTACTGGCGCTCGCTCGATTACTCGCTGGGGGAGGAGCTGCAGCAGGGGCTTCTCCACTACTATCGCCTGGCCGCGGAGCTGGAGGCGGTGCCCGGGGTGCCCGAGCTGCGCTGGTTCACTCCTCCCCGGACGTGACGCGTTTGCCGTCCTCGACCGGAGGGCCGCCCTCCCCCTCGAAGTCGGCGACGGGTTCGGCGGAGCCGAGGAAGGTGCGATCGCCGAGCGGTCCGCCGCCGACGAAGGAACCGCCCGAGGTGTGGTGCTCAAAGCGTTCGGCCGCTTCGGGTGCGAGATCGATCAGATCACCGAAGGCGCCGGCCCTGTAGCGTTCGTAGCCGCTCCGGACGATATCGGCGACCTGGTCCCAGGGGACCGGGGCGCCCATTCCCTCCCAACTCTGGCGCAGGTAGTCCGCCACCTCATCGAAGGGCCGGTCGGCGAACCGGTCGATGGCTTCGAGGCCGTGGCGGAAGGCGAGCTCCACCTGGTCCCATTCCAGCTTTCTGGCTTCGCGCCATTTCTTCTGGAACTCGGGATCGGGGAGGTCGTCGTAGCGGAGGCCGCGTCGGTCGTCCTTCTTTTCCTCGCCGGGCATACTCCCTCCCTGCCAGGGTCTCGGGTTGCCCTCCATGGCGGAGGTGCAAGTGCCGGGCCGGGTCGCGCGAGCTCGCTGCGGAGGTGGCGGCCGGCGGCGAGCCGTGCCTCGCGGCCGGGCGGCCGGGATCAGCGCGCAGGACGTTGGGGCGCCAGCCGTGGCACGGCGGTTTCCTGCTGGCTGTCCGGGTGCTGTGTGACCGGGCCGGGGGCAAGAGGCGGCGTCGCGAGACGGGCGACGCTCTGGCGCGCGGGGCGTTCACCCGACCCACGGATCGGGTCCTGGATCGTAGCGGGCGGAGGATTCCGCGATGCGGATCGCTTCGCTCGCGGTGAGATGGTGGAGGTCCGACGCAGGCCAGGAGGTCCTGCGCGGGCCGGGGAGAGGAGCCGCCGCCGGGATGCGGCCAGGCTCCGGGGTGGACAGAGGTGTAACAAAAAAGATATGTTAGGACTCATGATCCAGGGCTGGAGCGCTACGCTGGCGTGGGTGGGTCGGTCAGCGGTCAACCTGGTCGCCGGGTTCGGTCGATTCGGGAATTTTGCCGCCGAAACGGCGCGTGCGTTCCGCGACGTCTCGACGTGGGGCCGGCTCCTCGTGCTGCAGATGGCCCGCCTCGGTGTCGACTCGCTGCCTATCGCCCTCTTCATTGCCGCGTTCACCGGAATCGTGCTTGCGCTGCAGGCTTCGTACACCTTCACCGGGGCGATCCCTCTGTACTTCGTGGGGACCCTGGTGGGGAAGACGATGATCCTGGAGCTGGGGCCGGTGCTGACGGGTCTGGCGCTGGCGGGGCGTGTGGGGGCGAGCATCGCGTCGGAGCTGGGCACGATGAAGGTGACGGAGCAGATCGACGCGCTGGAGACGCTGGCGTACGATCCTGTGGCGTATCTGGTGGTCCCGCGGCTGCTGGCGGGCGTGATCATGTTCCCGATCGTGGTCGCGTTCGCGGATGCGGTGGGGATCCTGGCCGGGTGGGCGACCTCGATCAACCTGCTGGACATGTCGACGCCGGAGTTCGTGAAAGGGCTCCGGCTGTTCTTCCAGCCGTTCGACGTGCGTTACTCGCTGATCAAGGCGGCGTCGTTCGGGCTGACGGTCACGGCGCTGGGGTGCTACTACGGGTTCCATGCGGGTGGTGGGGCGGAGGCGGTGGGGCGTGCGACCACGCGGGCGGTGGTGACCAGCAGCGTGTTGATCCTGGCCCTGGATGCCTTCTGGGCTGCGGTGCTACTATGAGCATCCAGCTGATCGGCGTCGAGAAGTCGTTCGGGCAGCGGGTGGTCCTGGCAGGAGTCTCGCTCGAGGTGCGGGAGGGGGAGACGCTGGTGGTGATCGGGCACTCGGGTGCGGGGAAGTCGGTACTGCTCAAGACGATCGTGGGGTTGGTGGTGCCGGATGCGGGGAAGGTGCTGGTGGATGGCCAGGACGTGGGGCGGCTGTCACGGGAGGAGCTGAACCGGCTACGGCGTCGAATCGGGTACGTTTTCCAGTTTGCGGCCCTGTTCGACTCGATGACGGTGGCGGAGAACGTGGCGATGGGGCTCCGGCGCATCCGGGAGATGGACGAGAGCGAGATCCGGGCGCGGGTGGCGGAGTCGCTGCGGCTGGTCGAGCTCGAGGGGTACGAGGATGCGTACCCGGCGGAGCTGTCGGGCGGGCAGAGGAAGCGGGTGGGGCTTGCGCGGGCGATCGCGACTCGCCCGAAGTATCTGCTGTATGATGAGCCCACGACGGGGCTGGATCCGGTGACGACGGCGGTGATCGACCAGCTCATCCTGAAGATGGACGAAGAGTTGGGAGTGACGAGCGTCGTCATCACGCACAATATGGAGAGTGCGTACCGGGTCGCGGACCGGATCGCGATGCTGTACGAGGGGCGGATCCGGTTCATCGGGACGCCGGAGGAGATCCGGCAGACGACGGACCCGGTGGTGAGTGCGTTCGTCGAGGGTCGCCCTGAGCTGGAGGCGATTGCATGAGGCGGCGCACGGAGATCACCGTGGGCGCGGTGAGCCTTGCCGGCGTGCTGCTGCTCTTCCTGGGGACGATGTGGCTGGCGGGATCGGGTTTTGGGCGGGAGGAGCGGGAGATTCGGGCGCGCTTTCGGGAAGTGGGCCAGTTGATGAAGGGGGCGCACGTCAAGCTGCGCGGGGTGGCGATCGGGCGAGTGGAGGACATTGCGCTGGAGCCGGAGGGGGAGGGAGTGCTGGTGACGATGCGGATCCGGGACGACGTGGTGCTCCCCGAGGATCCGGTGGTGCTGTTGTCGCCGGAGTCGATGTTCGGGGACTGGCAGGCGGAGATCTACGCGCGCTCGAGTTTGCCGTTCTACAGCTTTGCGGAGGCGCGGGACGCGGATGTGCTGCCGGGGTATTCGCTTCCGGACATGTCGCGTCTGACGGCGGTGGCGGACCGGATCGCGCAGAATCTGGCGGTGCTGACGGAGCGGATCGAGATCGCGTTCACGGAGGAGACGGCGCGGAACATCCGTGAGGCGATCGGCAATATCCAGCAGGTGAGCGAGGAGCTGGGGAAGCTGATCGAGGCGCAGCAGCGGACGGCGCGGGAGGTGGCGGGGAACCTGGAGAGTGCGACGGAGACGCTGGGGGAGGCGGCGGAGGCGGTGCGGCGGGTCGCTGCGGAGGTGGAGACGGCGGTGGCGGGGGGCGAGCTGACGCGGATCGTGAGCAGCATCGAGCAGACGGCGGCGCGGGCGGACACGCTGTCGGCGTTGCTGCTGGCGGCGAGTCGGGAGTTCCGGACGACGGTGGCGGCGGCGGACAGCACGGTCCGTATCGTGGGTGCGGTTGCGCGGTCGATGCAGCAGGGGGAGGGGACGCTGGGGCGGCTGGCGCAGGACACGACGCTCTACGCGCGGCTGGTGGAGAGCAACGCGCTGCTGCAGGAGCTGCTGAGGGATTTCAAGGAGAATCCGAGGAAGTACATTAACCTGAGGGTGTTCTGAGCGGTTTTCGTGAGCCCGGGGGCCGGGGTGTGGAGCGGGGGATGGGCCGGAGTCGGGGCGGGAAGGATCGTATGGGATTACTGGTTCAGAAGTTCGGTGGCACGTCGGTCGGGACGCCGGAGCGGATCCAGCGGGTGGCGCGGCGGGTGGTGGCGGCGCGGCAGGCTGGGCACGATCTGGTGGTGGTGGTGTCGGCGATGGGGGACACGACGGATGAGCTGCTCTCGCTGGCGCGGTCGGTCTCGCCGGACCCGCGTCGGCGGCATCCCCGGGAGCTGGACATGCTGCTCACGGCCGGGGAACGGATCGCCATGGCGCTGGTGGCGATGGCGGTGCGTGAGCTGGGGGTGGAGGCGATCAGCCTGACGGGGTCGCAGGCGGCGATCATCACGAACGACGTGCACACGGTCGCCCGGATCGAGGAGATCCGGGCGACCCGGATCCGGGAGGAGCTGGAGCGGGGGCGGGTGGTGATCGTGGCGGGGTTCCAGGGGGTGAGCCGGAACAACAAGGAGGTCACCACGCTGGGGCGGGGCGGCTCGGACACGACGGCGGTGGCGCTGGCGGCGGCGCTGGGGGCGGAGCGCTGCGACATCTACACCGACGTGGATGGGGTTTACACGGCCGATCCGCGGCGAGTGCCGAACGCGCGACGGATCGAGTGCATCGACTACGGTGAGATGGTGGAGCTGGCCGCCTCGGGGGCACAGGTCATGCACCCGCGGGCGGTCGAGATCGGAGCTCGTTTCCAGGTGCCGATCCGGGTCCTTTCCTCTTTCCGAGACGACAACGAGGGGGGTACGTTGATCACGCGCAAAGAACCGGGGATGGAGGAACTGGCGCTCACGGGGCTGGCGTCGGAGCGCGGCCATGCCCGGCTGACGCTGCGGGGGCTTCCGCAGGGGATGCGGGAGACGACCGAGATCCTCTCGCGTCTGGCGGCGGCCGGAGTGAGTCTGGACATGGTGGTCCTGGCGGACCGCCCCGATGGGCGGCGGCAGCTCCAGATGACGCTGCCGGAATCGCTCCTCCCGGAGGCGCAGGCGGCGTGCGAGGCGCTCGCGGCGGAGCTGGGGGCGGAAGGGATCGACGTGCGGCGGGGTCTGGCCCGGATCGCGCTGGTGGGGAGCGGGATGCACGGGCAGCCGGGCGTCTTCGCGCGGACGTTCCAGGCGCTGATGGACGCCGGGCTCGAGGTGTACGCGCTGTCGACGTCCGCGATCTCGATCGCGCTCCTGGTCGATGAGGCGCATGAGGAGCGGGCGCTGCGGGCGCTTCACGATGCTTTCGGGCTGGGAGGAGCGGAAGCATGAGGGTCGCGATCCTGGGTGCGACGGGCGAGGTGGGCCGGACGATGCTCCAGGTGCTGGAGGAGCGGGCGTTCCCGGTCGATGAGCTGGTGCTGCTGGCCTCGGAACGGTCGGCGGGCAAGCAGGTGTCCTGGCGTGGCCGGGAATGGACGGTGCAGGTGCCGGCTCCGGGCGTCTTCCGGGGGTGCGACATTGCGCTGTTCTCCGCGGGCGCGAGCCGGAGCCGGGAGTGGGGGCCGCGGGCGGCCGAAGAGGGCGCGGTGGTGATCGACAACTCTTCGGCCTGGCGGATGGATCCGGACGTCCCGCTGGTGGTGCCGGAGGTGAACGCGCGGCGGATCGCCGAGCGGCCGCGGGGGATCATCGCCAACCCGAACTGCTCGACGATCCAGCTCGTGCTGGCGCTGGAAGCGCTTCGCCGGGCGGCGGGCCTGCGGCGCGTGGTGGCGACGACGTTCCAGTCGGTCTCGGGCGCCGGACACAAGGGCGTGGCCGCGCTGCAGGCGGAGCTGGCGGGGAAGACGCCGGAAGCGTCGCCTTTCCCGGCGCCGATCGCTGGCAACGTGATCCCCTGGATCGGGCCCCGCAACGCCGCCGGGTGGAACGAAGAGGAAGAGAAGATGCGGAACGAGAGCCGCAAGATCCTGGAGCTGCCGGAGCTTGCGGTGGCGGCGACGTGCGTCCGGGTGCCGGTGGAGGTCGGCCACTCCGTGGCGGCGACGGTGGAAACCGAGCGGCCTCTCTCGATCGAGGAAGCCCGGGCCGCGCTGCGGACCATGCCCGGGGTCGAGCTGATGGAAGGAGATTGCGACCCGTTGCCCCGCGATGTGGCGGGGACGGACGTGGTGCGGGTCGGGCGGCTGCGCGCCGATCCCGACTTCCCGAACGTCCTCCACCTCTGGGTCGTGGCCGACAACCTGCGAAAGGGGGCGGCGACCAACGCGGTTCAGATCGCCGAGCATTTGCTTCGTGAGCGAACGACCTCGCCATCGAAGGCATAAGGGCAGGGGCCGGGCCGGCACGGCGCCGCGCCCCGCCCGGATCGAGACGAGCGCAGGGGGCGTGGTGTGCCGCGCTGTGGGGAGCGAGCTCCTCGTCCTCCTGATCCGCGACCCGTACGCGAACTGGGGGCTGCCCAAGGGGCACGTGGAGGAGGGCGAGACGCCGGTCCAGGCTGCGCTGCGTGAGGTGGCCGAGGAGACGGGCCTCACGGATCTGCGCCCCGTACGCGAGCTGCCGCGCATCGACTGGTACTTCCGTGACCGCGGCCAGCTCGTCCACAAGTATTGCCACTTCTTCCTCATGGAATCCGCGACCGGCGAGCCCCGACCCCAGGTCGAGGAAGGGATCTCCGCCTGCCTCTGGCTCCCCCTTGCCGAGGCGATCCGCAAGGTGACCTACGACAACGCCCGCGAAGTGCTCCGGGCCGTCGGGGAGTGGGTCGGGAAGACCACGCGGAGCTGACGCGCGCCGACTCCCCTCTCGTAGACACAACTCGAGCGACCGGCGAGGGACGCGCGTCCGGTCACCCCGCCCGAACCGCGGCGCACGCCGACGGACTCCTGCCCCCAGCGATGCCGGCCTCGAGTCGTGGCATCCCGGTCCGGCTTCCGGTATCTTTTTCCAGCCTGGCCGCCCCGCGGGGCGGCTTTTCTGACGCAAAGGGTCGCAAAGAGGGAGGCTGCGATGCGGCGTCTGGGGGAGCAGGGCGAATGGCGATTCGTTTACGGGGCGGCGGTGCTCCTGATCCTCGCGCTGTTCCTCTACAGCGTGCGCCCGGTGCTCGGCCCGTTCATCCTCTTCCTCCTGCTGCTGCTCCTCCTCCTTCCGTACGCGGGCACGCGTTTCCACCTCCTCCTCGTCATCGGGTCGACGGCCCTCGTGGGCCTCTGGCTGCTCGACAGGGCGGGATTCCTGCTGGCGCCCTTCATTCTGGCCCTGGTCCTGGCGTACGTCCTGAACCCGGTCGTGGACGTGCTGGAGCGGTGGCGGCTCCCGCGCTGGGCGGCGATCGCGGTCCTCGCCTTGCCGGGCATCGGGCTGGTGGCGCTGGCGGTATTCGTCGGGATACCCGCGCTCGTGGACCAGGTGGAAGCCCTCATCGAGCGGGCCCCGGCGGCGGCGGAGCGGGTGGCGGCCTGGGCCGAACGCGTCCGGCAGCGCATCCTCTCGACGGACCTCCCGTTCATCGAAGAAAGCGTGTTCCTCCGGCAACTCGAGGCCTTCGAGCCGGAGAGGGTCGCAGCGTACCTGGAGGCGCGACGCGGCGCGATCCTGGACTGGCTCTGGCAGGGATTTCTCGGCGTGACGCGGGGAGTCAGCGTGGTCCTCACGATCGGCGGGTACGTGGTCCTCACCCCGGTGTTGACCGCGTACCTGCTGCAGGACTACCACGGGATCACGGAGCGAGGAAGGTCGCTGATCCCGGTGGACAGGCGAGAGGGCGTGCTCGCGTTCCTGCGGGAGTACGATGCGTCGCTCTCGCGCTACCTGCGGGGTCAGGTGCTGGAGGCCGCCCTCGTCGGGGTCATGACCTGGATCGGGCTCCTGGTGCTCGGCTTCCCTTTCTCGGGGCTGGTGGGCGCCGTCGCCGGGGTCTTCAACCTGGTCCCTTATCTGGGGCTGATCGTGAGTCTGATCCCGGGCGTGATCATCGCGCTCCTGAGCGGGGACGTGTTGTTGTCATTGCTGAAGTTGGCGCTAGTTTTCATCGTCGTGCAGGTGCTCGACTCGACCGTCACGGGGCCCCGCATCGTGGGGGGCTCGGTGGGGTTGCATCCGGTGTGGATCATGCTGGCCATCGCGGTGGGCGGCTCGTTCTTCGGCTTCGTCGGGCTGCTCCTGGCGGTGCCTGCGGCGCTCCTGATCAAGTTGTTGTTCCGGGAGGGCATCGAGCGCTACCGGCGATCCGCGCTGTACCGGGGTGATGCGGCGGCCCACGGGGAGTCATGATGCTGAGGGAATGGGCCTTGCACGGCGCACGTGGCTGGTTCTCCGTAAGACAGCTTGGCAGGGATCTGCGGCATGTCTCACTTTTCCTGGCCGAACGCCATTTCGATCCTGCGCCTGCCTCTGGCCGCGGCGTTCCTGGCTTCCGAAGCGTTTGCGACACGCGGGGTCATTCTGGCGGCCGGCGCGATCTCCGACTGGCTGGACGGCTGGCTGGCCCGGCGACTGGGCCAGAAAACGCGTTTGGGCGAGATCCTCGATCCCCTGACCGACCGGATCTTCATCCTGGCCGCGTTCGCGAGCTTTGCGCTGAGCGGCCAGCTCTCGCTCGGGCAACTCCTCATCCTGCTCTCGAGGGACCTCTTCACGGGCATCGCGTTCGTGGCCGCCAGTGCGTTCCGGCTGCCGGTCCGCTTCAAGGCCCGGGGTGGCGGCAAGGCGGTGACGGTGCTCCAGATCGTCGCGGTTCTCACGCTGTTGGTTCGGCCGGAGTGGATCCGGGTGCTGGTGGTCGTGGTGGGAGTCGCGAGCGCGTACGCGATCGCGGACTACACGCGTGTGGGGCTACGTGCCTTGCAGCGGCGGCACGGTGATCAATAGTTTTCGTATTTTACGTCGTGATGTCGTTCATTCGAGTGCAGGAAGTGAGCACGTGATCGAAGCGGATCCCAGGGATATCACGATCATCGGCGGCGGGCCGACGGGGCTGTTCGCCGCTTTTTACGCGGGGATGCGAGGCGCGAGCGCGCGGATCATCGACTCGCTGCCGGAGCTGGGGGGGCAGCTGACGGCGCTCTACCCGGAGAAGTACATCTACGACGTGGGTGGTTTTCCCCGTATCCTCGCGCGAGATCTCGCCCGGAACCTGATCGAGCAGGGTCTCCAGTTCGGCGCTGACGTGCGGCTGGAGGAGCAGGTCCAGGACCTGATCCGGCAGGACGACGGCTTCATCGTCGTGACGGACCGGGGCCGCTACCCGACGAAGGCCGTGCTGATCGCGGCGGGCAAGGGCGCGTTCACGCCGCGTACGCTGGACTGCCCGGGTTATGATCGGCTGCTCGGCCGGGGCGTCGCCTACCACGTGAAGGACCGTGCGGAGTACGAAGGGAAGCGGGTCCTGATCGTCGGGGGAGGCGACTCGGCGGTGGACTGGGCGCTCGAGCTCAAGGGGCACACCCGGCGGCTGGTGCTGATCCACCGGCGGGAGGGCTTCCGGGCCCATGCGGAGTCGATGCGGAGGCTGCACGAGGCGGTGGCGCGGGGGGAGATCGAGCTGCTCACCCACAAGGAAGTGAAGGAGATCCACGGCGAGGACCGGGTCGAAGGCGTGACGATCTTCGACAACCGGACGGGCGAGGAGCTGACCTTCGAGGTGGACGCGGTGCTGGCGCTGATCGGTTTCAAGCCCGACCTGGGTCCGATCGCGCGGTGGGGGCTCGAGCTGGAGAAGAACAGCATCAAGGTGAACGCGTCGCTGGAGACGAACATCCCCGGGGTGTACGCGGCCGGGGACATCGTCACCTACGAAGGGAAGCTCGAGCTGATCGTGACCGGGTTCAGCGAGGCGGCGATGGCGGTGAACCACGCGGTGCATCGGATCAACCCCTCGGCGCGGTACAACCCGGGTCACTCGACGAACCTGAAGGTGTTCAAGGACCGGGAGGAGGCTGCTCCCGCGCTCGCCGGCTCCGACGAGTAGCGGCCCGCCGACCAGCGAGCGGCGCAGGGGGCGGGGTGGGCGGCGGTTGCTCCCGGAGGAGCGGCCAGGCGCCGCGGGCGAGTCGCTGGTGCGGATCGTCTGCGTGGGCTCTGGCCCGGGACAGGGCGGCGACCTCGCAGCGGTGCGCTCGTGGCGAACGCGACGGCGACCCGGATGGCGGGGGAGGCGGCCATGCGCTGGCACACTTCGTGAATCCGCGCATGGTCTACGTCCTGATCGTCCACCCCAATCCGGGGACGCATCCGTCGATGGCGAACGGCGAGACGAAGACGGTGTTGCTGGTCGAGGACAACGAGGACAACCGCCTCGTTTACCGTACGATCCTCGAGCACGTGGGGTACCGCGTGATCGAGGCGCGGGATGGGGAGGAGGGGGTGAATCGCGCCAAGGCGGATCGCCCGGACATCATCCTCATGGACATCTCGATCCCCAAGATCGATGGGTGGGAGGCGACCCGCCGGCTGAAAGCGGATCCGGCGACGCAGGACACGCCGATCATTGCGCTGACGGCCCATGCGCTGGAGGAGGATCGACTGAAGGCGCAGAAGGCCGGGTGCGATGGTTACCTGGCGAAGCCTGTCGAGCCGCGGCGCGTGGTGCAGGAGGTGGAGCGGTTCGTGGGCCCGGCGGGGCGGGCGGAGGGGTGACGCGGTTGGGATCTCGCGGTTCTCGCAGTCTTTCGACGCCGGTCATTGATTTCGCGAACGCATGGAGTGGGTCGGGAGCGTTGCCGCGGCGCGCGGGGGTTGAGGCGCGTGGTTCTTGCCTTTTCAAAAAGAAGAATTATTATCCATTGTGTCCGCGGTAACGGAACCACACGAAGACGGAGGCGATCCCATGGCGAACGCTGCGGAGAAGCAGGCGCTGATCGACGGCCTCAACGAGGATCTGGCCAACGAGTACAAGGCGATCATCTCGTACCTGCTCTTCAGCCGGCTGGTGAAGGGCCCGCTGCGTCCAGAGCTGAGCAGCTTCCTGGAGGGGGAGATCCAGGACGAGCTGGGGCACGCGAAGTTCCTCGCCCACAAGATCGTGGCGCTGGGGGGCACGCCGGTGGCGGTCCCGGCTCCCGTCGAGCTTCCGGAGAGCAACCGGGCGATGCTGGAGGCGGCGCTGCAGGCGGAAAAGGAGACGATCGAGCGTTACACGCAGCGGATCAAGCAGGCGGACGCGGTGGGCGAGCTGGGGCTGCGGGTCGACCTCGAGCAGATCGTGGCGGACGAGACGAAGCACAAGGAGGACCTCGAGCGGATCCTGGCGGGATGGACGGAGTGACGGCGAGCTCGGCGCTTCGTCGGCCCGACGGGAGGTGGTGAAGGTCTGAGGGGGCGCTGCGGCGGCTGCCGCGGCGCCCCCTCGGGTTTTCCGGTCGTCGTCCCGGGCTCAGCCGGTGGTCTGCACCTGCGCCTGCGCCGGCGCGAGCTGACGGGCCCGGGCGACGTGCCGGCGGTAGTACAGGCCCGTCCCGGCGAGGAGCGCGAGGAAGACCGCCTGCGCGAGCACGGTCTCCGCGACCGGGTAGATGCCCAGGAGCTGCCGGATCGCCTCGTGGTCCGGGATCCAGGGGAGCGGGTGCGGCGAGAAGAGCCCCGCCTCCTGGAGGTTGTAGAGGCTCTTGCCCAGGAAGACGAAGGCCAGGTAGAGGAGCACCGCGTTGGTGTAGCGGAAGACCTGGCGGAGCGGCAGGCGCAGCCCGAGGCGGATGATCCCGATCCCGATCCCGAGGATGAGGATGAGGCCGGGGATGAAGCCGGCGAGGACGGCGTTGGGCCCGCTGTCGAAGAGGAGCGCCTGGTAGAAGAGCACGGTTTCGAACCCCTCCCGGTACACGGCGGCGAAGGCGAGGCCGGCCATGGCCAGCGCGGAGCCGGTGGTTATGGCGCGTCCCGCGTGCTCGCGGAGGTACTCCTTCCAGTCGTGCAGGTAGACCTTCTGGAAGATCCAGTGGGAGACGTACAGGAGGACGCCCACGGCGATGAGGCCGGTGATCCCTTCGACGAGCTCGCGGCTGGCACCGCTGATCGGGATGAGCGTCCGTGCGGCGACCCAGGTGGCGAGGCTGGCCAGGATGGCCAGAACGACGCCGGTGTGGACCTGGCGTTGGTAGCGGCGGTCTGCGCCGTTGGCGCGGAGGTAGGCGAGGATCGCGCCGACGAGGAGGACGGCCTCGAGGCCCTCCCGGAAGATGACGGCGAAGGAGTTGACGGCGCCGAACCAGAAGGGTGATCCGCCGGCGAGGTGATCATCGGCGGCGAGGAGCTCGTTGCGGAGCACGGCGAAGGTGGCCGCCACCTGCTCCTGAGGCGCGCCGCGGGAGACCTGCGGGCGGAGCGTCAGGTGGATGAGGCGCTCGATCTTCCCGACGAGCGTGGCCGGGAGCCGGGGCTCGAGCAACTCGATCCCCTCGAGATACGCGTACTCGATCCGGGCCAGGGCGCCGGTTGCGTCGCGGTTCTCGTAGGAGGCGCGAGCGGAGTCGAGGGTTTCGAGGATGCGCGCGATCTCAGGGGTACGGGCGGCGCGGCGGAGCGGCGCAGCGCCGGCGACGTCGAGGGCCAGCTCTTCGGGTTCGGGCTGGAACGGCACGCCGGCGGCCCGTGCTTCCTGGCGGATGCGCTGCATCTGGTCGCGGAGCGAGAGGGCGATGCTGCGGGCCTGGCTGGCGCTGGAGGCGCGCAGCAGCTCGTGGAACCCCTGCTCGCCGGCGGCGACGGCCTGGGCCAGGGCCGGGACGCCGTAGCGGCCTCCCGGGCCGTAGTACGCCTCGAGTCGCTCGAAGTGGTCGAGGTACAGCCGGAGGCCGATCCGCGTCGCCTCGGCCTGTTGGCCCGCTTCGGCCGCCGCGGCCGCCCGGGTGAGCCCCGTCTCGATCTCCTGGAGCCAGACCTCGAGGTCATCCTGCCGGGCGGCGGCCTGGCCCGGCGCGGAGGCGGCGGGCGTGGCGTCCTGCGCCGGAGCGGCGGTGGCGGCCGAGGGCGCAGCCAGCGCCGTGAGCAGGAGCAGGAGCCCGTTGGGGGAGAGCCTCATGACGCCCCTCCTCCGAGCGCGCCGGCGTTCGCCGCCTGACCCGGCGGGACGAGGGGCACGCCCGCGGCTCTGGCTTCCCGGAGCACGCGGTCGAGCTCGTTGGCGAGCGCGGCCACGGCCTCGCGCACCTTTGCGGTGTCCGCGGGCGGCGGCGCGCTCAGGAGCACGAGGAGGTCGTGGAAGCGTGTCTCCGCGTCCGCCACCGCTGTTCCCACCTGGGCCTGGCCTGCGGCCAGGCGACCGTTTTCGCCGTAATAAAGCTCGATGAACTCCTGACGGCCGACGTAGAGGTCGAGCGCCCGCTTCTGGGCGGCCGCCGGATCAGAGGCGGCCTCGGTGGGGATCGTCTGGATCCCGTTCTGGATGTCCGCGACCCACTCGGCCAGCCCTCCGGGCGGGGTGCCCGGGATCAGGTCTGCGGCCGGCTGGCCGGCCTGGGAGCCCGCCTCCGCTTGAGGGGCGGGCGAGCCGCCGCTGCAGGCGGCGAGGATGGAAAGCCAGAGCAGGGCGCTGCAACCGTTGCGCCGTCTGGACCTGCGCATTTCGGACGCTCCGGTGGTCAGAATGGAATGAGATTCATTCTCAAGTCAGCAACCTAACGGAGGAAGGGGAGGGGGTCAAGGGTGGGGCGGGTCACCAGGCGATCCAGCGTTCGATGGCGCTGAGCGTGGCGAGGGCGGCGGCCTCCTCGAGGGACTGCTCGACGCGCATGATGCCGGAGAGGTGAGCGAAGCGGCGCTGGGAGGCCGCCTCGACGGAGAGGACGACGTAGCGGTGGCCGAAGAGGTGGGTGACGAGGACGCCTTCCAGGCCGAGGTGGACGCCGCGGGAGGCCTGTTCGGCGGCTCTGAGGGTGGCGAGGACGGCGGCGCGGGCCCTGCCGAGCTCGGAGTCGAGCTCTTTCGCTTCGCCCCAGAACGCTTCGCCGAGGCGGAAGACTTCGACGCGGCAGGTGATGTGGCTGCCGGCGCGGTGGAATTCGAGGCCGCCGAAGACGAGGAAGCGTTTCCGCCAGACGGCAGGCTCGTCGGGCGGGGGAGGCGTCTCCGACTCATCCAGGACGCCGACGTGGATGGCGTCGGTGGAGAAGACGAGGCCGTGGCGGCGCAGGATGTCGGTTGCGGCCGCCTGGATCTCGGAGAGGGAGGCCTCCGGCGCGGCGGCGACGTAGACGTCGCGGACGCGGGGAGGGTCGCCGAGCCAGACGGCGGCGGCGAGCACGCCTGGCACCTGCTCGAGCTCGGTGGCGAGCTGGCGTTCGAGCCCGCGTGTTCCTTCGCGGTCAGGCAGGGACGGATCGGTCACGGCAGGGATCGCGGTAGTTTGAGGACGAAGCGTGCACCCGAGCCGGCGCCCGACGGCTCGAGGGTCAGGGAGCCCCCCATCTGCTCGGCCAGGGAGCGGGAGAGGGGGAGCCCGAGGCCGGAGCCACGCGGCGAATCGATGTCGTAAGGCGTATCCAGCCGGAAGATGGCGTCGGCCGCATGGGGCGGCACGCCCGGGCCGGAATCTTCTACCTCGAGCACAGCGAACTCGGCGTCGCAGCGCGCGGAGACGCGGATGGAGCCACCGGGGGGCGTGGCCTGGATGGCGTTCCGTAGCAGGTTGTGGAGGATCTGCTGGAGGCGGTCGAGGTCGGCCACGGCTTCGATCGGCTGGCCGGAGTCCGGCGTGGTGAACTCCAGGGTCAAGCGGCGGAGGTCGGCGGTGGGGCGGATCACTCCGAGCACATCCTGGACGGCGGCCAGGAGGTCGACCGTAGCGGGTGTGACGCTGAACGTGCCGCGGTCGGGTGCGGCCGGGTCCAGAGCCTCTTCCGCGCGGCGGAGCAGGGTTTCTGCGGCTCGCCGGAGCGGCTCGAACCAGGGGGCGTCATGGATCTCGGCCTGGCGGAGCGAAGAGATCCACGAGAGGAAGGCGTGGGCGGCGTTGCGCAGCTCGTGGATCGCGAAGCGCCAGTAGCGTTCCCGGCGTTCGTGGCGTGCCTTCAGCTCGTGGTATGCCGCGTTGCTGCGTTCGAGGCGATCTGCGAGCGCGATGGCGGCTGCCGTGCCCGGCCCGCCGCCGGGGTCGAGCCAGCCGGGAGAGTGCTGGTCGAACGGACCGCTGGGCGGCGGCCAGTCGGTAGCGGAGAGCCAGAATTGCGCGAGCCGGGCGGCTCGCCTCATGCGCGGGGCCAGGTGCGCGAGCTCCGCGGGTTCGAGTGGCCGTTCGATGAAGCGCGAGATGGTGTTGAGCTCTTCGGCGAGCGCGCGAGTCAAGCCGGCCGAAGGCGCCGGAGCATGCTCGGCATCGAACTCTCCGGCGAGTTTTCTGGCCGCCACGGTCTCGAGGTGAGCGACGACGGAGGCGATGCGGCGGGCGGCCCTCTCGATGGACTCAGCGGCGGCTTTGACGTCCGGATCCCGGGCAGCAGGGGACGTAGCCAGCAACTGGGCCTCCGAGAGGATGGCCTGCAACGGGTTGCTGACTTCGTGCCGGAGCATGGCCCCGATCCGGTCGAGCCAGCGCCGTAACAACGGCGGAGTGAGCTGGGGCTCGTCCGGCGCGGATGTGTGACCGATGATGCGGGTCCGGGTCACGACCGTTCGACCCACCGGTTCGTTGCCTGAAGCGCTGCGAGGATCGCCGCCTCTTCGGGAGAGCGGAAGAGCGGTGCCACGCCGGCGAGCGTGACGGAACTGCGGCCGGCGAGGCCATGGGCGGCAACCAAAACATAGGTACGGCCGTGAACTTCCACCAGGGCCGTTCCCTCGAGCGCGAGGTCGTTGAGGCCGCGGGCGTCGGTCAGGGCAGTGAGGACCGCGCGGGCTGCGGCCGTCGTTCGGCCGAGGGGAGTGGCGATCCCTTCGCCCTTCCCGGAGAAGGTGGTCGGCCCCCGGCGGAGGGTGACCTGGCAAACGGCCTCATGAGAAGCGCTGGAGCGGACGTCGAACCCGACGAAAACGAAGCGCTGCTGCCCGGGTGCTTGGGGGGCGCTTCCCGTGCGCGGCTGCACGGCGGCCGTCGAGCCGCCTGCCGTCGCGGGCGCGAGGCCTTCAGGGAGACGGTCACCGGATCGGACCTGCGCGACGCTGACGACCCTGCGGTCGACCTCGATCCCGAGGCCGGCCCGGAGCGCCGATTCCACGTTGCGGACCACCTGCTTGGGGTGGAGGCTGGGGTCCGCCAGGACGTGGATTTCCTCGATCCGGCCTTGGCGGTCGGCGACGACGCGCGCTGAGAGGATGCCTGCGAGCGAGGAAAGTAGCCGCTCGGCGCCGGAAACCGGGATCGGCGTCGGAGATGTGGGGGTCATGACCCTTCTCCGTGATAAGCCCCAGCGAACTTAGCATCGTAGGTCGGAGCGCGCCAGGCCGATGTCGGTAGGAATGTGTAAAATATTTCGGGTCTAACATTTGTTGTGGTCGATTGCCGGGGGTGTCGAGGCGGGACTATCTTCCCGGTGCAACTACGGATCTCCGGCCGTACTTCGAGGAGAGACGACACATGGCGGCGAGAGAGACACTGGTGATCATCGGGTCGGGGCCGGCGGCGTGGACGGCGGCGATCTACGCGGCGCGGGCGAAGCTGGACCCGGTGGTCTACGAGGGCGAGCCGAGCCGGACGATGCTTCCCGGCGGGCAGCTCATGTTCACGACGGAGGTGGAGAACTATCCGGGGTTTCCGGAGGGGATCACCGGGCCGGAGCTGATGGATCGGTTCCGGCAGCAGGCGCTGCGGCACGGGTGCCGGGTGGTGTCGGAGGCGATCGTGGAGGTGGACTTCAAGGGGTACCCGTTCCGGCTGAAGCCGAGCTACAGCGAGGAAGTGGAGGCGCTGGCGGTGATCGTGGCGACCGGCGCGCGGGCGAACTGGCTGGGCGTGCCGAACGAGGAGCGGCTGGCGCAGAGCGGTGGGGGCGTCTCTGCCTGCGCGGTGTGTGATGGGGCGCTTCCGATCTTCCGGGACAAGGTGCTGGCGGTGGTCGGAGGTGGGGATTCGGCGATGGAGGAGGCGCTGTACCTGACCAAGTTCGCCCGGGAGGTGGTGATCATCCATCGCCGCGATCGCTTCCGGGCCTCGCCGGTGATGGCGGAGCGGGTGCTGCAGCATCCGAAGGTGCGGGTGCTGTGGAACTCGCGGGTCGTGGAGGTGCTCGGTTACGATCATGTGACCGGGGTGAGGCTGGAGAACACGGTCACGGGGGAGATGAGCGAGCTGGAGATCGGGGGGCTGTTCGTGGCGATCGGCCACACGCCGAACACGGACTTCCTGAAGGGCCAGCTCGAGCTGACGCCGCACGGGTACATCAAGACGGCGCAGCCATGGCGGACGGTGACGAGTGTGCCGGGCGTATTCGCGGCGGGGGACGTGATGGACGACTATTACCGCCAGGCGATCACCGCGGCGGGGACGGGTTGCATGGCGGCGCTGGAGGCGGAGCGGTGGCTGGCCCATCGGGGGATCGGGGAGGCGCGGGTTCCGGTGCGGGAGACGGCGGAGGTCCCGATGGGGATCGGGGTGGACCCGTCCGGCGGGGACTGAGCGGAAGCCGGGTGGCGCCGCGGCGGCCGGGCGTGGCTGCTCGCGGCGCGCCCCGCGGCGCCCGGGGTGCCTGCCGGGCGCCGGAGGTGGGTCAGAAGAGCCGGCGGAAGCCGTCCCAGAGGCGCTCGAAGAATCGCTCGGCCGCGCTCTCGGGATGGAGGGGGCAGAACTCCCTGGGTTCGGTGCCGGGGAGGAAGTGCTCGATGCGCACCTGGTCCGGCGGGCAGTTCCCGGTGGCGAGGGCGCCCGTGGCCTCGTCGATGGCGAGGCTGGCCAGCGTCGGGGGCGGGACCCAGGGGCCGGGAGCCGGACGGTTGCGGTACACCTCCTTCATGAAGGAGGCCCAGACCGGCACGGCCAGGCGGCCGCCGGTCGCGCGGGAGAGGATCGGCTTCGGCCGGTCGAACCCGAGCCAGACGCCGGCGACCAGATCGGGGGTCATCCCGATGAACCAGGTGTCCTTGCCGTCGTTGGTGGTCCCGGTCTTGCCCGCAGCCGGGGGCCAGAAGCCGGCGGCGCGCACGCCGGCGCCGGTGCCGTACTCGATGACGTCCTCCATGAGGCTCAGGGTCAGGTAGGCGACCCCCTCGTCGATGGCGCGCTCGCGCCGGATCGGCGCGCGCCAGAGCACCTTCCCGCGAGAATCCTCCACACGGGTGAAGAGCAGGGGGCGGACCCGGTAGCCGCCGTTGGCGAAGGCGGCGTACGCCGCGACGAGTTCGACCGGGATGACCTCCGCGGCGCCGAGGTAGACCGACGGGTAATTCGGAATCGGCGTCGTGAGTCCCAGGGCCCGCCCCATCGCGCTGACCCGTTCGTATCCCACCCATTCGCCCACGCGGATCGCGGCGTAGTTGGAAGAGCGGGCGAACGCCTCCCGGAGTGAGAGGACCGTCTGGAGCGAGTCGGGGAGCAGGTCACCCGGTTGCCAGGCGGGGGCGCCGACCCCACGGCGGACCACCGGCGTGGCGTCGATGCGGGAGGTGACCGGCATGCCAGCCTCGATGGCCGCCGCGTAAACGATCGGCTTGAAGGCCGAGCCCGGCTGACGCCGCGCGTTGAAGGCGCGATCGAACTGGGAGTGGGCGAAGTCCCTGCCGCCCACCAGCGCTCTCACCTCGCCCGTCCGGGGGTCCAGAGCCACGACCATGCCCTGCAGGTAGGGCGAGGTCCCGTTCTCGGCGACGGGGACGCCGGTCTTCGGGGGCTTGGGGTGCCGGTACGGACCGTAGGCGCCCGACTCGATCTTCTCGATCTGGGCGACCAGCGCGGCGTGGGCGGCCTTCTGGAGAACCGGATCGAGCCCGGTGTAGACGCGGAGTCCCCGGGTGTCGGCGTCGGGGCCGAACCGGCGCTGGAGCTCCTTGCGGACCTGGGCCACGAAATAGGGGGCCTGGCCCGTCTCGGCCGGCGGCGCGAGCCGGAGCGGCTCGGCTTTGGCCTTCTCGGCCTGGGCGCGGGTGATGACGCCCTCCCGGGCGAGCACGTCCAGCACGACGTTGCGGCGCTGGATGGCCCTCAGGGGGTACCGGCGCGGGTTGAACCGCTCGGGGCTCTTGTTCATCCCGATGAGGAGCGCGGCCTCGGCGATCGTCACCTCCTTGACGGGCTTGCCGAAGAGGCCCTGGGAGGTGGCCTCGACGCCGTAGAGTCCCCGGCTGAGGGGGATCTGGTTGAGGTAGAGCTCGAGGATCTCGCGCTTGGAGAGCTCCTTCTCGATGCGCCGGGCGAGGCGGATCTCGCAGTACTTGCGGCGGATCTTGTCGGACATGGGCAGCTCTTCGTCGAACATCTTGCGAACGAGCTGCATGGTGATGGTGCTGGAGCCCTCCTTGAGGGACAAAGAGGTGAGGTCACGCCAGAACGCGCGGGCGATGGCGCGGTAGTCGACGCCGTTGTGCTGCCAGAAGCGTCGGTCCTCGACGGCCACGAATCCGTTGGCGACGATGGGGGGGATGTCCTCGAGGTCGACGACGATGCGCCGCTGGGGCGAGAGGTCGGCGATGACGGAGCCGTCGACGGCGAAGATGCGGGTGGCCTCAGGCGGCCGGTAGTTGCGGATGTCGTCGACCGACGGGCAACCCCGGACGGAGCCGCCAGACGAACAGGCCGCCAGGAGGCCGGCGGCGGTCAGCAGGACGGTCAGCACGAACTTCCTCACAGGAACGGCCACACTCCTGAGCACGTTACATCTTCGGTCGTGGACCCCGATGGTCCCCGATGGTCAAAGGTACCACCCGGGCGCGGTCCATGTTTCCGGCCGCGGCCACGGGAGCGGGGCCGTCGGCCTCGGGGGTCGCGGTGCGTCGCGCCTCTCGCCAGGTGCGTTCAGAGGAGCGATCGACCGCCGTCGAGGATGACCGTCTCGCCGGTGAGGAAGTCACTCTCGACGATGAAGAGGAGCGCGCGGGCGACGTCGGCCGGGGAGCCGAGGCGCCGGAGCGGAGTCCGGTCGCGTTGCTGACGGATCTGCTCGGGGGTAGCGTCCTCGGGCGGGAGGACGACGCCTGGCGCGATGCAGGCGACGCGGATGTCGGGCGCGAGGGCGCGGGCCATGACGCGCGTGAGCTGGACGAGCCCGGCCTTGGAGACGCTGTGGTGGGCGTAGGAGGGCCAGGGCTGGAAGGCGGAGAGGTCGGCGATGTTGACGATGACGCCGCCGCCGTCCCGGCGGAGGAGGGGGGTGGCGGCCTGGGAGAGGAGGAAGGGCCCCTTGAGGTTCACGGCGAGGACGCGGTCCCACTCGTGCTCCTGGATGGCGAGGAAGGGGGCCGTCTCGAAGGTGGACGCGTTGTTGACGAGGATGTCGAGGCGGCCGAAGGTCTCGGCGGTGCGGCGGATGAGCTCGTCGACGTCGGGTTTGAGGGCCACGTCGGCGTGGACGGCGATGGCGCGGCGGCCGAGCGCGACGATGTCGGCGACGGTGCGCTCGGCGTCGTCGGCGGAGCGGAAGTAGTTGACGACGACGTCTGCGCCGGCGCGGGCGAGGGCGAGGGCGAGTTCGCGGCCGAGGCGGCGGGCGCCGCCGGTCACGAGCGCGACTTTGCCGGTGATCTCCATGAGGGGAATACTAGTGGCGGGAGGGGCGGGAGGCAATTAAACTGAGCGATCCGAGCCGAGGGAGAACGGGAACGATCCGGAGTGTGGCCATGGCAGAGCTGACAGGAAAGGTCGCCATCGTGACCGGCGGGAGCCGGGGGATCGGCCTCGCGATCGCCCGGGCGCTGGTGGGGCAGGGGATGGCGGTGGCGGTGGGGGGGCGGGGGGCGGAGGCCCTGGAGCGAGCCGTAAGAGAGCTGAGCGAAGCGGGCGGACGCGTGCGCGCGATCCCCTGCGACGTGCGGCGTTACGAGGACTGCCGCCGGCTGGTGGCGGAAACGGTCGAAGCGTTCGGGCGGCTGGACGTGCTGGTGAACAACGCGGGGGTCGGGCATTTCGCCCCGGTCGCCGAGCTGGGCGTCGAAGACTGGCACCGCGTGATCGAGACGAATCTCACCGGCGTGTTCTACTGCACGCGGGAGGCGATCCCGCACCTGAGGCAGGCCGGCGGCGGGTGGATCATCAACATCGGGAGCCTGGCGGGCAAGAACGCGTTCGCCGGGGGAGCGGCGTACAACGCCAGCAAGTTCGGGCTGCTCGGGTTCAGCGAGGCGGTGATGGAGGATGTGCGGCACGATGGGATTCGTGTGAGCTGCATCATGCCGGGGAGCGTGGCGACGGACTTCGATGGGCCGAACCGTGGAGGGGGCGAGGACTGGAAGCTGAGCCCGGAGGACGTGGCGGAGGTGGTGCTGGACCTGCTGGCGTACCCGCCACGTGCGCTCCCGAGTCGGGTCGAGATCCGGCCGGCCCGGCCGCCTCGGCGCTAGTGCCGCGGGGAACGGGCATCCGTGGACGGTTGTGAGGGCGGGCCTGGCAGATTCACGATGGAGGGCGAGGATGAGTGCTGAAGTTTACCGCATCGAGCGTGACTCGCTCGGCGAGATGCGAGTTCCCGCGGACGCGCTCTGGGGCGCGTCGACGCAGCGGGCGGTGGAGAACTTCCCGATCAGCGACCTGCGTCTGCCGCGGCGGTTCATCGCGGCGCTGGGGATGATCAAGAAGGCGGCGGCCGAGACCAACATGGAGCTCGGGCTGCTGGACGAGCGGATCGGGCGGGCGATCGTCGCTGCGGCGCAGGAGGTGATCGACGGCGTGCTGGATCGCCATTTCGTGGTGGATGTGTTCCAGACGGGGAGCGGCACCTCGACGAACATGAACGCGAACGAGGTGATCGCGAACCGGGCGACGGCGCTGCTGGGGGGCACGATCGGGTCGAAGGAGGTGCACCCGAACGACCACGTGAACATGGGGCAGTCGTCGAACGACGTGATCCCCACGGCGATGCAGGTGGCGGCGCGGATCGCGATCCAGGAGGACCTGCTGCCGGAGCTGGCGGGGCTGCGCAGCGAGCTGCTCAGGAAGGCCGAGGAGTTCGACTCCATCGTGAAGTCGGGCCGTACCCACCTGATGGATGCCACGCCGGTGCGGTTGGGGCAGGAGTTCGGGGGGTTCGCGAGCCAGATCACGCACGCGATGCGGCGGATCAAGGAGGCGAGCGAGGACATGGCGGAGCTGCCGCTGGGTGGCACGGCGGTGGGGACGGGGATCAACACGCACCCGGAGTTCGCGCGTCGGACGATCGACCGGATCAGCGTGATGACGGGGCTGACGTTCCGTGAGGCGGAGAACCATTTCGAGCGGCAGGCGACGCGGGACACGATCGTGTACGCGCACGGTGCGCTGAACGCCCTGGCGGTCGCGCTGATGGAGATCGCCAACAATCTCAGGTTGCTGGCGATGGGTCCGCGGGCGGGGATCGCGGAGATCACGCTTCCGGCGGTGCAGCCGGGCTCGAGCATCATGCCGGGGAAGGTGAACCCGGTGATCCCGGAGGCGGTGACGATGGTGGCGGCGCAGGTGATGGGGAATCACACGACGATCACGATCGGGGGCCAGGGCAGCTTCTTCGAGCTGAACGTCATGATGCCGATCATGGCGTACGCGCTCCTGCAATCGATCTCGCTGTCGGCGCGTGCGGCGTACGTGCTGAACCACAAGTGCGTGGCGGGGATCGTGGCGAACGAGGAGCGTTGCCGGGAGCTGCTGGAGGGGAACCTGTCGCTGGCGACGGCACTGGCTCCGCGCATCGGGTACGATGCGGCGGCGCGGGTGGCGAAGGAGGCGTTCGCGCAGGGGAAGACGGCGCGGGAGGTGGCTCTCGAGCAGGGCGTCCTGCCGCCGGAGGAGCTGGAGAAGGTGCTGGATCCGCGGGCGATGACGGAGCCGGGGATCCCGGGCGGGGTGTTCCTGCCGGGCGGCGGGGGGTGAGCGGGGAGGCATTTCGCCGGTCGCCGGGTTATGCGCGGGGGAGGGAGCGTGCTCTCTCCCCCGCAGTGCATCCAGGGCTCGATCGGGGTCCGGGACTCGCCCGAGCCGGCCAGGCTCGAGCGTCGCGCGTCCCGTGCGCAGGTGGCACGCATGGGTGGGAACTCGGCGCTCCGTAGCGGGGTTTCTGCTCGCCTCTCGTCCGTGTTTCGTTCACCACGAGCCCGACACTGATCTTCGACGGCAGGAACGAGAGTGCGGACGCGTCCATGGCCCTCCTGCGCTGGCGGACGCGGCGATGGTGCACGGACCGCACCTCCGCCCGAGGGGGCCAAGCACGCTGTCAGGTTCCGAGCGGGACCGCGCGCTCTCCTCGTCCTCCGGGTCGCGGCTGCTATCGGGTGCACGACCCGGCCAACTTCGGTGAGCGTGTGGCTCTGGCCGGCGCGGCTGTCCTGTTCCGGGCGGTGGTCGCACAGCGCAACGAGTCGACGATGCGCGGCGGCCCGGGAGCCGCAGCGATCGCCCGGCCCGGGGCGCATGCCGGTCGATCCGGGCTCGAGGGGACACCCGGCGTCCAGGAACGACGAAGCGCTGGGTCTCCGGCCGCGCGCCCGGGAGGAAGGGTGCGGCCGGGAGGGAGTCACGCCGCTCCCTCCGGCTGGAACAGGCGGCCGAGCGCGGTCAGATGCCGGCAGAGCTCCTCGCGGCGGAGCCGGTTCAGCGTCCAGAGCCCGTCCTTCCGCCGATCGATGATCCCGGCGCTTTCGAGGATCGCCAGGTGGTGCGAGATCAGGGAAGGGGAGAGACGCAAAGCCGCTCCGATGGCCGAGCAGGAGAGCTCTGTGTTCGCGGCCGACAACAGGGTGACGATACGAAACCGATTTTCGTCGGAAAGCGCCGCCAGGACCCGCACGATCTCGTGCGCGGAGAAGGTGACCTGCGATTCTTTCACGACTCCTCCGGAGCTCGTGCCCGGGGGTTCCAGCCGGGCCTGTACCTTCATACCCGGTCGTGGGATGCGGGATCCTGCGGAGCCTCTTGCTTCCACTCCCGGACGAAGAGGGAGAAGGCGCGCTGGACGGTGTCTCCGGCGAGGAGCTCGAAGTGGTAGCGTCCGGCGTGGGGGAAGACCACGTCCTGGATCGGCATGATCAGGCGGGTCTGGGCCGGAGGCCGGTCGTCGCCGCGGTAGTCGACCTCGGTGTGCCCCTGGATGGTGAAGACCTTTTTGCCTTCCTCGTCGGTCAGGTCGAGCTGGAGGGGCAGGACGCCGGTCTCATCGCGTCCCCACTCGATGATGAGGGCGACGACCATGCGGTCCTGGACGGCCGGGAAACCCGGCGCGGCGAGTTCGTTGAAGACGCCCAGGATGTCGAGTTTGCCGTCGGGGCGGACCCGGGCGTCGTCGCAAGCGACAGCGAGCAGGAGTTCCATAGGCCGGCAAGTATGGCCGTTGGGGCCGGAGAAGTCAACGGGGCGGGCCCGGCGGCAGGGGTCACGCGTGGAAGTCGGCTCGTTCGAAGAGGCGCTCGCCGCGGAGCTCGGCTTCGAGGGTGCGAAGGATCTCCTGCTCGTCGTGCAGGGTGAGGGGCTGGTGGCGGTAGGGCGGGAGCGCGCGGAGGTCGTCCTCGGTCAGCGCGGGTGCGCGGACGATTCCGGCATCGCGGTCGATCTGGAGGAGGCCGACCGGGATGAGGACCTCGTCGGGCCGCGCTTCGAGGGCCGCGACGACGTAGCGCACGCGCTCGGCGCGCGTGTCGACCATGAGGTCGCGGACCTCGCCTGCCCGTTTCCCGTCGCCCGTGAGGAGGGGCCACCCGCGGATGTCGGGCTCGTCGGGCACGACGCGGTAGCCGGGGAGGGTGGAGAGGGGCGCGAGGGGGAGGGGGGCGGGGGGCACGGCCGGCTCGCGCGTGATGGGGTGCTCGCCGGCGTAGAGGCCGGAGTGGTCGTAGGCGGGGTGGGCGTAGTAGCGATCGCCGTAGTAGATGCGGCCATGGGCCGCGAGGACGGCCTGCTGGTAGGGCCCATCGAGGTCGGTGGCGTGGGGTTCGTAGGGCGGGATCTCTTCCAGGTCCTCGCGGGTAGCGGCCCGGAGACGGACCCAGGCGCGGCCGTCGTGGTGGTCGACCCGCGCGTGGCCGATCGGGACGAGGACGTGGCGGTCGGTGTCACGCAGCGCGACGTCCAGGTAACGGATGAGGCCGCTCTCGGCCTCGGCGAGGGAGCCGTAGACGTGGCCGATCGTGCGCCCCTGGGCGTCCTCGACGGGGGTGTCCTGGAGGTCGGGGACGGGCCGGAGGGGTCGGGGCTCGCCTGCCGCGGGCTCGCGCGTGGTCGCCATGGGCACGCCTCCGATCTCGGGGCGGGGCCGGGACGGCGGTCTCCCGGCGCGCGGTTGGTTGCAGGACCGGCGGGGACCGAGGACGCAAGCCGCGTTCCTTGACATTCGATCGGGGGGCTCGATAGCTTGCAGTTCACGGACACGGGCCCGCGGCGGCGCGCTTGCGGGCCCGGGCTTCGCCTGCCGAAGGCGACGTGGGATTTGATGCGGCAGCTTGTGCCCCACGTTAAACAGAGCACTAAAGCGCCGGAGGCCCGTCGCTGAGCTTCCCGGCGGCGGGCCTTACGATTATCCAGGAGGAGCGATGGCGAAAGAGTTTGTCCTCACGAGCGAATCCGTGTCCGAGGGTCATCCGGACAAGGTAGCGGATCGCATCAGTGACGCGGTGCTGGACGCGTATCTGTCGCGGGACCCGAACGCGCGGGTGGCGTGTGAGACGCTGGTCACGAAGAATTTCGTGTGCATCGCCGGGGAGGTGCGGAGCGCGGTGCGGCTGACGGAGGAGGAGATCGAGGCGATCGCGCGCCAGGCGATCCGGGACATCGGGTACGTGGAGGACGACGGTCGCTTCTCGGCCGACGGCGTCGAGGTGCAGGTGAAGCTGCATGGGCAGGCGCAGGAGATCGCGCAGGCGGTGGACAAGGAGGGTGGGCGTGTCCTGGGCGCGGGCGACCAGGGGATGATGTTCGGGTACGCGACGGTGGAGACGCCCGAGCTGATGCCGGCGCCGATCACGTGGGCGCATGCGCTGACGCGGGGGCTGGCGGAGGCGCGCAAGGTGCGGGGTGTGCGGTGGCTCCGGCCGGATGCGAAGAGCCAGGTCTCGGTGCGCTACGTCGATGGCAAGCCGGTGGAGATCACGCGGATCGTGGTCTCGACCCAGCACGCGCCGGACACGTCGCAGGCGGAGATCCGGGCGTTCGTGGTGGACGAGCTCATACCGGCCGTGCTCCCCGCCAAGTACCTTCCCTCCGGCTGGCAGGACCGGGTCCTTGTGAACCCGTCGGGCTCGTTCGTGGAGGGCGGGCCTGCGACGGACACGGGGCTGACGGGCCGCAAGATCATCGTGGACACGTACGGCGGCGCTGCCCGGCATGGGGGCGGGGCGTTCAGCGGGAAGGACCCGTCGAAGGTGGATCGTTCGGGGGCGTATGCGGCGCGTTGGGCGGCGAAGAACGTGGTGGCGGCGGGGCTGGCGCGGCGGTGCGAGATCCAGCTCGCCTATGCG
>DATCLG010000051.1:0-9360 GCA_036564015.1 Longimicrobiales bacterium
GATGAGCGCCTCCAGCGCCTCGACCGGGTCCCGGCAGACGTCGAACGCCCGATGGAAGGTCACCGCGAGCGGCCGGGCCTCCTCCACCAGCACCCGCGTGCGCTCCACGTCCACCGAGCCGTCCCGCCGCAGGATGCCGAAAACGACGCCGTGCGCCCCCAGCTCCTTGGCCACCGCGATGTCCCGACGCATCACCTCGAACTCGACGTCCGAGTACAGGAAGTCGCCGCCCCGCGGCCGGATCATGACGAAGACCGGGATGCGGAGCCGTTCCCGGCACTCCAGGATCGCGCCCGCGCTCGGCGTCGTCCCGCCCTCGATCAGGTTGTCGCAGAGCTCGACCCGCCCCGCGCCGCCCTGCTCCGCCGCGACCGCCGACTCGACCGAGTCCACGCAGGCCTCGACGAGCACCCCGGAAGTCGCCGCCGCCTCAGTCATTGGGGCGCCCATCGAGGAGCGGCTCCGTGGGCAGGATCTCCGCCCCGTTCTCCGTGCACACCGCGAACCGGCTCGGGTACATCGAGACGCCGGCGTACTCGCCCTTCACGTTCACGATGTAGAAATCCAGCCCGAAGTTCGGGTTCCCCTTGGAGTTGAGCAGGCGCGGCTCGATCGTGTTCTTCCGGATCCGGCGCAACGCGTCCAGCCCCGCGTCCTTGGGGTGCATCCCCCGCCGCATGTTCTCTACGATCAGGAACGAGGCCAGGTTATAGAGGTTGGCCTCCCCGCGGCCGGTCGAACCCGCCGCGCCGACCTCCCCATCCACGTAGAGCCCCGCGCCCAGGATCGGCGAGTCCCCGACCCGACCCGGGATCTTGAAGGCGCGCCCGCTGGTCGTGGTGACGCCGCAGACCTCGCCCCGGGCGTTCACCCCGTTGCAGTTGATGGTGCCGTAGTAGTGGTCCTCGTCGATCAGCCCCTCGGCCACCATCTGCAGCCCGACCCGGTGCCCGACCTCGGCCCGCTCCTTCGGATCCGGGTAGTGCTCCGGGTCCGTCCTGCGCTTCCACTCCAGCCAGAGCGCGCGCGAGCGCTCCGTGTTCAGGTCGTCTTCGATGCGGAACCCCATGTTCCGCGCGAAATCCTGCGCGCCCTTCCCCACGAGCAGGTGATGGTCCGTGTACTCCATCACCGCCTTGGCGACCAGCGACGGCGTGCGCACCCCTTCCAGCGCGGCGACGCCGCCCGCACGCCGCTTCGGCCCGTGCATGCAGGACGCGTCGAGCTGCACGACCCCGTCCGCGTTCGGCAGCCCACCGTAGCCGACGCTGGTGTCCTCGGGGTCGAGCTCGACGATGTTCACCCCGGCGATCAGCGCGTCGAGGACGTCGTGACCCTCGGTGATGAGGGCGAACGCTTTCTCGACGCACGTCATCGTACCGCCGTTCTTGTAGATGTGCCCGTTGGCGGAGGCGATGACGACAGGCCGCGACCGCCTGCCCGTATGGATGGCCGGCGCACGATTCGCGACCGGCACGACGGCGGCCACGCCCGCGGCCGCGCTGTTCCGCAGGAACTCACGACGGGTGATGCCCAAGCTCGACTCCTGGGTTCAGGTGGAGGTGACGATCTTTCGCACCCGGCCGGGACGCGGGCGAACCGGAGGAGCTCGCGGCCCCCGGTCGCACCGCCGCCGGCCCCGCACCTGCACCGTCAACGACCGGGTGCGGGCGCGGGATGAGCAGCGTCTCACGCCGGCGGCCCCGCCCGGGTGCGCGCGGTGCCCGGGTTTCGTCCGCTACCCGGGCGAGCCTACGCGGGTTCCTGCCGACCCCGCGGCCTCAGCGGCTGCAGACCAGTCCGGTAGAGAGCGATCCTGGAGATCCTCGGGGTGTCGAGCGCCGATTCGATGACCAGCCGCACGCGACTCGCCGTCACCGGACCGGTCCGGTCCAGCTTCTTGTGGCCGATCGTCGTGCCGCGCGAGAGGACCATCCACTCGCGCCCGTTCCACCCCTCGACCCGGTAGCGCTCGACCGACTGCCCGTGCGCGATCGCTTCCTGCAGGCAGACCACGTCGAACTCGGTCGGGCGCCGGAGGTCGAGCTCGAGCCACCCCGTCGTCGTGCCCTCCGGCGGGCTCCAGAAGGTGTCCGGATCGCCGTCGACGACCCGATCCGCCCGGCGGGCACGACCCTCCGCGGCGCTGGCGCTCGCCCGCGCCTTCGCCGCCAGGTCCGTCGCGAAGAGCTCCTTCAGCCGCTCCCCGAACTCCTCCAGCCGACGCACGTCCGTCGGGTGGAAGAGCCCTTCGGTCGTCGGCGGCACGTTGAGGAGCAGGTTCGCGTTCCGACCCACCGAGAGGAAGTACAGGTCGATCAAATTATCGGTCGTCCGAACCCGGTCGTCCTGCGACGCATGCCAGAACCAGCCAGGCCGGATCGATACGTCCGCCTCGCCCGGACGCCAGACGGTGCCGTCCGGGTCGCCGTGCTGCAGCGCCCGCACCACCTCCGGGCTCCCCGCGATCCCCGGCACCGGCACCTTCGCGGGGTCCACCGTGCACCAGTTGGGGTCCCCCGCGATGCCGCGCTCGTTGCCGATCCACCGGATGTCGGGCCCGGCATCCGAGAAGATCAGCGCGTCCGGCTGCAGGCTCTTGACCGTCCGATGGAAGCGCGGCCAGTCGTACTCCTGCCGCTTCCCGTTCGGCCCCTCCCCGTTCGCGCCATCGAACCACATCTCCGCGATCGGGCCGTAACGCGTGAGCAGCTCGGTGAGCTGGCGCACGTAGAAGTCGTTGTACCGCGGCGAGTCCCCGTACGTCGGCTCGTGGCGGTCCCACGGCGAGAGATAGAGGCCGACCAGCAGCCCTTCCGCCCGGCACGCGTCGACGAACTCCCGCACCACGTCGCCCTTTCCGTCCCGCCAGGGGCTGTTCTTCACCGAATGCTCGGTCAGATCGCTCGGCCAGAGGCAGAAGCCGTCGTGGTGCTTCGCCGTCAGGATCATCATCTTGAAGCCGCCCGCCTTCGCCGCGCGCGCCCACTGCCGGGCGTCCAGTCGCGTCGGCGCGAAGATCCGGGGATCCTCCTTCCCGTCGCCCCACTCGCGGTCCGTGAACGTGTTGACGCCGAAGTGGACGAAGATCGCCAGCTCCATCCGCTGCCAGGCGAGCTGCTGCGGCGTCGGCGTCGGCCGCGCCCTGACCCCACGCGCCCGCGCGGCCAGGGCGGCCAGCGCGTCCTGCCGCCCGAGCGCCCCCAGCCCGAGCGCCGCCGTGCCCGCACGGAGGAAATCACGCCGCCTCATGCCTCATCTCCTGCAGAATCCCCGGCGAGCGCGCCCGCGCGCGCCTCAGGCTGCGGCCCCAGGCCCAGCCGCGGCTCGAGACCCTTCGCGGCCGGCCGGTGGCTGCTCTGCTGAGCCGCTCCGCCCGAGGGCAGGTGGAACAGCCACGAGGCCGGAACGGGCCGCGGCTCCTCGCCCGCCCGCGCGACCTCGAGGCTCAGGCCCCGCAGGCCGCCGGTCTCGAGCAGCCACACCTCGATCGCGTGATAGCCCGCGCGGAGCGCGATCTGGCCCTCCCCCACCTCCGCGCCGTCACGAGGCACGTGGTCCACCACCTGCTGCCCGCCAATGGACAGCCGGCTCCGGTCGCGAGCCACGACCCGGAACGTGTAGAGCCCATCCGCAGGCACCCGCACGTAGCCGGAGAGCCGGTAACCCCGCCGCCGCCCGCGCTCCCCGGGCTCCAGCCTCGCCTCCGCGACCACGCCCGTCTGCACGGGCGTCGCACTCCGCAGGCTGTCCAGCGACCGGAACGCGCCTTCGTACGTCTCGCGCAAGAGCCCCGCCCGCACCCGGTCACCCGGGATCGCCTCCGCCCGCCGGTACGTCGTCCGGGCAAACCGCGCCCGCCGAACAATGCTCGCCTGCCCGTCCGGCCTGTACACCCGCGCCGAGACCACCACCCCCTCCTCCGTCACCGGCAGCCGGAACGGCCCGGTGTAGAGCGTCGACGTCCGCGTCGGCTCCGTGCCGTCCAGCGTGTACCGGATCTCCGAGCCCGGGACCAGCGAGCCGAGCTCGATCATCACATGGTCCTCGAGCGTGAGCTGATCCTTCTCCAGGCCCCGCACCTCCGGGGTCCGGTAATTCACCTCCAGCGCGCTCAGCCGCGACAGATGCGCGGGCAGACGCTCGAGGAAGTGGGCCCAATCCCGGACCTCCTTCGGCGACCACACCACCTCGGAGAGCGCCACCGCACGCGGGTACGCCATGTACTCCACGTGCTCCGGAGTCTTGATGTACTCCGTCCACACGTTCCCCTGCGCCCCGATCACGTGCTTCGCCTCCTCGGGCGTCAGCTCCGGCGGGACGGGCTCGAACGCGTACACCCGCTCGATCGGATTGTAACCCCCGATCGCCAGCGGCTCCTGCCTCGGGTCCCCCTGATAGTAGTCGAGGTACAGAGGAGTCGTGGGGACCATGATCACGTCGTGCCCCTGCTTCGCCGCCGCGATCCCTCCCGCCATCCCCCGCCACGACATGACCGTCGCGTTCGGCGGGAGCCCCCCTTCCAGGATCTCATCCCAGCCGATGATCGCCCGGCCACGGCTGTTCAGGAACCGCTCGATCCGGCGGATGAAGTAGGTCTGCAGCTCGTTCTCGTCCCGCAGCCCCTCGCGCCGGATCACCTCCTGCGCGATCGGGCTCTCCTTCCACCGCGCCTTCGGCGCCTCGTCCCCGCCGATGTGGATGTACCGACTCGGGAAGATCTCCATCATCTCGGTCAGCACATCCTGCAGGAAGGCGAAGGTCTCCTCCTTCGGGCAGTAGATGTCCTCGAAGATGCCCCACCGCGTCGCGACCTCGAAGGGGCCCGGGGTGCAGGCCAGCTCGGGGTACGACGCGAGCGCCGCCAGCGAATGGCCCGGCATCTCCAGCTCCGGGATCACCGTGATGAACCGCTCGCGCGCGTACTCCACGATCTCCCGCGCTTCCTCCTGCGTGTAATAGCCGCAGTACGGCTTCCCGTCGCCGACGTAGGGGTTGAAGTTCTTGGCGACGATCGTCTCCTTACGGCAGCTCCCCACCTCCGTCAACTTCGGGTACTTCTTGATCTCGAGGCGCCACCCCTGGTCTTCCGTCAGGTGCCAGTGGAAGACGTTGAACTTGTAGAGCGCCATCAGGTCGATGTACTTCTTGATGAAGGCGACGGGGAAGAAGTGCCGTCCCACGTCCAGGTGCAGGCCCCGATACTTGAAGCGGGGGGCATCCTCGATCTCGACGGCGGGAATCGCCCAGCGCGGCCCGCCGTTCGCCGCCCGGGCGGCGACGGTCTGCCCGATCCTGGCCCTCTCGACCTCGACCGGGAGGAGCTGGCGCAGCGTCTGGAGCCCGTAGAAGATCCCCGCGAGCTCCGGGGCCGAGAGCGTGACCGCCGTGGTCGTCACCGACAGCCGGTAGCCCTCCGGGTTGTCCGAGGCCTGGGGATCGAGTCGCAGCCGGATCGCATTGGCCGGCGCCGCGCCCCCCGCGCCCGTGATCGGCAACGGCAGGCCCGCGGCGCGACGCACCGGGTCCGCCCACCGCTCCGCCACCGCCCGCAGCTCGGGGGCGGCGCCTTCCACCTCGATCCGGGTCTCTGCATTCAGGACGAACCACCCGGCCCGGGGCTCCAGGTGCCGCGGGAACGGAATCAACGGGTAGGCCGAACGATCGTGCACGGCGCGCGCGTCCGCCTCGGGGCCCCGCGTCGCCGACGGGGCGCACGCGGCCAGAAGGACGCAACTCAAGGCGATGCGGAGAAGCGTTTTCATCAGGGCTGCTCCTGAAGGGTAGGCTGGGAGTGCCGCCGTCGGACGGGTCGCGCTCCTTGCCCTGCTCCGCCGGCATCCGGAAGACTGCGTGCACCGGGGCCAGCCACACCCGCCCCGCCGCCCCGGCCGGCCTGGCCCGGCGCAAAGCCGGCCGCGCCCGGAGCGTCGATCTATGCAGGAGCAGAAAACGACCGCCGCGATCCCCGGCGCCACGCGCCGGCCCTCTCTCGCTCCCGGCTGCGGCCTCGTTTGCGAAAGGTCTGCTCTAATGGATAGGTCAGACGGACGGATCAGCGCAAGACACGCGCAAGAACGCCGCGGCGGAGCCCCGGCGCGCCTGCCACCCGGCGCGCCCAGCCCCACCCGCGGCGCACGAACCTCACCCCGTCGAAAGCCGCCCTCGGCCCCTGCCGGCGGCGAAGGCGCCCGCCGCCGGCCCCGGGCCGCCTACCAGCCGCGCTTCGTCGTGATGATGATCACGCCGTTCATGCCCCGGCGACCGAAGATGGCCGTCGAGCCGGCGTCCTTCAGCACATCGATCCGCATCACGTCCTGAGGCGACACCCCGGCGAGGGCCACTGCCGCCCACCCGTCGGGCACCTGCATGCCGTCGATGACCACCAGTGGGTCCCCGAGACTGCCACGGATCCGGAGCCGGTAATCCCCATTCGGCAAACGGGTCACCATGAGTCCCGGCACGCGCCCCTCGAGGTAATCCTCGATCCGGCTGACGCCCATCACCTCGGGCCCCGGGACCAGCGACGAGATCGCCCCCGTCACCTCATCCCGCGCCTGCGTCCCGTAGCCGACCGACACCTCCTCGTCCGGCAGCGGCTCCACCCTGCGGGGCCCCGACGTCGGCCCGCATGCGGCAACCACAGCAACCGCGAGCCCGCCGCACGCCGCGAGCACGCGGGGATTCCTTGCCAGCATCATCGTTCCCCCTTGGCCTGGTGAATGCAGCCCCCGGCCCTCCGGCCACCGGATCCGGGCCGGGCTGGCCCGCGGCGTCGCGCCGCCGCGTGCCTGCCGACCGTGGTCGGCCGTGTCGGCATCGCTGCGCGACGCCCACACAGATGTTTCCCCGGGGGCACGTTGCGGGCCAAAAAAACGCCCCACAGGCCGCCAGATCCCCATTCCAACCCACCGCGTGGCGCAGAACCCCCTCCCCGAACACTCGCCTTGCCGCCCGCTCCGCCAGACTGTACTTTTCATCTATCGCTGTATACTTCGCCCATCCGGGCACGCCCGCCGGCGCTCGTCGTCGGGTGAATCGCGGTTTTCTCACCCCCACGTCCCTTCAAACGAGTAGAGGATCCATGCCGCTTGGACGAAAGCTTCGCTACGGAATGGTAGGCGGCGGCCCAGGCGCCTTCATCGGAGCCGTCCATCGCCGCGCCGCCGAACTCGACGGCCTGGCCGAACTCGTCGCCGGCGCCTTCTCCTCCGACCCCGAAAAGTCCCGGGCCCAGGGCCGTGAGCTCCACCTGGATCCCCGGCGCGTCTACTCGAGCTACGAGGAGATGGCCGAGCGCGAGGCCGCGCTCCCCGAGGGCGAGCGCATCGACTTCGTCTCGATCGTCACGCCCAACCACCTCCACTTCCCGATCGCCAAGGCGTTCATCGAGCGCGGGATCCACGTCATCTGCGACAAGCCGATGACCACCACCCTCGAGGACGCCGAGGAGCTCTGCCGGCTCGTCGAGGAGCACGACGTCGTCTTCGCCCTCACGCACAACTACACCGGCTACCCGATGGTCAAGCAGGCCCGCGCGCTCGTCCAGCAAGGGGTCCTCGGCGAGATCCGCAAGGTCGTCGCCGAGTACTCTCAGGGCTGGCTCGCCACCCTGCTCGAGGCCACGGGCCAGAAGCAGGCCGAATGGCGCACCGACCCCGCCCGCGCCGGCGCCGGCGCGCTCGGCGACATCGGCTCCCACGCCGAAAACCTGGCCCGCTACATCACCGGCCTCGAGATCGAGCGCCTCTGCGCGGACGTCACCACCTTCGTCCCGGGCCGCCGCCTCGAGGACGACGCCAACCTCCTGGTCCACTACAAGGGCGGCGCGCGCGGCATCCTCTTCTGCTCCCAGATCTCGGTCGGCGAGGAGAACAACCTGCGGATCCGCGTGTACGGCACCGAGGCGTCGCTCGAGTGGCACCAGGAGGAGCCCAACTTCCTCTACGTCCGCTACGCGAACGGCCCCACGCAGGTCTACAAGCCCGGACACCCCTTCCTCGCGCCGGCCGCGCAGCACGCGACCCGGCTCCCGTCCGGCCACCCCGAGGCGTTCATCGAAGCGTTCGCCAACATCTACCGGAACGCGATGCGCACCATCGCCGCGCGGATCGCCGGGGAGACGCCGGACCCGCTCGACCTGGACTTCCCGACCGTCCAGGACGGCGCCATCGGCGTGCACTTCATCCTCAAGGCGATCGAGAGCGGCAAGAAGCGGGACTGGGTGGACGCCTCGTACGCGCCGCCGCGCGCGACCGTCCACCGCTAGTGGATCGCGCCAGCGAACGTGAACCCTAACGATCCGGGGAAAACCAATGCCCAGACCTGTCACGCTCTTCACCGGCCAGTGGGCGGATCTCCCGCTCGAAACCCTCGCCCGCAAGGCCAGCGAATGGGGCTACGACGGCCTCGAGCTCGCCTGCTGGGGCGACCACTTCGACGTCGAGCGCGCCCTCTCCGAGGACGGCTACTGTGAGAGCCGCCTCGAACTCCTGAGCCGCTACGGGCTCAAGGTCTACGCGATCAGCAACCACCTCGTCGGACAGGCGGTCTGCGACCGGATCGACGAGCGTCACAAGAGCATCCTGCCCGAGCGCGTCTGGGGCGACGGCGACCCGGAGGGCGTGCGCCGCCGGGCCGCCGAGGAGATGAAGCGCACCGCGCGGGCCGCGGCTCGGCTCGGCGTCAAGGTCGTCAACGGCTTCACGGGCTCCTCGATCTGGCACCTCCTCTACAGCTTCCCGCCCGTGCCGCCGGAGATGATCGACGCGGGCTTCGAGGACTTCGCCCGCCGCTGGAACCCGATCCTGGACGCCTTCGATGAGGTCGGGGTCCGCTTCGGCCTCGAGGTGCACCCGACCGAGATCGCCTTCGACATCTCCTCGGCCGAGCGGGCGCTGGAAGCGCTCGGGCACCGCAAGACGTTCGGCTTCAACTTCGACCCCAGCCACTTCGGGTATCAGGGTGTCGACTACATCGCCTTCATCGAGCGCTTCGCCGACCGCATCTACCACGTCCACATGAAGGACGTGTGGTGGTCGCCCACGCCCCGTCCTTCGGGTGTCTTCGGCGGCCACCTCCCGTTCGGCCACCGCGAGCGCTACTGGGACTTCCGCTCGCTCGGCAGGGGCCGGATCGACTTCGAGGAGGTCGTCCGGGCGCTGAACCGGATCGGCTACGACGGCCCGCTCTCCGTCGAGTGGGAGGACATCGGCATGGACCGCGAGCACGGGGCGAGGGAGGCGTGCGCCTTCGTCAAGCGCATGGACTTCCCGCCCTCGGCGGTCGCCTTCGACGCGGCGTTCGCCCGCGAGTAGTCGTAGCCGGTACCCGGGCCGGAACGAACGAGGCGCGGAGGAA
>DATCLG010000052.1:0-3460 GCA_036564015.1 Longimicrobiales bacterium
ACCTCGCGCAGGTTGTGGGGGGGGATGTTGGTGGCCATGCCGACGGCGATCCCCGAGCTGCCGTTGATGAGCAGATTGGGCACCTTCGCCGGCAACACCGTCGGCTCCTGACGCTGATCATCGAAGTTGGGAACGAAATCCACCGTCCCCTTGTCGATGTCGGCCAGCATCTCCGTCGCCAGCCGCGTCAGGCGCGCCTCCGTGTACCGGTACGCCGCCGCATTGTCCCCATCGATCGACCCAAAGTTGCCCTGCCCATCCACGAGCGGGTAGCGCAGCGAGAAATCCTGCACCATCCGCACGAGCGCATCGTAGACGGCAATGTCCCCGTGCGGGTGGTACTTGCCGAGCACCTCCCCCACCACCGTCGCGCTCTTCTTGTAGGGCCGGCCCGGCTGAAGCCCCAGCTCGTGCATGGCGTAGAGGATGCGCCGGTGGACCGGCTTGAGCCCATCGCGCACGTCCGGCAGCGCCCGCTGCACGATCACGCTCATCGAGTAGCCGAGAAACGACTCCCGCATCTCGTCCTCGATGAGACGGGGCACCACCCGCTCTCGACCAGTCGGCATCACCATGGATCGATCCGTCTCCGGTTGCGGCTGATTGTCGGGTTTCCGTGACGATAGCTAGTACCCGTCGCGGGTGCCATTGTTCGGTGTTTCTTCGGTTGCGGCGGGCCGCGAAGTCCGTGCGGGGAGTTCTGGGCCGCGCCGGGTCCGGGGCGGGGTCACGCGCGCGGGAGTGGCGCCGGCTCGTCGCGTGGACCCGGGCGGCCATGGACCCGTGATCGGTGCGGAGCCGGGGCCGGCTGCGGGCTTTTTCTCAGGCGTCCCAGTCCTCGAGGATCTGCTCGAACTCTGCCGCGAGGCCCGGGTGCCCGTGCTGGTGGGCGGCCTGGATGCCTCGCCGGTAGGCTTCCCTGGCCTCCTCATCCCTGCCGAGCTGACGGAGCGCGTTGCCGAGGCGTCCCCAGGCGTTGCCCTCGTCCTCGGTCAGGGCGAGGTACTGGCGCAGGTGCTCGACGACCTCGGGCCAGCGCTCGAGCTTTTCGTACTCGGCGGCGAGGCCGAAGTGAAGTCGCGGGTCGTTGGGGTTGCGCTCGAGGAGTTTACGCAGTGCGTCGATGCGAGCGTTGTCCGTTGCCACGGTACCACTCTGGCCGTCTCTGTGGAGTCCGGGCGCGCGGGCTGGCGCGCCCGGTCGAATCGTAGCGTGCGCGGGCGGTTTTCGCACGGGGGAACTGCGCGGACCCGGGTCCCCGCGGGGGCGCAGGCCGCGAGTGTCGGGATTTCGGGCCGAGGGAAACGCGGGTGGGCCGGGCATCAGTCGGTGTCGGCAGGCGGGGCGATGCCGAGCCGTTCCGCGAGGCGGAGCGCGTCGAAGGGCGCGTGTCCCCTGGCGTCGTTGTCGAAGTACGCGTAGACGTCGCGGCCGGCGCTTCCGGGCGGGGGGCGGTCGGTGAGGCGGGGGGAGTTGGGCGGCGTGCTGCCGGCGTGCCAGGCGCGGATTCGCTCGGCCCAGGCGTCGAGCTGCTCATCGGTGTAGCGGCTGGCGTAGAGGACGGGCGAGCCGTGGAGGCGGATGTAGACGAAGTCGGCGGTCACCTCTTCGCAGTACGGGTAACGGCCGCCGGTGTCGGCGAAGACGAGGGCGGCGTGGTGGCGGCGCAGGAGCTCTGCGAACTCGGGGACGAGAAAGCTCTCGTGGCGGACCTCGAAGGCGTAGCGGATGCGCCGGTCCTGCTGGACGTGGGTCCAGGCCCTGTCCTCGAGGCGGCGGTCGTGCTCGCGGGCCAGCTCGGCGGCCTCACGGGTTCGGGTGGGCAGGAGCTCGAGGAACCGCCGGATGCGCTCGGCATCGAAGTGGAGGCCCGGCGGGAGCTGCCAGAGGATGGGCCCGAGCTTCTCCTCGAGGCGGAGCAGGCCGGAGGCGAAGAAGTTGGCGAGCGGCTCCTGGACGCCGTCGAGCTTCTTGTTGTGGGTGATGAAGCGGCTCCCTTTGACCGCGAAGACGAAGTCGTCGGGCGTGGTTTCGTACCAGCGGCGGTAGGTGGAGGGGCGCTGGAGGGCGTAGAAGGAGGCGTTGATCTCGATGGAGCCGAGCTTGCGGCTGGCGAACTCGAGGAAGCGGCGCTGCGGCAGCTCCTTCGGGTAGAAGCGCCCGCGCCAGCCCGGGTAGGCCCAGCCGGAGATGCCGATGCGGATCTCTCGCGTCATACCGGGCTCGTGTGAGTGGGTGGCGCGTCCGGGGCGTCTTCCGGGTGCGGCGGCGTTGCAGGTGTCGCGGAGCGAGCGATTCGCTGGCCCGGCGCGACCCCCTGCCGCGTTCGGCCCTGTTCGCCAGGCCGCTGGCTGGCGGTGCCGGTTGGGCGGTGGTGCGCGGCGGCCCGGCGTCCGCGGGCCCGGCCCGGGGACCCGAAGGTAGGGCGGGGGTGCGGCGGCGCGCAAGGCGATGGGGCCGGTCGCGCGTGCGGGTTCACCCTTTGCAGGGAGGTGTCACCGCAGGCCCGTGATCGGGCCGCCGGCGCCGCCGTGGTCTGCGTGACCGTGCGGCGCTGCGCTGAGAGTGCGGCGGTAGCCGCTGAAGAACGACGTCGACTCGCGGTTTCCGCGAGCGCAGGATATGGAGGTAGCAGTGCGGCAGGTCCCACTCCTGCTGGCCGCTCTGGTCGCGGGGTGTGCAGCGAGCGGCGGCGCGCAGGAGCTCGGCCACAAGGGCGGGGGGTCGACCGAAGCCAAGACGGGGGCGGCTGTGGCCGCCCCCGTTGTCGTCGCCCCGGAGGTGCTCGAAGGCTGGAGCTTCCTTTACCGGTACATTACCGAGGTGGAGTTCGTGCTCTGCCTGGAGGGTCGCCAGGAAGAGGGCACGATTTACATCGAGGGGTTCAGGCTAGCGCGGATCGAGGACACGAACGTGAGCAGTGTCCGCTATCAGCCGTGCACGGGGGACAACTACGTGGGCACGGCGCACAACCATCCGCCGGTGGAAGGCGGCGCGCCGCTCTGCTACCGTTCGCTCACGGACCAGCAGAGCTTCGAGATGGACAGGCGCGCGGTCGTGGACATAGTGCTGTGCGGCCCGGACATTTACATCTGGGCGCTGCGAAGCGGGGCGCTGGGGGGGCCGGGGCACGAAGCGCGGCCGGGCCCTTGATGGCGGACCCGGCGGAGGCGTTCGCTCTCGCGGGCAGGCGCGGCGGTGCGTTGCCGGCGCTGGTGGCCCGCCAGAGCGAGCCCGCAGGGGCTGGATCCTGAGGCGGCGGCGCGGGTGTGCGCGTCGTCGTGGCTATCCAGCGCCGGACCCGGGCGTGTCCTCTCCCGAGGCGCGGGAGCCGAGCAGGAAGGCGAGGGCCATGAGGAGGGCGAGGATCAGGGCGTAGGCGGCTGCGGCGCCGAAGTCGTAGGCGCGGAGCTGGGACAGGATCTCGATGGAGATCGGGCGGGTGCTGTGGGTGTAGAGG
>DATCLG010000053.1:0-7787 GCA_036564015.1 Longimicrobiales bacterium
GCCACGGCGCTGCTCCTGATGCTGCTCGCCCCGGGCGCAGCGGCCGCTCAGGTGGGCGACATCTCGAACGTCACCTATCCCGGTTGGATCCCATCGGACCGGGTCGCCCCGAACATCTCGGTCACCGTATCGTACGACACGGCGGCCGATCTCTGGCTCTACGATTACGTCGTCGCCAACGACGCGACCGCGGAGCAGCCGATCAAGCAGCTGACGCTTCGGATCGATGCGCCGGTCACGCGGGTGACCCGCCCGCGCGACTGGTTGGTGCTGCCGCCCTTCTTCCCCGTGCCTGCGGGCGGCCTCCCGGGCGTGACGTTCGCCGCGGAGGCGTCTGAGGAGATCATCCAGACCCCGGCCGGAGCGGTGCCGGCGCCCCCGCCGGCCGCGATTGCGCCCGGGCGCGCGCTCTCGGGGTTCTCCCTGGCCAGCCGTTACCCTCCAGGTTACGTGCGGACCTACGTGCAGGGGTTCGCGCCGGTTCCGTTCCTGCCGGACGGGTTCGACGAGCCCACGGTCGTGCCGGACGACACCACGAACTCCCGGCGTGGCTGGACGCTCGGTCCGGTGCGGTACCCACGCGTCGCCGCAGGCCGCCGGACGCCGACCGACGGCTTCCTCGTGGTCATGAACCTCGATCCGAACGGCACGACGCTGCGCGACCCGGCGCCGATCGCGCTGGATCTGGCCGCGGGCGGTGAGACCGTCTTCCGCGAGACGCTCCGCGTCGAGCTGAACGGCCAGGACGTCACCGCGGCGTTCCACCCTGGGCCGCCCGACGGTGCCGATCTGGTCGCCGTCTTCCGCCTGGGCTCCTCGCCCCTCAACGCGGGCCGGAACGTTCTGACCGCGCGCATCGACGGCGTGCTGCCGGGCACGAACCGCCGTGCCGTCGACACCGAGCGGATCGTCTTCCACGTCCAGCCCTGACCCGCGCCGCGACACGGCCCCTCACACGGCCCCGACCCAGCCGCTCCCGCCCTTCGATCCATCCGCGTCCCTCCCGCCCTGCACGCCGGGCCGTCTCCGGGACCGGCCCCGCGCCCCTGCACCGCGGGGGACTTCGCATCGGGCCGCGCAGCGCGTATATTTCCTTGTTTCCAGATCGGAGCCCACGGGCAGAGCGACTCAGCAATGACGTCTTCCGAGATTCGTCGACGGTTCCTCGAGTACTTCCAGCGGAACGGCCATACGATCCGGCCGAGCTCCAGCCTCGTCCCGGACAACGACCCGACCCTGCTCTTCACCAACGCGGGGATGGTCCAGTTCAAGCGGGTCTTCCTGGGCGAGGAGAAGGTGCCGTTCAAGCGCGCGACCACGTCGCAGAAGTGCCTGCGCGTGAGCGGGAAGCACAACGACCTCGAAGAGGTGGGGGTGACCGCCCGGCACCACACCTTCTTCGAGATGCTGGGGAACTTCTCCTTCGGGGACTACTTCAAGCGCGAGGCGATCGGCTTCGCCTGGGAGCTCCTGACCGTGGAGTACGGGCTCCCGCGCGAGCGGCTGTGGGCGACCGTGCACCACTCGGACGACGAGGCGGCGCGGCTGTGGCAGGAGGTCGCGGGCCTGCCCCCCTCGCGGATCTTCCGGCTGGGCGACAAGGACAACTTCTGGCAGATGGGCGACACGGGCCCGTGCGGTCCGTGCTCGGAGCTGCACTTCGACCTCAGGCCGGCGGATCGGCGGGGCACGGAGCTGACGCTCGAGGAGTTCGTCGAGTGCGGTGCCCGGGGCGAGTTCCTCGAGATCTGGAACCTGGTCTTCATGCAGTTCGATCGTGGCGCGGATGGGGAGCTCAGGCCGCTCCCGGCGCCTTCGATCGACACCGGCGCGGGGCTGGAGCGGCTGGCCAGCGTGCTGCAGGGCGTGGACTCGAACTACAAGACGGATCTCTTCGTCCCGCTGATCGACCGGGCGGTCGAGGTGGTTGGCCGGCCGTACGAGGAGCAGGGGTCGTCCGGGGTGTCGTACCGGGTGCTGGCGGACCACGCGCGTGCGGTGGCGTTCCTGCTGGCGGATGGCGTCTACCCCTCGAACGAGGGGCGCGGCTACGTGCTCCGGCGGATCCTGCGCCGCGCGGTGCGGCACGCCTGGCTGCTGGGTCGGCGGGAGCCCACGCTGGTGCACGTGGTGGACGCGGTGGTGGATCTGATGGGCGGGGTCTACCCGGAGCTGGTGCAGCGTCGTGATCTGCTGTTGAGCGCGACGCGGGAGGAGGAGGAGCGCTTCCTGGCGACGGTGGACCGGGGGATGGCGCTCTTCGACGAAGTCGCGCCGGACCTGCCTCCGGAGGTGCGTGCGGCGATCGACCAGGGGATCCAGCCGCGGCCGGTGATTGCGGGGGAGGACGTCTTCCGGCTGTACGACACGTTCGGTTTCCCGCTGGACCTGACGGAGCTGATCGCGCGGGAGCGGGGCTACGCGGTGGACACTGCGGGCTTCGAGGCGGCGCTGGAGGCGCAGCGTGAGCGGTCGCGGCAGGACCGGCGGGCGGCGGGCGCGGAGCTCACGGCCGACGAGTTCAGCCAGGGCTGGGAGGAGCTGGATCCGGCGGGGGAGCAGGAGTTCGTCGGCTACCAGACGACGGAGATCGAGACGGACGTGCTGGCCTACCGCCGCGAGAACGGCAAGGTGGCGTTCCAGCTCCGTAAGAACCCGTTCTACGTCGAGGCGGGTGGTCAGGTGAGCGACCGCGGGGTGGTGGAGGGCGAGGGCTGGCGCGCGGTGATCCATGATGTTCGCCGGGTGGCCGGCCGTGCCGCGGTGGTGGGGGAGGTGGAGGGGGAGTTCCCGGCGCGACCGGAGCGGCCGTTGCGGGTGCGGGCGGTGGTCGAGCAGCCGACGCGTCACGACACGGAGCGCAACCACACGGCGACGCATCTGCTGCATGCGGCGCTGCGGAAGGTGCTGGGCACGCACGTGGTGCAGCGCGGTTCGCTGGTGGCGCCGGACCGGCTGCGGTTTGACTTCTCGCATCCGCGGCCGCTCACGCCCGAGGAGATCCGCCAGGTCGAGGACGAGGTGAACCGTGCGATCCTGGCGGACGAGGACGTGTGCATCGACTACATGGCGTACCCGCAGGCGATCGCGAAGGGGGCGATGGCGCTTTTCGGGGAGAAGTACGGGGATGTGGTGCGGGTGGTGGACATCCCCGGGGTGAGCATCGAGCTGTGCGGCGGGACGCACGTGCGGCACACGGGTGAGATCGGGCTCTTCCGGATCGTGAGCGAGTCGGGCGTGGCGGCGGGGGTTCGCCGGATCGAGGCGGTGACGGGCTCGGTGGCGTACCGGCGGGCGGTGGAGCAGGAGGAGGTGCTGCGCCGGGCGGCGGCGCTGCTGAAGACGGCGCCGGACAATCTGCTGCGGCGGCTGGAGCAGCTGGTGGAGGAGAACCGGGCGCTGGAGCGGCAGCTCGAGCGGGCCCGGTCGCAGGGCGCGGCGGACCTGGTGGGCCAGCTCATCGAGCGGGCGGCGGCGGTGGACGGGGGCCGCGTGGTGGCGACGGAGGTGGAAGTCGCATCTACGGAAGAGTTGCGTGCGCTGGGCGACCGGCTGCGGGAGCGGCTCAAGAGCGGGGCGGCGGTGCTGGCGGGGCGGTTGCCGGACAAGGTGAGCCTGCTCGCGGTGGTGACGGATGACCTGATCGGCCGGGGCGTGCGGGCGGACCGGCTGGTCCGGCAGGTGGCGGAGATCACGGGCGGCTCGGGCGGCGGGCGGCCGCACATGGCGCAGGGCGGGGTAGGGGACCCGGCGCGGGTGCAGGAGGCGCTGGCGCGGGCGCCCGCGATCGTGCGCGAGCTGTTGTCGGCGGGGGGATGAGCGGGAGGGAGGAGGCTCGGGCCTGGCTGGAGGGGCGGCGGCCTGTGCCGCCCGCGTCGCTCCGGGCGCGGATCGACTCGGCGCTGGCGGGCGTGCCGGACGTAGAGCCGGAGTCGCCGGCCCTGGCGGAGGGGGCGGGAAGGGTGGCGGGGGTGCTCGCCGAAGCAGCGCTCGACCGGCTGCGCGCGGCGCTCGGCGCGGGAAGAGACCGCCGCGCCGCGATGGATCTCCTGGCGGCCGACGCGCTGCTGACCTACGCTTGCGAGGCGGCGGCGGAAGCGGGGCCGGACGCGCTCGAGGCGCTGATCCAGGAGTATGGGCCGGAACGCCTCGCGCGGCTGCTGTGACGCGTGGGCCGCGCGAGGGCGTAGCATTTCGGGGAGATCTGAATGAGTAGCGACTTTCCCGTCGTCCAGGAGGTGACGGCGCATCTCGATGGGCTCAGCGATCTCGCGGCCCGTGTGGCTCGCGAGATGGCTGGCCAGATCGCCGAGGTGGCGGAGCTGGTTCTCCAGACGCTGACCAGTGGCCGGAAGCTGCTCTTCTGCGGCAATGGCGGCTCGGCGGCCGATGCGCAACACCTGGCGACCGAGTACGTGGTCCGGTTCCGCCGGAACCGCGCGCCGCTGCCGGCGATCGCGCTCACGACCGATACTTCGCTGCTCACCGCGGCGTCGAACGACTTCGGCTTCGACCGCGTCTTCGCGGTCCAGGTCCAGGCTCTCGGCATGCCGGGGGATGTGCTGTTCCTCCATTCGACGTCGGGCGAGTCGCCGAACCTGCTGGAAGCGGCCAAGGCCGCGCGCGCGGCGGGCGTGAAGACGGTGGCGTTGCTGGCCCGCGGCGGAGGGCGGCTCAAGGAGCTGGTCGACATCCCGCTCGTCCTGCCGACCGACAACGGAGCCAACGCCCAGGAGCTCCACCTGGCGATCGGCCATGCGATCTGTGAGATCGTCGAGAGCCGGATCACCGGGAGCGCGGGGCCGGGGTACTGACCAGCCCGGAGGCCGGTGCACCACGACCTGGCGACCATGGACCTTCGTCCGCCCCAGGCGGTTCGAGAGATCGCTCGGCGACTCGAGGAGGCCGGGTACGAGACCTGGGCCGTCGGTGGCGCGGTTCGCGATGCGGTGCTCGGTCTCCCTGCAGGCGACTGGGATCTGGCGACCCGTGCCCGGCCCCATGAGGTGCGGCGCCTCTTCCGCCGCACGGTGCCGATCGGCATCGAGCACGGCACGGTCGGCGTGCTGGGCCGGGACGGCGTGCTCTACGAGGTGACCACGTTCCGGCGGGATGTGGAGACGTTCGGCCGCCACGCGGTCGTCGAGTTCGCGGACACCGTCGAGGAAGACCTCGCTCGCCGGGACTTCACCCTCAACGCGCTGGCCTGGCACCCGCTCACGGGCGAGCTCAAGGACCCATTCGGCGGGCTCCGCGATCTCGAGGAGCGGCGCCTGCGCACCGTGGGGCGCCCGGAGGAGCGCTTTGCCGAGGACTACCTGCGCATCCTCCGGGCGCTCCGCTTCGCCGGCCATTTCCGCCTGACCATCGAGCCGGACACCTGGCGCGCGCTGGTCGAGGCGACGCCGAACCTCCTCCGCCTCTCGGCCGAGCGGATCCGCGAGGAGCTCTGGAAGATCCTCGAGAAGACGCAGCACGCCTCGGCCGCGCTCTCGCTCTACGCCGCCTCCGGCGCCCTGGCCGTCCTCTACCCGGAGCTCGATGCGACGGTCGGGCTCGAGCAGGGCGCCGGCCACGCCCATGATGTCTGGACCGAGAGCCTCTTCGCCGTGGACGCGCTGCCGCGTTCCCGGCCGCTCCTCCGCGTGGCCGCGCTGCTCCACGGCGTCGGCAAGCCCGCGGCGCGCACCCGGGATCTCCGCGGCGGCTGGCGCTTCACCGGCCACGAGGCGCTCGGGGCGACCATGGCCGCCGCGATCATGCGTCGGCTCAAGGCGTCGAACGCCGACACCGAGCGCGTCGCCCGCCTGGTCCGCCACCAGGCCGATCTGTTTCCGCCCGACGCGCCCGACGCCGCGGTCCGCCGCTGGCTCCGGTCCGTCGGGCCGGACCTGATGAACGACCTCTTCCGGCTTCGCTTCGCCTGCTGGCGTGCGCAGGCAGGGCGCTCGGCTCCGCCGCCGCGCGACCTCCTCGACCGCGTCCGGCGCGCCCGCGCCGTGCTGCGCCAGCGCCCGCCCCTCGAGGTCAAAGACCTGGCCATCGGCGGGCAGGACCTCAAGGCGCTCGGCCTGAAGCCCGGGCCCCGGTTCGGTGAGATCCTTCGCGAGCTCCTCGAGCGCGTCACCGACGACCCGGAACTCAACACCCGCGAGGCGCTCCTCGAACTGGTGCGCCGGGAGTACCTCCATTGACTCGGGCAGTCGTCTTCTCCACCCTGGCTGCGATCGCCGACGTGCTCGGCGGGCTCATCGTGACCGCCCACGGACGGCGCAGCACCACCGCACTCAACGCCCTGGTCGCGTTCGGCGGCGGGTTCATGCTGGCCGTCGCCGTGATCGAGATGCTGCCTGGCGCCGTCCAGAGCGACGGCGGAATGGCCGCCATTCTGCTCGGCTACCTCGGCGTGCACCTCACCCAGCACGTGCTGACGCCGCACTTCCACTTCGGCGAGGAGACCCACCGGGAAGCCATGATCTCCCGCGATGTCGGCATCTGGGCGCTGGTCGGGCTCCTGCCGCACTCCTTCTTCGACGGCGTAGCGATCAGCAGCGGCTTCCTCGCCAGCGCCGAGCTGGGGCTCCTGCTCTTCGTCGCCGTTATCCTGCACAAGGTGCCGACCGGCGTCTCGCTCGCGAGCATCATGCTGGCCAGCGGCAACTCGGTCCGGCAGACGCTGTTCGCCGTCGCCCTCATCGGCCTGGCCACCGTCCTCGGCGCAATCCTCACCCCCGCCGTCGGCTTCCTCGCCCAGTACGGCCTCGCGCTCGCCGCGGGCGTCACGATCTACGTCGCCGCCTCCAACCTCATCCCCGAGTCCCAGCGCGTGCACGGCTGGCTCATCCCCAGCGCCGTCTTCCTCGGCGTCCTCGCCTTCTACCTGGCCCGATTGCTGCTCCCCGGAGGTTGATGCGATGAGCGACCTCGAGCTCTTCGCCTCCGAATCGCCGGCCACTCGGCCGTTCCCGGACGACGGCCCCGGCGCACCGCTCGCCGCCCGCATGCGACCCCGCTCGCTCGAGGAGTACGTCGGGCAGGAGCACCTCCTCGCGCCCGGCCGAGCGCTCCGGGAGCTGATCGAGAAGGACGAGATCGGGAGCTTCATCCTCTGGGGCCCGCCCGGCGTTGGCAAAACCACCCTCGCCCGCATCATCGCCGAACGGACCCGCTCCGCCTTCGTCCGCTTCAGCGCCGTGACCGAGGGCGTCCCGCGCGTGCGGGAGATCATCCGTGAGGCCGAGGCGCGCCTCCAGGCCACAGGCCAGCGCACGATCCTGTTCTGCGACGAGATCCATCGCTTCAACAAGGCGCAGCAGGACGCGTTTCTTCCCCACGTGGAGGCGGGGACGATCTCGCTGATCGGAGCGACGACGGAGAACCCATCGTTCGAGGTGATCGGCGCGTTGCTCAGCCGGGCGAGGGTTTTCGTCCTCGAGCCGCTCTCGGAGGAGCATCTCGCGGCGATCCTGCGCCGTGCCCTCGAGGACAGGGAGCGCGGCCTGGGCCAGCGGGGCCTCCGGATCGACGACGCCGCGCTCGCGCTGTTCGCCCGCGAGGCCGACGGCGATGCGCGCCGCGCCCTCAACGCGCTCGAGGCCGCGGCCACGCTCGTCGAAGACGGCGGCGAGATCACGCCCCAGCTCGCGCGGGAGGCGCTCCAGCTCCGCTTCGCCCGCTACGACAAAGCCGGCGAGGAGCACTACAACCTCATCTCGGCGCTCCACAAGGCGGTGCGGGGCAGCGACCCGCAGGGCGCGCTCTACTGGCTCGCGCGCATGCTCGAAGGC
>DATCLG010000054.1:0-7073 GCA_036564015.1 Longimicrobiales bacterium
CAGCCGGCTCTTCTTCTCCAGCCCCGCCACCACCCGGTCGATCGCCGCATCGATCTCCTCCATCCCCACCGCCAGCTTGTCCTTCCGCGCCGCCAGCAGCGCCGCCTCGTTCAGCACGTTCGCCAGGTCCGCACCCACGAACCCCGGCGTCCGCCGCGCCACCACCGCCAGATCCACCTCCGGCGCCAGCTTGACCCCCTTCGCGTGCACCCGGAGGATCTCCTCCCTCCCCCGCACATCCGGCCGGTCCACCACCACCTGCCGGTCGAAACGACCGGGACGCAACAGCGCGGGGTCCAGGATCTCCGGACGGTTCGTCGCCGCCATGATGATCACCCCGCGCCGCGGATCGAACCCGTCCATCTCGACCAGGAGCTGGTTCAGCGTCTGCTCCCGCTCGTCGTGCCCCCCCACCACGCCCCCCAGACCCCGCGCCTTCCCCAGCGCGTCCAGCTCGTCGATGAACACGATGCACGGCGCGTTCAGCTTCGCCTGCTCGAAGAGATCCCGCACCCGCGCCGCGCCCACCCCCACGAACATCTCCACGAACTCCGAACCGCTGATCGAGAAGAACGTCACCCCCGCCTCCCCCGCCACCGCCCGCGCCAGCAGCGTCTTGCCCGTCCCCGGCGGACCCACCAGCAGCACCCCCTTCGGGATCTTCGCCCCCAGCCGCGCGAACTTCTCCGGCGTCCGCAGGAACTCCACCACCTCCACCAGCTCCTGCTTCGCCTCCTCCGCCCCCGCCATGTCCGCGAACGTCACCCCCGTCCCCTCCTCCCCCACGATCCGCGCCCGGTTCCGCCCCACCGTCATCACCCCCTGCGCCGGATTGATCCGCCTCAGCATCCACACCCAGAAGCACACCAGCAGCCCGAGCGGCAGCAGCCAGCTCAGCGCCTGCCCCATCCACCCCTCCGTCGTCCCTGCGTACCGGATCCCCTTCTCCTCCAGCAGCGGGATCAGCTCCTCATCCCCCAGCACCCGCACCGCCCTCCACACCTCCGGCTCCCCCGGCCGCCTCAGGCTGTCCGCCACCCGCGCCAGCACCACATCCTCCCCCAGCACCACCTCCTCCACCTGCCCCGCCGCGATCCGCCCCTTCAACTCGCTGTACGGGACCTGCGCGTTCCGCTCCTGGCCCAGCAGGTAGTTCAGCCCCAGCAGCAGCAGAAACGCGAGAACGAAGTAGAAGACAGAAAAGCGCGCCCGCCCGCCTCCGACCAGGACCTCCCCCTTCCGGCGGCCCGGCGGCCCGCGCCGTCGGTTCCCCGCTCGCCGGCGATCCTCCATGCCGTTCCGTCGTTCCCGGTCCACCATTCCGCCACCGGAAACGGGCAAGGACCGTACCGGCAAGACGCGGCCCCGCCGCGCCATCGCCACCCGCGCGATCTTCAGTGGGAAGGAAACGTCAGAGGCAAGAAAACGTGTACACCCGCGCCGTCCGCGCCGCGACACCCTCCAGGTCCCGCGGGACGGGCACCGTGTACGTGGCCAGCAGCCTCAGTCCGGTAGGATCGAAGTAGGCACGCTCCGCGTCCGCCACCAGCACGCACGCGCCCGCAGCGTGCGCCCGCTCCAGGAACGCCCGCTGCCGCGGCGCCGCCCGCCGCTCGTACGCCAGGTCCCCGCAGAGCACCACATCGAACTCCGCCGCCACCCGCAGATCCTGCGTCAGGTCGCCCAGCAGCGGCGTCAGCACGAGCCCCTGGCGCGCCGCCGCGATCCGCGCCGTCGCCAGCGCCCACCCATCCACATCGTTCGCCACTACCTCCCGCGCCCCCGCCCGCGCCGCCGCCAGCGCCGCGATCCCGCCCCCCGTACCCAGGTCCAGCACCCGGCGCCCCGCCACCCACTCCGGCTCGTCCAGCACCACCCGCGCCAGCGCCACCCCGCCCGGCCATGGGTACGCCCAGAACGGCGCCGGCAGCGGGCAACCCGCCAGCCGCTCCGCCGCCTCCCACACCTCCAGCACCCCCCGCCCCTGGAACACCCTCACCTCCTCCACCAGCGGCGCCGGACCCAGCGGCGCGTACTCATCCAGCAGCGCCGCCAGCGCGGCATCCTCGGGCGGCGGGACGAACTCCGCGACGCCCAGGCCTCCCGCGGCTCCGCCTGCCCGCGCCATCACACGCGTTCGCCCAACCCCTCCAGGCCACGGGCCCACCGCGCCCGCGCCCGGGGAACCCCTACGCCCCGGCCCGGCCCAGCCGCTCGTGCATCCCCGCAGCGATCCACCGGGCCACCCCCATGATCGTCAGCGACGGGTCCTTCGACACCGACGTCGGGATCGCCGCGCCATCCGCCACGTACAGCCCCTTCACCCGATGCGCCTCCCCCGTCGGCGACGCGAACGCATCCTCCGGGTCCGCGCCCAGCGGCGCCGTTCCCAGCAGATGGCTCCCCGCGCAGAACTGCACGTTCGGCTGCACCGACCGCAGCGTGATCCGGCTCCGCACCTCCGCCTCGTTCCGCACCACCGTCCCGTAAATGTCCGGAATCCACACCTCCCGCGCACCCGCCGCCAGGAAGATCCGCGCCGCGTTCTGCAGGTAGTCCACCGCCTTCAGCGCATCCACCCCCCGCACCCGGAACTCCGTCTTCCGGATCCCGCCGTCCAGGAACACACGCCCCGGGTTCTCCTCGTCGATCACCGACATGAGCGAGCCCAGGTGCCGGTAACGACGCATCCGCTCCGTGTGCGCCTGCCCCACCTCCGGCAGCATCGCCGCCGTCACCCCCGGCGACTGATGGCTCGACAGCATCGTGTACCCGCCCCCGGCGTACTCCGACGGCTCGTACTCCCCGGGCTGCACCTCCCGGCCATCCCGCACCCTCACCCGCCGGAACCCGTGCACCTCGTACGCGCACGGGATCCCCGTCACATTGTCGATCTCACGGCCGAAATCCGCGAAGACGAAGTAATGCGGGTTCACGTACAGCCGCCGCCCCACCACCGGGTCCTCCAGGCTGCGCAACAGCAGCTCCGCCGTGCCCAGCGCGCCCCCCGCCAGCACCACCACGTCCGCGTCCACCCGGAACCGACCCCGCGCCCGCCCCGTCCCCCGCTCCACCAGCACCCCCTCCACCCCCACCGCACGCCCGCCCTCCACCACGATCCGCTCCGCCCGCGCGTCGCTGTAGATCCGCCCCCCGGCCTTCGACACCCGCGGAATCGTCGTGATGAGCTGCGAGCTCTTCCGGTTGTACGCGCAGCCATACTGCGTCCACCCGCACCCGATGCAGTCCACCCGCGCCGTCGGCACCGGGCCCCCACGGATCCCCAGCGCCTCGCAACCCTGCCGGACCAGCCGGTTGTTCTCGTTGAAGAGCCGCTCCTCGACGATGTGGATCCCCAGCTCCCGCTCGATCGCGTCCCAGTGCGGACCCAGCTCCTCCGGCGTCATCCACTCCAGACCCCGCCGCTTCCGCCACAGCTCCAGACGGTCCTCCGGCGTCCGGAAGCTGTCCCCCCAGTAGTGCACCGTGCACCCACCCACCGCCTCGGCGTAGTTCAGGAACATCGCGTTGTCCACCGTGGCGTCCAGCCCCATCCGCCCGTTGAACGCCGCCATCGCCTCCTCCTCCCGCTGCGAGAAGTCTTCCGCCCGGAAGAACCCGCCCCGCTCCACCATCACCACATCCCACCCCCGCTCCGCCAGGTACGCCGCCAGCGTCCCCCCGCCCGCACCCGTCCCCACCACCACCACATCGCCCCGGTCCCGCAGGTCGCCCCGGTAGTTCGTGCCCTGGACGATCATACGACCTCGCCGAAGTCCACCGGCCGCGCCGGAATCGAGAAACGCTCCGGCCACGGGCCCGGAAAACCCGTCAGCGGCCGCGTCGCATCGTCAATGTACGCAAAGAAATACACAAACGCCTTAACCGCCTGGAACGCGCCCCGCTGCAGCGCGAACCGGCTCCGACCCCACCCCAGCAGACACTCCCGCCGGGCCTCCGGCGACAGCGCCGTGAACCGCCGGAACTTCCCCTCCAGGATCGTCAGATGCTCGAGCAGCCCGAGCACCAGCTTCATGTCCCCCCGCACCGGCTCCCCCACCTGCGCGAGCACCCGATCCACCCGCGCAGCCACCCGCGAAGGCGGCACCGGAACCCCCACCAGCAGCGCCTCCGCCGCCGCCCGCATCACCGCGTACTCCTTCGCCGACAACGCCACCAGCTCCACCCCGTCCAGCGTCGCCTGCGGGTAGTCGCTCGCGCACCCGCTCGGAAACAGCGACGCCAGCGCCACCGCCGCCGCGCCCCCGGCACTCGTGCGCAGGAAACCCCGGCGATCCACCCCGGGTGGCAGCCCGGGCCGCACGGCCTCACTCGCAAGTCCCGTCTCGTCCATGGCTTCGAACGCTCGGCAGGTCTGCCCAAACTTACCGGAAACCACCCGATCTCACAAGCCAGTCGCCCATTCCCCGCCTCGCACCCCCGCCTCTCGCACCAGGGAGATTCTTGTCCCGTCCCCCGCCGCGGCATACTTTGCTCGAAGTCCCCGATCACCTGATCGGGCGCAGCGGCCCGCCCGCGACAGGGGGCGGTCGGTTGTTCAACCACCCCTGCTGGAAGGAGCTTCTTTGCGCGCTATCAGGTTCCACTATCGTCCGGTCCGGTACCTGTGCACGCGGTGGGCCGCCCGCCACCGCCCCACCCTCGCGCTCGGTCGGCTCGGCTGCATCGCTCTCGAGGACGTCGATCCGCCTCCCCTGCCCGGCCCCGACTGGGTCCGGGTCGAAACTTCCCTCAGCGGCATCTGCGGCAGCGACCTCGCCGCCGTCACCGCTCACGACTCGTTCACGCTCGAGCCGTTCGGCGCCTACCCCTTCACCTTCGGCCACGAAAACGTCGGCCGCATCGTCGAGGTCGGCTCCGCCGTCCGGGATTGGGCCGTCGGCCAGCGCGTCATCGTCAACCCCATGCTCGCCTGCGCCCAGCGCGGCCTCCAGCCACCCTGCGCCGCCTGCGCCCGCGGCGAGTACGGCCTCTGCCGCCGCACCACCGACGGACCCATCGGCACCGGGCCCATGATCGGCTACTGCCCCACCGTCGGCGGAGGTTGGTCCCACTCCTTCGTCGCGCACCGGTCCCAGCTCCACCCCGCCGGCGAGCTGCCCGACGAGGTCGCCGTGCTCACCGACCCGTTCGCCTCGGCCCTGCGGCCCGTGCTCCTCCACCCTCCAGCCGAGGACGACGTCGTCCTCGTCATCGGCGCAGGAACCATCGGCATCCTCACCATCAAAGCCCTGCGCCTCACCGGCTGGACCGGCCCGATCGCCGTGCTCGCCCGCTACCCCTTCCAGCGCGAGCTCGCCGAACAGGCCGGCGCCGGCCCCATCTTCGGCCGGCGCGACGCCCTCTACCAGTGGGCCGCCTCCCTCCCGGGCGCCAGGCACTACAAGCCCACCCTCGCCCACCCCTTCATCGAGGGCGGACCTTCCCTCATCTTTGATACCGTCGGCAGCCCCGCCTCCGCCCGCGACTGCCTCGCCCTCGCCCGCGAGGGCGGACGCATCGTCCTCGTCGGCGCTGCCGCTCGCCTCGCCGCCGACTGGACCCGCGTCTGGTACCGCCAGCTCACCCTCGCCGGCGTCTTCGCCTACGGCCTCGCCCCCTTCGCCGGCGAGCGCCGCGACATCTACGAGCTGGCCATCGAGCTCCTGCGCCGCGACGGCTCCGCCGATCTCGGCTTGGTGACCCACGTGTTCGACTTGGAGGACTATCGTGCAGCACTCGCCGCAGCCCTTGACAAAGACGGCCACCGCTCCGTCAAGGTCGCCTTCAGGCCGGCCCGCTGACGCCCTTCAGGCCTACACCCGCGACCCGTTCGCCGGCTTTGTCGAGGACCGCTCGCTCGACGAACTCGTGCCACCGGGGTCGTTGCTCGACATCCCCAACGCCCGCCGGTGGTTCGAGCGCATGCGCGTGGGCCTGCCTCAGTCCCTCTACACCTTCCAGCTCCCGCTGACCCAGGCGTCCGGGCCGGAAACCTGCGCCCTCGGCACGCCCATCACCATGTTCTCGTCCTACAGCTACCTCGGCCTCATCGGCCACCCCCGCCTCGCCGCCGCCGTCCACGCCGCCGTCGAACGCTACGGCACCTCCACCGGCGGCGTCCGCATGCTCACCGGCACCCTCGAGCTCCACCTCGAGCTCGAGCACGAGCTCGCCCGCTTCCTCGGCCAGGAAGCCGCCGCCACCTTCGCCTCCGGCTACGACGCCAACATCGCCGCCGTGACCTCCCTCTTCGGGCCCGGCGACCTCGCCCTCCTCGACCAGTACGCGCACCAGAGCATCCACGACGGCGTCCGCATGGCCGGCTGCGAGGTCCGCCGCTTCCGCCACAACGACATGGACGACCTCGAGCGACGCCTCCGCGAGGCCCGCAGCCAGGATGCCTCCCGCCGCATCCTCGTCGCCGTGGACGCCGTCTTCAGCATGGACGGCGATCAGGCCCCGCTCGCCCACCTCATCGAGCTCAAGCAGCGCTACGGCGCCTTCCTCCTCGTCGACGAGGCCCACTCCATCGGCGCCATCGGCCGCACCGGCCGCGGCATCTGCGAGGAGCAGGAGATCGACCCCCGCGACATCGACATCGTGACCGGGTCGCTCTCCAAGGCGATCCCCTCCTCCGGCGGCTTCGTCGCCGGCTCGCTCGCCCTCAAGATCTACATCCAGCACGGGTCGGCGCCCTACATCTTCTCGGCCGCCATGACCCCGGCCAACGCGGCCGCCGCGCTGGAAGCGCTCCGCATCCTCCAGGAGGAGCCGGAGCGCATGGATCGCCTGCGCGAGAACACCCGCACCCTGAAGGAGGGCCTCACCCGGCTGGGCCTCCAGACCGGCGCCTCCACCACCCCGGTCGTGCCGGTCCTCCTCGGCAACGACTGGCGCGCCTATCGCTGGGCACGGCGCATGCTCGACCACGGGGTCTTCGTCTCCGCCGTCACCTACCCCGCCGTCTCCCCCGGCCAGGCGCGCATTCGCCTCTGCGCGACCGCCGCCCACCGCCCCGAGCACTTCGAGCGGCTGTTCCGCGCGCTCGAGGCGTGCATGGCCGAGGAAGC
>DATCLG010000055.1:0-23381 GCA_036564015.1 Longimicrobiales bacterium
GGAGCGCTGGCTGCCGAAGGTCGAGAGCGAGTAGTACAGGTAGTACTTACCGTTGTAGTAGGCGATGTCGGGCGCCCAGGGCGACCGGACGCCGGGCACCTCCGCAGCCGCCCAGGCCGGCGCCATCTCCTCGAAGACGCATCCGATCCGCTCCCAGTGGAAGAGGTCGGTCGAGCGGCGGATCGCGATGCCGTCGTTGGTGGAGAAGAGGTAGTACGTGTCGCCCTGCCGGATGATCGCGGGGTCGTGCACGCGGCGGATGTCTCCGGTCTGGGAGAGGGCCTGCGGGGCCGCGAGCCACGCCACGGCGAGCGTGCCGCACAGGCAGGTGAGGATCCGCCTTCCCGCTGCGCTTTGCATCGTCGAGCTCCACGGACGGCCCCGCGCGGGTATGCTGGCGTTCCGGGCGGCACCGGCGCCGGCGCCGCATCGAGCATCCTGCCGGACGGGCGAGGCTGCCAGCGCCCTGCCAGGCAACGCACGAGTTGCTGTTTCCTGGAGCCGGTGGGTTGCAGAGCGCGCACGCCTCCCGGAGCGCCCTGCGCCGGAGGTAGCCCCGCGAGCGGAAGCGCCGCCGCGTGAGGGAAGATCGCGCCGCCAGACCGGTTCGCCGCGCGGGCCGCGCATCCGCGGCGCGCGAGCGGCCGGACGAGGCGCCCCGACGGTCCTCCGGGCGCGGCCCCCGCCCGTCCGCCCGGGGCGCTACAGCGGCGGCACGTACTTCCGCACCCGGTCCTCGAGCCAGGCGTGGACGTGGCCGTTGCTCGCCAGCACGCGGCCGGTGCGGAGCGGCGGCTCGCGGTCACCCGGCCAGCCGCTCACCTGGCCGCCGGCCTCCTGGACCAGGACCAGCCCCGCGGCCATGTCCCAGGGTGAGAGCCCGATCTCGAAATAGCCGTCCAGGCGCCCGGCCGCCACGTACGCCAGATCGAGCGCGGCCGACCCGGCCCTGCGCAGGCCGTGCGCGCTGGCGACGATCTCCGCGACCAGACGGAAGTACGTCTCGGGGTCGCCCTTGCCGGCCTTGAACGGGAAGCCGGTGGCGTAGAGCCCCGCCGGCCCTTCACGCACGGCGCTCACCCGGATCGGCCGGCCGTTCAGGTACGCGCCCCCGCCCCGCACGGCGTGGAACACTTCGCCCAGGAAGGGGGCGTGGACCACGCCCACCGCCGGCCCCTCCTCGTCCACGAAGCCGATGCTCACGCACGTGAACGGGTGGCCGTGCACGTAGTTCACCGTGCCGTCCACCGGGTCGATGATCCAGCTCCGGCGCCCCGGCGCCGCGGTGGCCGAGAACTCCTCCGCCACGATCGCGTCGTCCCGGAAGCTGGCGCGGATGCGCGCCACGATCACCCGCTCGGCGGCCTCGTCGACGGGCGTCACCAGGTCCGCCGGCCCGCCCTTCTCCCGCACCTGCTCCGCCCCCGACCGCGCGACCAGGATCCCCGCCGCTTCCTCCGCCGCCGCCCTCGCCACCTCCAGCTCGGCCGCGTATGGAACCGCCCCTGCCTCGACCATCATCCCCCCACCCGCCTCAAACGACCGCTTCCTTGCGCTGGCGCTCCTGGTAGGCACGCCAATCGGCCAGGAACCTCTCCAGTCCGATGTCCGTCAGCGGATGCTTGATGAGCTGCTGCAGGACCGCGAACGGGATCGTCGCCACGTCCGCACCCGCCAGCGCCGCCTCCACCACGTGCATCGGATGCCGCACCGACGCCGCCAGGATCTGCGTCTCGAACCCGTAATTGTCGTAGATCTGCCGGATCTGCCGAATCAGCTCCATCCCGTCCCCGGAGATGTCGTCGATCCGGCCGATGAACGGGCTGATGTACGTGGCCCCCGCCTTCGCCGCGATCAGCGCCTGCGTCGGCGAGAAGCAGAGCGTCACGTTCGTGCGGATCCCCTCCGCCGTCAGCGCCTTCACCGCCTTGATCCCGTCCAGGATCAGCGGGATCTTCACCACCACCCGTTCGTGGATCCGCGCCAGCTCCCGCGCCTCTGCCATGATCCCGTCGTAGTCCGTCGAGATCACCTCGGCCGAGACCGGCCCGTCCACGATCTCACAGATCTGCCGGATGTGCTCGTGGAAGTCGGCGCCCCCCGCCTTCCGCATGAGCGACGGGTTCGTCGTCACCCCATCGAGCACGCCCATCGCGTTCGCCTCGCGGATCTCGTTCAGATCCGCCGTATCGATGAAGAATTTCATGGCTCACACTCCAATCGCGTTCCACCCCACTGGTCCGGCCGCCCGCTCAACGGCCCAGGAGCGCGCGCGCCTGCCGCACCACGTTCTCGGCCGTGAATCCGAACTGCTCCATGAGCACATCGCCCGGAGCCGACGCGCCGAAGCGGTCCAGCCCGATGCTCCGCCCGCCTTCGCCGGCGTAGCGCTCCCAGCCGAACGTGCAGCCCGCCTCGATCGTGATCCGCCGCTTCACCTCCGGCGGCAGTACCCGGTCGCGGTACGCCTGCGGCTGCGCCTCGAACAGCTCCCAGGAAGGCATGCTCACGACGCGCACCCGCACGCCCTCGGCCCGCAGCGTCTCCCCCGCCGCCACCGCATGCTGCAGCTCCGTGCCGGTGCCGATCAGGATGAGGTCCGGCGTCCCGTCGCTGTCGCTCAGGATGTACGCCCCCTTCTCGACGAGCGACGCGGGAGCCTCCGGCCCCCGCTCCAGCGTGGGCACGTCCTGCCGGCTCAGCACCAGCGCCACGGGGCCCGAGGTGTGGCGGAGCGCCACGCGCCACGCCTCCGCAGTCTCGTTCGCATCCGCGGGCCGGATCACCGTCACGTTCGGCATCGCCCGCAACGCCATGAGGTGCTCCACCGGCTGGTGCGTCGGCCCGTCCTCACCCACGCCGATCGAGTCGTGCGTGAAGACGTAAATGACCGGGAGCCGCATGAGCGCGCTCAGCCGCAGCGCCGGGCGCAGGTAGTCGCTGAAGACGAAGAAGGTCGCGCAGAAAACCCTGAGCCCGCCGTGCAGCGCGATCCCGTTGCAGATCGCCGCCATCGCGTGCTCGCGCACCCCGAAGCGCAGGTAGCGCCCCTCCGGCGTCTCCCGCTGGAAGTCCTGGTGCTCCTTCGTCCGCGTCTTGTTCGACGGCGTCAGGTCCGCCGAGCCGCCCAGGAGGTTGGGCACCCGCGGCACCAGCGCCTCGAGCGCCTTCCCGCTCGCGGCCCGCGTGGCGAGCTTCGTCCCCGGCTGGAAGACCGGGAGCGCCTCCTCCAGCCCGGCCGGGAGCTCGCCCGAGAACCAGGCTTCGAGCTCGGCCGCCTCCTTGGGGTACTCCTCCCGGTACCTGGCGAAGCGCTCCCGCCACTCCGCCTGCGCCGCCTCCCCGCGCTCGATCGCGCTGCGCATGTGCGCCAGCACGTCCTCCGGCACGTAGAACGGCGGCTCCTCGGGCCAGCCCAGCGCCTGCTTCGCGCGCCGCAGCTCCTCGGCGCCCAGCGGCTCGCCGTGCGCGGACGCCGTCCCCGCCTTCCCCGGGGCCCCGTAGCCGATCGTCGTCCGTACCCCGATCAGCGACGGCCGGTCCGCCTCCGCCCGCGCCCGCCGCAGCGCCGCGTCGATCGCCTCCAGGTCGTTCCCGTCCTCCACCCGCTCCACCTGCCAGCCGTACGCCTCGAAGCGGCGATACACGTCCTCCGTGAAGGCGAGCCGGGTCGGACCGTCGATCGAAATGCCGTTGTCGTCGTACAGGTAGATCAACTTGCCGAGCCCAAGATGCCCGGCCAGCGACGCCGCCTCGTGCGAGATCCCCTCCATCAGGTCGCCGTCGGAGACGATTCCGTACGTGTAATGGTCGAAGAGCGGGAAGCCCGGACGATTGAAGCGCGCCGCAAGGAACCGCTCCGCGATCGCCATCCCCACCCCGTTGGCGAACCCCTGCCCCAGCGGGCCGGTCGTCGTCTCCACCCCACGGGTGACGAAGTTCTCCGGGTGCCCCGGCGTCTTGCTGCCCCACTGACGGAAGCGCTGGATCTCCTCTAGCGTCACGTCCTCGTACCCCGTCAGGTACAGCAGCGCGTACAGCAGCATCGAGCCGTGACCCGCCGACAGCACGAACCGGTCCCGGTCCCACCACCCCGGGTCTCGCGGATTGTGACGGAGGTGCCGGGTCCACAGCACGTACGCCATCGCGGCCGCGCCCATCGGCATCCCCGGATGACCGCTCGCCGCCTTCTCCACCGCGTCCGCCGCGAGGAAACGGATCGTGTTCACGCTCCGCTGCGCCACATCGCCCATCTCCCCGACCGCCGGACGCACCGCAGCCGGCCCAGGCTCTCGCACCGCCATCTCGATGTCACTCCCTGCCTGCTTCTATTCCCCGTTACCCTCGAACGAACTCTCCGGTCAGGACCCGGTCGGCCTGCCGTGAACCATCCAAATAAATGGAACGGGAGAGCCCGGTCCCTGCAAGGCTCTCCCCCCACAACGCCAGCGCGGACCGCGCCTTACTGGGACTCAAGCGCCACCGCGGACTTCGACAGCAGCTCGACCATGATGACCGACTTCGGCGGCAGATCGATCGTGAGCGTCTGCCCCGCCAGCCGCGCACCATCGAACGGCGCCGGCTGCACCGCGTTCGGCTGCTCGAACGTGTTGTGCGCGTTCATCGTGCTGGCCGTCAGGATCCTCCCCGCCGAGACCCGCACCAGCTCCTCACCCCGCACCTCGGCCGTGACCCGCCGCGGCTGGTTCGGATCCAGGTTCGTCATCGTGATGTGGATCCGGCCCTGCTTGTCCCGCGAGGCCGACGCGCTCACCGCCGGGATCGAGTCGCCCTCGAACCGGTACCACCCGGCGTTCAGCTTGATCGGCAGCAGCGTCGCGTCGTGGTGCACCGTGTACAGGTCGAAGACGTGGTACGTCGGCGTCAGGATCATCTTGTCGCCCTGCGTCAGGATCATCGCCTGCAGCACGTTGATCGTCTGCGCGATGTTCGCCATCCGCACCCGGTCCGCGTGGTTGTTGAAGATGTCCAGCGTCACCGACGCGACCAGCGCGTCACGCAGGCTGTTCTGCTGGTAGAGGAAGCCCGGGTTCGTCCCCGGCTCCACATCGTGCCACATCCCCCACTCCCCGACGATCAGCCACACCCGCTTGTTCGGGTCGTAGCGGTCCATGATCGCCTTGTGGCGGGTGATGAGCTCGTCCATCCGCAGCGCCTTCTGCAGCGCGATGAACCACTCGCGCTCCGTGAACTGCGTCGCCGAGCCCTTCCGCGCCCACGTGCCGACCACCGTGTAGTAGTGCAGGTCCAGCCCGTCGATCATGCCGCCGGCCTCGCGCATGAGCACCTCGGTCCACCGATAGTCGGCCACGTTCGGCCCGACGGCGATCCGGAACGGCCGCACGTTCCCGTAGGAGTGCAGGTAGGTCGCGTAGCGCTTGAACTCGTTGGCGTAGTACTCGGGCGTCATGTTCCCGCCGCAGCCCCACGCCTCGTTGCCGATCCCCCAGAACCGCACGTTCCACGGCTCGTCACGCCCGTTCTTGCGCCGCAGGTCGGCCATCGGGCTCTTGCCCGGATGGTTCACGTACTCCCACCACTGCGCCATCTCCTGCACCGTGCCGCTCCCCACGTTCCCCACGATGAACGGCTCGGCGCCCAGCCGCTCCACCAGCTCCATGTACTCGTGCGTCCCGAAGCTGTTGTCCTCCGTGACGCCGCCCCAGATGTTGTTGACGATCGTGGGGCGCTGGTTGCGCGGCCCGATCCCGTCCTTCCAGTGGTAGTAGTCCGCGAAGCACCCGCCCGGCCAGCGCAGGTTGGGGATCTTGATCTTCCGCAGCGCCTGGATGATGTCCTCGCGGAGCTCATAGCGGTTGCCCCGCTTCACCCAGAACCCGTCGTAGATCCCGCGCCCGAGGTGCTCGGCAAAGTGGCCGTAGATGTGCCGGCTGATGGTGTGCTGCCCCAGGTCGGCGTTGACCACCAGCCGCACCTCCTGCCCCTGAACGCTCTGGCTCAGACCCGGCTGCGCCAGGAGAGCGACCAGGGGGAGCGTCGCCAGCGTTCGCTTGATCATAGTTGCCTCGCTTTCTCTACAGCCAGAAGCTGAAGTAGAGGTACATGCCGATCACACCTGCCAGAATGATCCCCGTCAGGAGGAAGTCCAGCCATCCGATCTTGTCGTCTTCTTCGGCCGGCGCCCCCTCGACACCCGCGCTCGCGTACGCGCCGACGGCCGCAGGCTGGGGCTGCGCGGCCCCGGACACCGAGCCGGCGAACTCGAGCACCGGCGCGGGGCGTGCGACCCGGCGATGACCGAGCACCGCCTCGGCCTTCTCCAGCTCCGGCTCCGTCGCGTACGAGATCCCGATCACCAGGATCACGCTGATCAGGAAGAGAACGCCCGCGAAGTAGTAGCCGTTGAACGCCCCGATCGCGCCGAGGATACCCGTGGGCTCCAGCACGTTGCTGCGCACCAGGGTCTGGAGCGTCAGCTTGGCCATCCCCAGGACGAAGCCGACCACCAGGCCCCAGAACGCCCCGTGCCCGTTGATCCGCTTGTGGAAGAGGCCGAGCAGGAAGACCGCCGTGATCGGCGGGGCCAGGAAGCCCTGCACGTTCTGCAGGTAGTCGTAGAGGCCGGTGCTCTTCTCCGAGATCGCCTTCATGATCGGGATCCACAGAATGCCGAACCCGACGACCACGGCCGTGGCGACCCGCCCGACGAACACCAGGTGCTTCTCCGGCATCCCCGGACGGAGCTTCTCGTAGATGTCGACCGTGAAGAGCGTGGCGCAGGAGTTGAAGAGCGAGGCGAGCGAGCTCATGAGCGCCGAGAGCAGCCCGCCGACCACCACGCCCCGCAGCCCGACCGGCAGGAGCGAGGTGACCATGACCGGGAAGACCATGTCACCCGCGATGTCCCCGTTGGGGCCCTGGGGGATCTGCAGCACCCCCTTCTGGTGCAGGGCGTAGCCGATCATCCCGGGCACCAGAAAGATCAGGACGGGCCAGAGCTTCAGGACCCCGCCCCAGAGCGCGCCGCGGCGGGCGTCCGCCAGCGAGCGGGCCGACAGCGTGCGCTGCACGATGTACTGATCCGTGCACCAGTACCAGATGCCGATGATCGGCGAGGCGATCAGCACCGCGAGCCACGGGAAGTTCGGATCGCTGCTCGGCCGCCAGAGCGCGAACCGCTCCGGGTCCGTGGCCAGGATGCTGCGCAGCTCCTCCCAGCCGCCGAGCTTCGCCAGCCCGATCACGGTGACCAGCAGCGAGCCGAGCAGCAGCAGCCCGGTCTGGAGCACCTCGGTGTAGACGACCGCCCGCAGCCCGCCGAAGATCGTGTAGATCCCGGTGAGCACCACGGTCGCGAAGGCGCCGACCCAGAACGCGTTGTCCGGGGAACCGAAGACGTCCGGCAGCAGCGCGCGGAACACGAGCGCCCCGGCGTAGACGGTCACCGACACCTTCGTGAACACGTAGGCGACGAGCGAGACGATCGAGAGCACCCAGCGGCTCTTCGCGTTGAAGCGCCGCTCGAGGAACTCCGGCATCGTGAAGACGCCCGTCCGGTAGTAGATCGGCACGAAGATCCAGCCGAGGAGCAGCAGGACCCAGGCGTGCAGCTCCCAGTGCGCCTGGGCCATCCCGTTCAGCGCGCCGCTCCCCGCCAGGCCGACGATGTGTTCCGACCCGATGTTCGACGCCAGGATCGACGCGCCGACTACGAACCAGGCCACCTCCCGCCCGGCGAGGAAGTAATCGGTGGAGGTGTCCTGCTTTCGGGATGACCACCAGACGATCGCGACGATGGCCACGAAGTAGAGGCCGATGACGATCCAGTCGATTGGACTCATGTTGCTTCCCGATTGGAGGTGGCTGTGGCGGGGCGCCCGCGGGCCTTCTCAGCCCTGACCGTAGTAGGCGGCCGCGCCGTGCTTGCGCAGGAAATGTTTGTCGAGCAGGACCGGGTCGATGGGTCGCGCGTCCGGGTTGATGAGACGCGTGTAGACCGCCATCCGGGCTGTGGCCTCGAGGGCGATCGCGTTCTCGACCGCCTTGCGCGGCGTGGCCCCCCAGGTGAAGGGGCCGTGGCCTGCCACCAGCACCCCCGGCACGTCCAACGGGTCGATCCCCCGCTGGCGGAAACACTCCACGATGACAACCCCGGTGTTGTGCTCGTACGCTTCGCGGATCTCCTCCTCCCTCATCCGGCGCGTCACGGGGACGGGGCCGTAGAAGTGGTCGGCGTGCGTGGTGCCGAAGCAAGGCAGATCGCGTTCAGCCTGTGCCCAGGACACGGCGTAGCTGCTGTGGGTGTGCACCACGCCCCCGATCCCCTCGAACTCCCGGTAGAGGTGCAGGTGGGTAGGCGTATCGGACGATGGCTTCAGCCGCCCCTCCACCACCTCGCCCGTCTCCAGCGACAGGACGACCATGTCCTCGGGCCGCATCTCGGCGTACGCCACGCCGCTCGGCTTGATCGCCATCACGCCCGCGTCCCGGTCCGCCCCGCTCGCGTTCCCCCAGGTGAGCACCACCAGCCCGGCCTCGACCAGGTCGAGGTTCGCCCGCCACACGGCTTCCTTGAGTGCGTCGTACCCCATGATCAGCGCTTCACCTGGTCGCGGATCTCGAGGAGCGTCTTCATCACATCGTACAGGTCGTCCGGGCAGCCCCGGACGCCGAAGGCATCGTGCAGCCGACGGTAGAGGCCGTAGAGCCGCTCGTAGATCGCCCGGTTCTCCGGGATCGGCTCGAAGACCTCCTCCTGTACGCCCGTCATCGCGGCGATCGCCTGCTCGAAGTCGTCGTAGCCGCCCGCCGCCGACCCCGCCGCCACCGCCCCCGCGATCGCCGCGCCGAGCGCGCACGTCTGCGCGCTCCGCGAGATGAGGATCGGACGACCCATGACGTCCGCGTAAATCTGCATGACCAGCCGGTTCTTCGCCGAGATCCCGCCGCAGTTGACGATGCGCTCGACGGCCACGCCGTACTCCTCGTAGCGCTCCATGATCACGCGCGCCCCGAAGGCCGTCGACTCGATCAGCGCACGGTAGATCTCGGCCGGCGTGCTGTGGAGCGTCAGCCCCAGGATCATCCCGGTCAGGCGCTGGTCCACGAGCACCGTACGGTTCCCGTTGTGCCAGTCCAGCGCGAGCAGACCGCTCTCCCCGGGCCGGAGCCGCTCCGCCTCCGCCGTCAGCGCCTCGTGGCCCTTCCCGTCCGGCCGGATCCGCTCCACGAACCAGTTGAAGATGTCGCCAACCGCCGACTGGCCCGCCTCCAGCCCGTAGTAGCCCGGCAGCACCGACTCCGGCACGATCCCGCACAGCCCGGGGATGTCCGGCAGCGGCGAGTCGAGCGGGGCGATCATCAGGTCACACGTCGAGGTCCCGATGATCTTGACCAGCGTCCCCGGCCGGATCCCCGAGCCCACCGCGCCGAGGTGCGCGTCGAACGCCCCCACCGCCACCGGGATCCCCGCCGGCAGCCCGAGCCGCTCCGCCCACTCCTCCGTCAGCCCGCCCGCCGGCTGCGAGGCATTGTAGACCCGGTCCGGGAGCGTGCGACGCACCTTCACCAGCCGCGGGTCGAGCGCGGCCAGGAACTCCTCATCCGGGTAGCCGCCCCACGCCGCGCCGAACATCGCTTTGTGCCCCGCAGCGCAGATCGAGCGGCGGAGCCGGCTCGGATGCTCGGTCCCCGTCAGCACGGCCGGAACCCAGTCCGCGTGCTCCACCCAGGTGTACGCCGCCTCGAAGACCTCGGGATCGACCCGCAGGCAGTGCAGGATCTTCGACCAGTACCACTCCGAGCTGTAGACGCCCCCGCACTTGGCCAGGTACTGCGGCCGCATCTCCGCCGCGAGACGAGTGATCTCGGCGGCCTCCGCGTGGGCCGTGTGGTCCTTCCAGAGCCAGACCTGCGCGTTCAGGTTGTCCCGGAACCTCGGGTGGAACGCCAGCGGCTTCCCCTCCGCATCCACCGGGATCGGCGTGGACCCCGTCGTGTCCACCCCGATCCCGATCACGTCCCGCCGGTCGAACCCCGGGCGCGCCGCCGCCTGCGCCAGCGCACCCCGCACGCTCCGCTCGAGACCCTCCAGGTAGTCCGCAGGGTTCTGGCGCGCCAGGTTGGGATTGCGCGGGTCGAGGAGCAGCCCGTGCTCGCCCGACGGATACTCACACACGCAGGTGCCGAGCTCTTCCCCCGTTCGCACATCGACGACCAGGGCTCGGACCGAATTGGTGCCGAAATCCAGACCTATCGCGTACTTGCCTGCCATGCGACCACTTCCGTTCCGTCCGGCCGCCCCGCGCGCCGGCTCCGTCACGCCTCGCGGGAATGCAGGTACACGTTCCAGCCGAGGTACTTGCTCAGCGCCTCGTGCACCGCACTGGCGACCGTCGCACGCGTCGCGGCCACGTGGTGCTCGAAGCCGTTCTCGCAGATGTAGGCCAGCAGCTCCTGCAGCCGGGGTACCTCGAAGACCCCGTAGCCGCCGAACGTCCGGAGCGTGTCCTCCGTGAACCGGCCCTCCCCCACGTACGCCTTGATCTCGCCACGGACGTCGTCCGTCGAGACCCGCGCGAAGGTGAACGGCCCCGGCGCGATCCGCCCGACGATCGTCCCGTACGTGTTCTCCTTGCCGACCGTCCCGGCGATGATCTCCTGGTAGTCCATCCGCTGCTCGCCGAAGAACGCCTTCGGCAGGTTCGAGCAGTGGAACACCACGCCCTTGTCCAGGGAATCGCCGTAGTTGTTGTTCCAGTCCAGCAGCGCCGCCGGCGCGGCCGCCGCCTGCTGCAGGACGTACATGCTGACGACGCCGGCGATGTCGGCCTCGCACGCGCTGGCGAGCAGCTCGTTGCTCATCATGCTCATCGCCGTGCACGGCACCACGCCGTAGAACTCCTCGAGCGCCGTCCAGCACTGGATCGCCGTGGCGTCCAGGTCGTGCTCCTCCACGAACCGGTCGATCGCCACGCCCAGCTTGGCGATCTTGACCAGGCTCTCGCGCGGGATCCCGGCGACGTTCGTGTAGGCCGCGATCTCCTCGAGCTTGGCCTTCACGGGCGCATCATCGTCCCCCATCCGCCCGATCCAGCCGAGCAGCTCCGAGAGGTCCAGCGTCTCGACCGTGATCCCGGTCCGCTCGAAGAGCTTCTCGCTGTAGCGGACGGTGTTGAACGCGGCGGGTCGTGCCCCGATCTGGCCCAGGCGAGCGCGCCGGACCGAGCGCACCACGCGGCAGATCGAGACGAAGCGTTCCAGGTCGGCGGTGAATTCGGGGCTTTCGGGATCGACGGTGTGCAGGCGGGTGAGCGAGTACTTGATGCCGTACTGGTAGAGGTTGTTACAGACGGACATCTTCCCGCAGAAGCTGTCCCGCCGGAACTGGATCGTCATCTTCCCGGCGTCGTCCGGGAAAGCGTGGATCAGCACCGGCACATCCAGATCCGCCCACCGGATCGCGTTCGCGATCGCCCGCTCGTCGCCGAAGTTGGGGAGCGTGACGAGCACGCCGTCGATCTCGTCACGGTGCCGCCGGAAGAAGTCGGCGCAGAGGCGCGCCTCCTCGAGGCTCTCGATCGCGCCGTTGTTGGTGGCGTCCTCGGGGGTGATGATGGCCCGGATGCCCAGCTTCTCGAGCACGGACAGGACGGTCTTCCGCCCGGACGAGCAGAGGTGGTCCGGGAAGAAGCCACGGTTGCCGACGATGACGGCCAGGGTGATCGGCTTCACGGCCGCCCGACGCCTGCGGGAGGATCCGAGATCTCCCCCGCCGGCGGGCGCCCGGCCGGGGTCATTCACTGGAGCTGTCTTGGAGGTCATGAAATCCTCTGGGAAATCCTGAGCACCGTCGATCCGGGCGGCAGCCAGCGCCGCGCCGACGGGCCGCGGGGAGCGTACCCGGCGAGCGCATTCGGGCGCAGTCCGCGGGCGCAGAGGCAGCGGAACCGAAAGCCGCCGGGAGCGTCCGGGCACGGGACGGTCTGCCGACACGCGTCCGCGCTCCACCGAGCCGGGGACACCGGTGCCCTGCCGGGGCGCCCGCCTCCTCGGGAGACGAGTCGGCCGGGCGTGGCAGGCCACCGCATTCTCACGCCCCACTCCGCCGCCGCGGAAAGAGCCCCGCTGAGGGGATCGCGCTGTCTGGAATCGAGCTTCCCGAAACGATGCGAACCCGGGCGCTGCCGCCCGACTTCCTGCGGTCCGGTTCGGTTCAGTGAACCAGGTTCGCAATGTTCGCGACAATACAACCGGTTCAATTCCTTGTCAAGAGAGGTGAATGCCGGTCGACAGGAAAGCGCTTCGGGGGGCGGCCGGGCAGTCGCCGGTCCTCTGCTGCTGCTGCGGGCGCTCGGCTGCCGGCGAGGCCGGGGCCTGGCGCCTGGCTCGTTCCCCTCTGGACGGGGCGGCAAACCCGGCAGGCCGGGGCCAGACGCGGCGCAGCGCGCTCCGTTGGCGCCCCCCCGTGCTCGCCCGGCTGCTGCGGCAGGCGCGCGCCACCCCGGCTCGCCGCGCGCTGGCCAGCGAGTGTGTCCCGCCGCGGGGGGCCTAATGGTCTCTCTGCAGGAGCTCGAGCAGGAGCTCGGTCATGGCGTAGTCCGCCAGGACGAGCAGGATGAAGGACATGACCATGGCCCGGGTGGCCGCGCGCCCGACCGCCTCCGCCCCGCCCTCCACGGTCAGCCCGTGGTAGCAGCCGGTGAGCGCGATGATCGCGCCGGAGACGAGCGGTTTCAGGATACTCGAGAGGAAGATCGCGGGGAAGAAGCCGAACAGGAACCCGTTCCGGGCCATGCTGCTCAGGGCGCCCTGGAGGTAGGTCTGCGCGGGGATCTCGACCTTGAAGACGGCAATGAGGAGCCCGCCGAGGATCCCCATCACGTCGGCGATGATGATGAGGACCGGCAGCATGATCACGCCGGCCAGCAGGCGCGGCGTGACGAGCTTCTTGATCGGGTCGGTGCCGATCGTCTCGAGCGCGTCGATCTGCTCGGTGACCTTCATGGTTCCGAGCTCGGCCGCGATCCCGGAGCTCACCCGGCCGGCGGCCGCGAGGGCGCCGAGCACCGGCCCGGCCTCGCGGACCATGGCCACGGCCACGAGGTTGCCGAGCAGCGCCTCGGACCCGAACTGCCGGAGCTGGAGCGAGGTCTGGAGGGAGAGGACCATCCCGGTGAACGCGGCGGTGATGAGCACGACGGGGAGCGAGCCTACGCCGAGGCGGTCCATCTGGATGAGCACGTCCTGCCAGTAGAACGGGCGTCCGACGACGAAGCGGGCGGCCCGGGCGCCGAGCAGGCAGTACTCCTGGACGCCGAAGGCGAGGCCCAGGAGTCGCTGGTCGATGTCGATCAGGAGGCGTCGCATCGGGGTAGTCTGGATCCTTCCAGCTGGCGCGGCCGGGGCGGCTGGCGCTCCGGCGGTGTCCGGGCGAGCCAGGCCGGCAAGCCGCGGGCCGGAAATTTGCGAAGACGCCGTCATTGCCTGCTGGGGGCGGGCCGGCGATCATGTAGGGCCCGTCGAGCCTGCACATCCGGGAGCCAAGAGAAGGGTTCGTGATCCAGGAAGCGCCATTGGGACTGCTCGAGGTGCTGGCCAACGGCGCGGGGTTCATCCGGCGCCGCGAGGCCAGCTATCTGCCCACGGACGGGGATGTGTACGTGCCCCCGAAGCTGATCCGGCGGTTCGGCCTCCGGACGGGGGACGAGCTGGTGGGGGAGGTGGGGCCGGCGCCGAAGGGGAAGAATCCGCCGCTCCAGCGGCTGCTGCGGGTGAACGGCGAGCCGCCGGAGGCGCTGATCGGGCGTCCGGAGTTCAGCCGTCTGAGCGCGGTCCACCCGAAGGAGCGGCTGGTGCTGGAGTGCGATCTTGCGCGCCGGGGGCAGCCCGACTACACGAACCGGGTGATCGACCTCTTCTGCCCCTTCGGGAAGGGCCAGCGTGCGCTGATCGTCGCTCCCGCGAAGGCGGGGAAGACGACTGTGCTCCGCTCGGTGGCCGAGGGGGTCGTCAAGAACGACCCGGCGGCCACGCTGTTCATCCTGCTCGTCGACGAGCGGCCGGAGGAGGTGACGGAGATGGAGGCGGCGGGGTTCGGGGAGGTCATCGCGTCCAGCTTCGACCACCCCGCCTCGCAGCACGTCGCGGTGGCCGAGATCACCCTCGAGCGGGCGCGGCGCCGGGTCGAGATGGGCGCCGACGTCGTGCTGATCCTGGACTCGATCACCCGCCTGGCCCGGGCGTACAACGCGGTGGAGCGGGGGACGGGGCGGACCCTCACCGGCGGCCTCGATGCCGCCGCGCTCGAGAAGCCGAAGCGGTTCCTGGGGAGCGCGCGGAAGATCGACCCGGCGCAGGGCGGCGGCTCGCTCACGATCATCGCCACCGCGCTGGTGGACACCGGCTCGCGGATGGACGATGTGATCTACGAGGAGTTCAAGGGGACGGGGAACAGCGAGCTGGTGCTCAGCCGGGAGCTCGCGGAGCGACGGATCTTTCCCGCCATCGACCTGGCCGCGAGCGGGACGCGGCGCGAGGAGCTGCTGCTCGACGAGAGCACGCTCCAGGCCTCGCGGGCGCTGCGGCGCGCGCTCTCGGGCTTCTCGCCCGCCGAAGCGATGACGCGGCTCCTCGACCTCATGCGGCGGACGGCATCCAACGCGGCGCTCGTGGAGCAGGTGCTGACCGGCATGCCCGCGTAGGCGGTCGCCCCGCCGCCTCACTTCCGCCGCCAGTCCCGGAACTCGGCCAGCAGGTCGATCAGCGCCCGGATGTCCTCCTCGTTGCTCGCCAGCCCGAGCGAGGCCCGTATCGCACCGACGGGCCGGTCGTGCAGGCAGGCGGAGAACTGCTCGAGCGTGAAGGTCTCGTGCGGCAGGAGCTGGAAGCACCGCCGCGCCTCCTCGGCGGGCAGCTCGAAAGACTTCTCCGCCGCCCCGGGGTTGCAGAAGTAGCCGGTGCGGAGCGAGATCCCCCGCTCCCCGGCGCGGTGCTCGACCAGGCGGCAGTCCAGGACCGTGCCCTCCGGGTCCAGGAGATTGAACGCCACCGTCCCGCCTCGCCCCTCCGTCGTGCAGGGCCCGTAGATCCGCACGAGCGGCGCGCCGTTCGAGTGCCGCAGCGCCATGAGCTCCCGGAGCAACAGCTCCGTGAGCGCCATGACGTGGACGTTCAGGCGCTCCATCCCCACGCTGTCCAGGAAATCCAGCCCCGCCGGGATCGCCGCGATGCTCAGGAAGTTCAGCGTCCCGTCCTCGAACGCCCGCCCCTCGCGGTAGAGGATCTGCACCTGGTTCTGCGCGGAGACGAATCGCACCGTCCCCCCGGCGAACCAGGGCCGGCGGAGCCGCGCCAGGGCCTCGCGGCGGGCCACGAGCGCGCCCACCCCGGTCGGGTAGCCGAACATCTTGTAGAACGAAACGCACATGAAGTCCGGCTTCACCTCCCTGAGGCTGAGCCGGCTGGTGGGGACGAACGCCGCAGCGTCCAGCAGGACGTCGTACCCCAGCGACCGCGCCAGCGAAACCCACTCGAGTGGGTGCTTCACCCCCGAAAAGTTCGACTGCGCCGGGTAGGCGAAGAGGTTGGGGACGGAGGGATCCGCGCCCGCCAGGTGGCTCTCCAGGTCGGCGACCCGCAGGTCGTTCCCGATGGGGACGTACTGCACCTGGGCGCCGTGCGCCGCGGCGAACTCACGGATCCCGTTCACCGAATTGTGGTTGTCGGCCGTCAGCGCGAAACGCGAGCGCGGCGTGAACGGGAAGCTCTCGCCCACCAGCTTGAGCGCCCCCGTCGCGTTGAGGGTGAAGATCAGCTCGTACTCGGCGGGGTCGGCGTCGAAGAAGCGGAGGACCCGCTCGCGCGCGGCCTCGACCTGCCGGGTGGCCGCCCGTGACGCGGGGTTCCGGGAGTGCGGGTTGCCCAGCACGCTCGAGCGCAGGAACTCCGCGTGCGCGGCGACGAGCGACTCGGGGTAGAGCCCGCTCCCGGTGTAATCGAGGTAGACGTGGCCCCCGGCGTCGAGGCGGGAAAACTCGCGAGCGCGCAGCGCGCGCATGAATTCGTCCACCGGTCCAGACTCCTTCCTGGCGGACCTTCGCGGCCGCAGACGCAGCGGCGCATCACTGTTGAAGATGGGCAGCCGGGGGCGCCGGGGCAAGCCGACGAGAACGGGCGTGAGGCGGAGGGAACCGGATCGCCCCGATGTGTATAACCGTCGATCGTTCCACGAGTTGCACGATAGCAAGCCACTGGAGGCACGACATTCATGGGCGAGCCTCGCGGGCACGGCCGCTGGTGGCCGGACCTGAAACGAGCGCTCCATTTCATCCGGGAGCAGCGAGCGACCAGCCTGCTCGTGCTGCTCCTGGCCGTCGCCGGCGCGGCGCTCAGCGCGCTCGAGCCGCTCGCGCTCGGCTACGTCTTCGATGCCCTCGCCGCCCGCGCCCCACTCCGCCGCCTGGGGCTCGGGCTCGCGGCGCTGCTCGGGGTCGGCGTGGCGACCGAGGTGGTGAACGGCCTCTCGAACTGGCTGACCTGGAAGGTCCGGCTGAACCTCAACGCCCGCCTGCTGGAGGCGACGGTGGAGCGGCTCAGTTCCCTGCCGCTCTCCTTCCACAACCGCGAGAGCGTGGGCGGGATCATGACCCGGGTCGACCGGGGCATCAACGGCTTCGTCGGCGCGCTGAGCGAGCTGGTCTCCGGCGTGCTGCCCGCCCTGGCCTACCTCACCATCTCGCTCGTGGTCATGATCCGCCTCGATGCGCGGCTCTCGCTCGTCGTTCTCTTCTTCGCACCCCTCCCGGCGCTGATCGGCGCGTGGGCCGCGCGGGAGCAGACGCGTCGGGAGCGAGCGCTGCTCGACCGGTGGGTCCAGATCTTCTCTCGCCTCAACGAGGTGCTGGCGGGGATCGCGGTGGTGAAGAGCTTCGTCATGGAGGACGAAGAGAGGCGCCGCTTCGTGCGGGACGTGGAATCCACCAACCGGCTGGTGCTCCGCGGGGTGGGCACGGACACGCGGGTCGGCGCGGCGAGGAACCTGGTGGCGCTCCTGGCCCGGCTCGCGGCGATCGGGCTCGGCAGCTACTTCGTCGTGCGCGGCGAGATCACGGTCGGGACGCTCGTCGTCTTCGTCGGCTACGTGGGTGGCCTGTTCGGCCCGGTCCAGGGCCTCGTCAACGTCTACCAGACCCTGCGGCGCGCCTCCGTGTCCCTCGAAGCGATCTTCTCGATCCTCGACGAGCAGGACCCGCTCCGCGACGCGCCGGGTGCCCGGCCCGTCGGGCGGCTGCGGGGCGACGTCGCCTTCGAGAACGTCAGCTTCTCCTACCCCGGCCAGCCGCCGATCCTGCGCGGGATCACCATGCGGGTGAGCGCCGGCGAACAGGTGGCGCTCGTGGGGCCGAGCGGCGCGGGCAAATCTACGCTCATGGCGCTCCTCCTGCGCCTGCACGACCCCACCACCGGCAGGATCCTGGTGGATGGCCTGGACATCCGCACGCTCCAGCAGCGCGCCCTGCGGCGGCAGATCGGCGTCGTGCTCCAGGAGTCGCTCCTCTTCAACGACACCATCCGCAACAACATCGCCTACGGCCGGCCCGGCGCGTCCTGGGAGGAGATCGAAGCGGCGGCCCGCGCGGCCAACGCCCACGACTTCATCCTCCGGTTGCCGGACGGGTACGACACCGTCGTGGGCGAGCGCGGCGGCCGGCTCTCCATGGGGCAGCGGCAGCGGATCGCCATCGCCCGGGCGCTGCTCAAGGATCCGCCGATCCTGATCCTCGACGAGGCCACCTCTGCGCTGGACGCCGAGTCCGAGGCGCTGGTGCAGGCCGCGCTGGACCGACTCGTCCAGGGCCGGACCACGTTCGTGATCGCGCACCGGCTCGCCACCGTCGTCCACGCGGACCGGATCCTGGTGCTGAAGGACGGGGCGATCGTGGAGTCGGGGCGCCACGAGGAGCTGTGTGCGGCCGGGGGCTACTATGCGTCGCTCGTGGAGCGGCAGACCCGTGGACTGCTGCCCGTGGCCGTGGGCGGTTGAGCCCGTCGCGCCGCGGTTGACATAGGGGGTGGGGGTATATTATCCTCCGGTCGAGTGGCCCGGCCCGCCGGCCGGGCAGGCTCGCGAAGTCGGAGGCAACGATGAGCGCGATGGAGTGGGCGGTCCTCGCGGGCGGAATCGCCGCGATCGCCTGGGTCAACTGGTACTTCTTCCTGTCGAAGCGCGAAGGGGCGGAGGCTGGGGTCGGGGGCGTGCAGGAGGTGGAGGTGGTGGTGAAGGGGGGTTACTCGCCGTCGCAGGTGCGGGTCCGGCGGGGGGTGCCGGTGCGGCTGGTGTTCGACCGCCAGGAGAGCTCGGGCGGTTCGGAGGAGGTGGTGATCGCCGGTCTGGGGGTGCGGCGGCGTCTGCCGGCGTTCGAGCGGACGGTGGTGGAGTTCACGCCGCGGGAGGCGGGGACGTACGAGTTCACCGGCGGCACGGGGACGCTGCGCGGCCGGATCGTCGTCGAGTGAAGGGAGGGTGTCGCATGGGAGCGAGCGGGGCGAAGAGGGTGACGATCCTGGTTTCGGGGATGACGTGCGCGGCGTGCTCGGCGCGGGTGCAGCGTGCGCTGGAGCGGCAGCCGGGCGTGGTGGAGGCGGCGGTGAACCTGGTGCTGAAGAACGCGACGGTGACGTACGATCCGGCCGAGACGGATCCGGGCCGGCTGGCGGAGGCGATCCGGGCGGTGGGGTACGGCGCGGAGGTGGTGGACGCGGGTCGGAGCGTGAGGGAGGAGCAGGAGGCGCGGGAGCGTGCGCAGGAGGCGGAGTTTCGGGAGCTTCGCCTGAAGGCGGCGGTGAGCCTCGTGGTCGCCGTGCTGGCGATGGTGTTCTCGATGCCGCTCATGGACGGGGGGCACGGGGGGCACGGGGCGACGGCGGATCCCTTCATGCGGTGGGCGATGGAGTGGCTGACGCCGGTGCTGCGCGCGTGGGCGCCGTGGCTGTACGCGGTGGAGCCGGCGGTGCTGTCGTACGGCCTGCTGGCGGCGACGCTGGGGGTGATGGTGTGGGCGGGGCGGTCGTTCTACGTGCGCGCGTGGTCGGCGTTCCGGCATCGGGCTGCGGACATGAACACGCTGGTGGCGGTGGGGACCGGGGCGGCGTTCGTCTACTCGGTGATCGCGACGGTCGCTCCGGACTTCTTCCTGCGGCGCGGGGTTCCGGCGGACGTCTACTACGAGGCGGTGATCTTCATCATTGCGCTGATCCTGACGGGTCGGGCGCTGGAGGCGCGGGCGGGGCGGCAGACCTCGGCGGCGCTCCGGAGTTTGCTGGAGCTGCAGCCGAAGACTGCGCGGGTGGTGCGGGACGGAGTGGAGGTGGACATCCCGGTGGAGGAGGTGGTGCGGGGCGATGTGGTGGTGGTGCGCCCGGGCGAGCGGGTGCCGGTAGATGGAGAGGTGCTGTCCGGGGCGAGCGCGGTGGACGAGTCGATGGTGACGGGCGAGTCGCTGCCGGTGGAGAAGGCGCCGGGGGACCGGGTGATCGGGGGGACGATCAACCTGACGGGCTCGTTCCGGTACCGGGCGACGGCGCTGGGTGAGGAGAGCGTGCTCGGGCAGATCGTGAAGCTGGTGCGGGAGGCGCAGGGCACGCGTGCGCCGATCCAGCGGCTGGCCGACCGGATCGCCGGCGTTTTCGTGCCGGTGGTGCTCCAGGTCGCGATCGCGACGTTCGTGATCTGGTTCATCGCGGCGGAGACGGCGCCGGCGGCGCGGGCGTTCGCGGCGGCGGTCGCGGTGCTGATCATTGCGTGCCCGTGCGCGATGGGCCTGGCCGCGCCCACGGCGGTGATGGTGGGGCTGGGTCGGGGTGCGCAGCTCGGGGTGCTGATCAAGGGTGGGGAGGCGCTACAGCGGGCGGGGGAGGTCACGACGGTGGTGCTGGACAAGACCGGGACGATCACGGAGGGGCGGCCGCGGGTGGTGGAGGTGGTGGCGAAGGGCGAAGCGGTCCTGGCGCGGCGGGCGTGGGAGGCGGGCGGGGAGGTGGGGGCGGATGAGGAGGCCGTGCGGGACCTGCTGCGCCTGGCGGCCTCCCTCGAGCGCGTCTCCGAGCACCCCCTCGCCGCGGCGATCGTGGGGGCGGCGGGGGAGCGAGGGATCGAGCTGGTGGAGCCGGAGTCGTTCGAGTCCGTGACCGGCCGGGGCGCCGTCGGGGTGGTGGCGGGGCGGGCGGTCGCGGTGGGCAACGAGGCGCTCATGACGGACCGGGCCGTGGACGTCTCGTCGTTGCGCGCCGATGCCGAGCGTCTGGCGGCCGCGGGGAAGACCCCGGTCTACGTGGCGGTGGACGGCGTGGCCGTGGGGCTCATCGCCGTGGCCGACCCGATCAAGCCGACGTCCCGCGAGGCGATCGCTCGTCTCCGGCGGATGGGCCTCGAGGTCATCATGCTCACGGGCGACCATCGGCGGACGGCGGAGGCGATCGCCCGGGAGGCGGGGATCGACCGCGTCGTCGCCGGCGTGCTGCCCGCCGAGAAAGCCGCGGAGGTGAAGCGGCTCCAGGGCGAAGGGAAGGTGGTGGCGATGGTGGGTGATGGGATCAACGATGCGCCCGCGCTGGCCCAGGCGGACGTCGGCATCGCGATCGGCACGGGGACCGACATCGCGATCGAGACCGGCGATGTGGCGCTCATGCGCGGGGACCTGCGGGGCGTGGCGACCGCGATCGCGCTCTCGCGGCGAACCCTGCGCACGATCCGGCAGAACCTGTTCTGGGCGTTCTTCTACAATGTGACGGGCATTCCGATCGCGGCGGGGATCCTGTATCCTGCCTTCGGGATGCTCCTGAGTCCGATCCTGGCGAGCGCCGCCATGGCGTTCAGCTCGGTGACGGTGGTCTCCAACAGCCTCAGGCTGCGCCGGTTCGCGGCGGTGTGAGGGCGAGGGGAGCGATGATGGACGGAAAGGACGAGACGCTGATGCACACGGATCACGTCGCGTGCGCATGCGGCGCCCATGCTCGTGCTGGGGAGGGGCGGAAGGCGGTTGCGGTGGACCCGCAGATCAAGGAGCGGAACCTGAAGCGGCTCCGTAGGATCGAGGGGCAGGTCCGGGGGCTGCAGCGCATGGTGGAAGAGGATCGCTACTGTGCCGACATCATGACGCAGATCGCGTCGGTGCACGAGGCGCTGCGCAGCGTGGGGCGGGAGCTCATGCGCAATCACCTGCGTCATTGCGCGGCCACGGCGATCCGGGCCGGGGAGGCGGAGGCGGAGGCGATGTACGACGAGCTGCTGGACCTCATGTACCGGACGGTCCGGTAGCAGGCGGGGCGGGTTGCAGGCCAGAGTCGAGACGAGATGAGCAGTATGACGGAAACCACTCCGGCTCCTCCGACCGGCGGACGGCCCAACATCCTGCCGGTCGTGATCACCTTCCTGATCGGCGGCGCGCTCATCCTGACGCTGGGCTTCTGGGCGGGCAGCCGCGAGCGTGGCCCCGCGAAGGAGATCGTGCCGCAGCTCACGCTGATCGAGCCCACCGATGGAGCGGTGGTCGGGCAGCCGGTCGAGCTGCTGTTCGAGGCGCCCGCCCGGCTGGGCATGGGGCCGGGCGGCTGGGGGACGCGCCGGCTGCACCTCCACGCCCTCGTGGACGGGGTGGAGATCATGCCCGCGGCCACGGACATCCAGGCCGTCGGCGAGAACCGGTACCGGTGGGTGCTCTCGAACATCTCGCCCGGCCGGCACGAGATCCGGCTCCAGTGGGCCGGGCTGGACCACAGGCCGATCTCCGAGGGCGCATCAGAGACGGTGGTGATCGAGGTCCGGCCCGAGTAGCGTGGCCGGCCGCCCGCCCCGGCTCGAGGCGAGCCGCGGGGTGTTGATTCGTGCCTCGCGGTTCGTGAGATTCTTCGCGGTCGCGCGTGGCCGCGCTCGCCCGGGAGGGCCCGCAGGCCACCCTGAACCGGCGTCGGGCCGGCGGGGTGGCCTTTCGCGGATCCACCCAACCGGGCGCCCGGTCGTCGGGCGCGCGAGCCAGACCCCGTCGAAAGCTTCCAGGGCGACGTTTCTCGATGGTTCGTACGCAGGCGGTGCAGCCGGGCGTGCCGTGCCGCCGTTCCTCTGAATTCCGGCCGGTCCTGCGGCTGGCGTTCCCGCTCGTGGTCGTGCAGGTGGGGATCATGGCCATGGGCGTGGCGGACACGGTGATGGTCGGCCGCATATCCGCGACGGCGCTGGCCGCGGTCGCGCTGGGGAACATCTACTTCTTCGCCGTCTCCGTTTTCGGGACGGGCGTGCTCATGGCGCTCGACCCGCTGGTGGCGCAGGCGGTCGGCGCCCGGGACGAGCCCGCGATCGCGCGAGGCGTGCAGCGCGGGTTCCTCATCGCGATGGCGCTGGCCGTGGTGGCCTCCGTGCTGCTCCTCCCCGGGGAGTGGGTGCTGGCGTGGCTGCGCCAGCCGCCCGAGGTGGCGGCGCTGGCGGCGGAGTACGTCCGGGCGGTGATCCCGGGGATGTTCCCGTACTACGCCTTCGTCGTGCTGCGCCAGAGCCTCCAGGCGATGGGCCGGACGACGCCGATCGTCCTCTCCATCGTGGCCGCCAACATCCTGAACGTGCTGCTCAACTGGGTGCTGATCTTCGGCAAGCTCGGGCTGCCCGCGCTGGGGGTGGTCGGCTCGGGTTGGGCGACGAGCGGGAGCCGCTGGTTCATGGCCATCATGTTGCTGGCGATCTCGTGGAGGGAGCTGCGGCCGTACCTGCTGCCGGTGCGGGCCGAGGCGTTCCAGCCGCGGCCGCTCCTGCGGATGATCCGGCTCGGCGCCCCGATCGGGGTGCAGAACCAGCTCGAGTACGGCGCGTTCTCGGCCGTAGGGGTTCTGATGGGGTGGATCGGAACCGACGCGATGGCGGGGCACCAGGTGGCGATCAATCTGGCCTCCCTCACGTTCATGGTGCCGCTGGGGATCTCGGCGGCGGCGGCGGTGCTGGTGGGGCAGGCGGTGGGGCGGGGGGACATGGAGGCGGCGCGGCGCTCGGCGCGGGCCTCGCTCGTCTGCGGAGCGGCGTTCATGTCGTGCACGGCGATCCTGTTGCTGAGCATTCCGGAGACGCTGGCGCGGCTGTACAGCACGCAGCCGGAGGTGATCCTGGTCGCCGGGCTGTTGATCCCGCTCGCGGGCGTGTTCCAGGTGTTCGACGGGCTGCAGGTCGTGGCGATCGGGGTGCTGCGCGGCACGGGCGACACCCGGACGCCGATGCTGGTCAACGTACTCGGGTTCTGGCTGATCGGGATCCCGATCGGCGCCTATCTCGGGTTCCGGCTGGGCGCGGGTCCGCAGGGGCTGTGGTGGGGGATGGTCATCGGCCTCGCGGCCGTCGCGACGGTGCTCCTCCTGCGGGT
>DATCLG010000056.1:0-25010 GCA_036564015.1 Longimicrobiales bacterium
GTCAGCTCGGGCCGCGCTCGACCTCGAGGAACAGGCGGCAGCACAGGGACCCCAGGTCGGCGGCGGGGAGGAGGAGGTCGGCGGGGGCCCAGCGCCAGTCCCGGTACTGGGTCACCTCGGGGTGGGGCTGGGGGACGCGCGGCTCGCCGGCGACGATCCTGGCCTCGAAGAGGCGCATCTCGAGGACGTAGTCCCGGCGCTCGAGGGTCCCGCGGTTCAGCTCCGGGCCGACCTCGAGGACGACGCCGAGCTTCTCGCGCCCGGCGCGCCGGACGGCATCCTCCCAGGTTTCGCCGGGGCGGAGGCTGCCTGCGGGCAGGCCCCAGACGTCGGGCAGCTCCACATCGTCCGGCGGCCGGAGCACGGCGAGCACGTGGTCCGGCGCGCCGGGCTGCCGGATCACGAAGGAGACGGACTGACGGACGGGCTTCGCGTCGGATGGCATGGCGGCCTACCGGGTCTGGTCCGGCGTCCAGCCGAAGCGTTGCCAGTCGATGCGCCCACGGGCGTCGAACTCCACGCCCTCGGCCTCGAGGAGCACGCGCTGGAGCCGCGCGCTGTGGTCGGCGCAGGTGATGGAGATCTCACCGTTGCGGTTGACGACGCGCCACCAGGGGACGTCGGTGTCTTCCGGCAGGGCACACAGCGCCGACCCGACGCCGCGGGCGGCGCGGGGATGGCCGAGGAGCGCCGCAACGCCGCCGTAGCTCACCACGCGCCCCGGCGGGATGCGGCGGACCAGCTCGTAGACGCGATTGCTGAAGGTGGACACAGTCGAAAGATAACGGTCTCCGTGGGGTCGGAACAGGGCGCGGGGGTGCGGACTTTGCGTCGGGCGCCGGCAACCGTGGACAGCGAACGGAAAGGAGCGTGCAGATGGAGACGCAGGGCCGGCTGGACGGCAAGCGAGTCGCGATCCTGGTCGCGGATGGCTTCGAGCAGGTCGAGATGGTGGAGCCGCGGCAGGCACTGGCCGAGGCGGGCGCTCGGACGGACCTGATCGCGCCCTCGCCGGGAAAGGTGAAGGCGTGGAACTACACGGAGTGGGGGGACGAGTTCGACGTGGACGTGCCGCTCAAGGACGCGCGGGCGGAGGATTACGACGCGCTGCTCGTGCCAGGCGGGGTGATGAGCCCGGACAAGCTGCGCATGGAGCCCGAGGCGGTCCAGTTCGTGCGCGAGATGTACGACGCGGGCAAGCCGATCGCCTCGATCTGCCACGGCCCGTGGCTGCTGGTCGAGGCCGACATCGTGCGGGGCCGGCGGGTCACCTCCTACCCCTCGCTGAGGAAGGACCTGGAGAACGCCGGGGCGCACTGGGAGGACGCGCCGGTGGTCACGGACCAGGGCCTGGTGACCAGCCGCCGGCCGGCGGACATCCCTGATTTCAACCGGAAGATGATCGAAGAGTTCGCCGAGGGCGTGCACCTGCAGAGGCGCGCCGCCTGACCGCCGTGCGGAGGGCGGCCGCGGTGCCGTGTCGCGCCTGGGGCCGCAGCCGCGTGCCGCCCTTCCCCCCTCACCCCACCCCCGTTAGGTTGCAGGAGGCGCGACCCGGTCCCGACCGCCGGAGAGGTATGGCCCGAAGAGCCCCGCAGAAGCCTCCGAAGCGCGACCTGTTCCAGTACGATCTCGCGCTGCGCCTGGCGCTGGAGAAGGCGCTCGACCTGGGCGCGGCGCTCCAGGCCGTCCTGGGGAGAAGCGAGCCGGTCGATCCGCAGCACGCGGCCATCGTCATGCCGGCGGTGCTCCTGCCGCAAGAGGCGTGTACCCGGCTCCTCGGCGACCCGCTCTCCCCCGCCACCCTCGCCCGGCGCTTCGACGCCTGGCTCGCCGCCACGGACCCGCACCCCATTGCCGCGGCACTGGTCCTGTACGCGACCGCCGCGCACCTGCGCCTCCCGGGTCTCGGCGCCCCCGGCCAGCGCCGCATCCTGGAAGCCGTCGAGAAGTTCCGGAAGCGCTATCGGATCCCGGAGCCCGAGCTCGAGGCGCGCCTGGCCGACAGCGCACCGCCCTGGGCGCCCCTCCCACTCTGGCTGGCGGCCGTGAGCGCGCTCGCCGACCGCCTGGCCGAGCTCGCCGCCGCGCCCGAACAGCTCCGCGCCTCCCTCGACTCGGCCCTCGAGCGCCAGCGCGAGCTCACCCAGCAGAACGACGCGCTCGCCACCCGGGTCGCGGAGCTGGAGGGCCGGCTCGAGCGCCTGCGCCTCCACAACCACAACCTCCGCGCCGAGCTCGCCCGGCTCCGCCGCATCGCCGAAGCACAGAGCACCGCCGCCGCACGAGCGGCCGAGCTCGAGACCCGCGTCCAGCAGCTCCAGGACGAGGTCGAAGAACTGCGCGCCCTGATCGAAGATGGCACGTTCGACTTCGAGACCGGCGATGCCCCCCGAGACGAATCGTCCGCAGTTGCGGGGCCCGGCCCCACGCTGCACCATCAGAGCGAGGCAGCGCCGGACCTCTCATCGGTCTACCTCGTCCTCCTGCACTCGAATGACAAGGACAACACGCCGATGGAAGTCCGGAGCAACCTCATGGCCCGCGGGGTGGGGCACGTCGACGTCCAGCGCATCGACGAAGGGCGGGTCCCGACGTCCTTCCCCCAGGGCGCCATCGTCGCCATCGATGTCAGTTTCATGAGCCACCCGGTGGCCGAGAAGGCGTACGCGAACGCCGTGGCCTCGGGCGTGCCGGTCTTCAAGTTCGCGCGGCTCGGCCCGGCCCGGCTCTATCGCCGGCTGGTGCAGTTTCTCCAGGAGCGGGAACGACACGGGATGAAGGAGCGATGACCTGGTCGGAGGGCACTGTGCAGAGCAACGGGGCGGAGAAGCGTCCGGAGGGGCTGATCCTGGTCCGGCTGGCGGCGGAGCTCACGATCAAATCGCGGCGTACGCGCGCCAGCTTCCAGCGGCAGCTCGTCCGGAACCTGCGCGATGCGCTGAAGACCACCGGCGCGGCCTTCGAGGTCGAGGGCGGCTGGAGCCGGCTCTACGTGCGGACCGATTCTCCCGAAACGCTGCCCACCCTCACGCGCGTCTTCGGGGTGAGCTCGATCTCCCCGGTCGAGGTGATCGTCCCGGCGCGGCTGGAGGAGATCGTGCGTGCCGGCGAGGAGGCGTTCCGGGACCGGGTGCGGGACCGCGAGTTCGCGGTGCGGGCGCGCCGCTCCGGCCAGCACCCGTTCTCGTCCAAGGACATCGAGATCCAGCTCGGCGCCGCGCTCCTTCCCCACGCCAAGGGGGTGAACCTCGATCACCCCGAGGTGACGGTGTACGTCGAGGTGCAGGAGGGTGCGGCCTACCTGTTCTCTGAACGGATCCCCGGCCCGGGTGGCTTGCCGGTGGGCGTGGAAGGCAACGCGGTCGCCCTCCTCTCCGGGGGCTACGACTCCGCCGTGGCCTCCTGGCTCATGCTCAAGCGCGGGATCGCGCTGGACTACGTCTTCTGCAACCTCGGCGGCGATGCGTACGAGCGCGCGGTCGTGCAGGTCGCCAAGGTGCTGGCGGACGACTGGAGCTACGGCACCCGTCCGCGGCTCCACGTGGTAGACTTCGGCGAGGTGCTGACGGAGCTCCGGCGGAAGGCGAAGCAGAGCTACTGGCAGGTGGTGCTCAAGCGACTGATGTATCGCGTGGCCTCGAAGATCGGCGCGGAGCTCGGGGCCGACGCGATCATCACCGGGGAAGCGATCGGGCAGGTCTCGTCACAGACGCTGGCGAACCTGCGTGCGATCGAACCTGCGGCCGACCTGCCGGTCTTCCGGCCGCTCCTGGGCTTCGACAAGGAGGAGATCATCGAGCGGGCGCGGCATATCGGCACCGCCGCGCTCTCCGAGCAGGTGAAGGAGTATTGCGCGATCGCGCCCGGGAAGCCGGTGACGGCGGCCCGCGAGGAGGCCGTAGCCTCCGAGGAGGCGCGGCTGGATCTCTCCGTGCTGGATGCGGCGGTCGCCGCGCGCAAGGTGCTGGATCTGCGCGCGTTGACGCCCACCGATCTGGTGGCGCCGTACCTCTTCATCGACGAGATCCCCGAAGGCGCCGTGGTGTTCGACTGTCGGCCGATCGAGCAGTACCGGGCCTGGCATCTGCCCGGGGCCGAGCACAAAGATGAATGGGAGCTGCTCCAGCGCTTCCGGCAGCTCGACCGCGACCGGGTGTACGTCCTGTACTGCGCCCACGGGATCCAGACCGCGTACATAGCGGAGAAGATGCAGCGGATGGGGTACGAGGCCTACTCGTTCCGCGGCGGGATGCGGGGGATCCTGAAGTACGCGCAGGAAAAGGGTCTGCTCCCGCGCGGGTTCAGGCCGTGAGCCGCGCAGGGCGCGGCGGGCGTGAGAAATCCCCCTCCGGGGGGTGTTGTTTCAGGGAACGGATAAAGGGCGGGACTCGGATGGATCCGCGTCGCGCCCGGGGCTCCGGGCGCGGCGGCGAGGTCGCGCGGTGTCCTTCCCGCTACGACACCTGCGCCGCCCGGCCGGCTGCCCTCCCTGCCCCGGCCACCACGGGCCGCGCAGCGGGACGGTCGACGCTTCCTGCGGCGCTCTGGGCCGTCTGACGACGCCCTTCGTTCTCCGAGAAGATCTGCGAGAGGTCCCGCTCGACGCCCTGGGCCAGGCCGTCGTAGGTGCGGGTGGGGACGCGCGTGAGCTCCGTCCGCACGTAGTACTCCGGCGTCTCGCCCTGTCCCGGGCGGCGATACAGCTCGAGGAAGCCGAGCGGCCGCCCCCGTTCGTTCACGTAATCCACGCGCAGCACGAGCGTGAGCGTCGCGGGATCCAGACGCGGCGCGTAGCGCGAAACCCAGAGCTGCTCGACCCGCTGGATGAAGTTGGCGAACGTCTGGTCGGCGCGCTCAGGCGCCTCAGGCGGCGCCCAGGTGGCCGCGCTGTACGTGTCGCCGCTCGTGCGGAGCATCGTGCGCGTCCGCTCGCCGCTCCTCACCGTGACCGTCCCGATCCTGGAGGGCGCGAACCAGTGGAGGCGCCGCTCCGGCAGGAGGCTCAGTGCGTTGTCCAGCGGCTGCACCAGCTCCGCCGGCAGGACGTAGATACGGTCCCGCGTCGGCTCGAGCGCGTACCGGTCCGCCGTGGCGAAGACGGGGCCGCCGACGATCAGCTCCCGCTCCCGCTCGCGGAACTGCACGGTGAGACGCGCCGTCGCGCTGTCCAGCCCGAACGTCTTGCGCTTCTCCGCATCCGCCGGGCCGAGGTCGCGCAACGCCCGCGGCGCGGCCAGCATCTCGAGCAGCCGCTTGCCGGGGTCCTCGGCGACGACGAACTCGGCGGTGTCCACGATCGCCCAGAGGTACGACGGGTCTCGTCCGGCGCTGTCGACCCGCCGCTCGACCCGCACGGTCTGGTTGGGCTTGGCGTAGACGACGCCGACGATGCGATCCGCGTCGTCGTCCCAGATCTGGACCCCGGCGGTCTCTCCGTCGGAGACCCTGCCCTGCCGGGTCCAGGTGCCGTAAGACATCCCCAGCGCTGCGAGAAGCAGCACGGCGTAGATGATCGGCTCCCGCTTCACGACCGCCCTCCCCGCCGACGGCGCCGGTAGACTCCGATGAGGCCGCCCACGAGCACGAGGGTCGGGGCGCCCAGGATCGTCGAGTAGAACCAGGCGACGTTCTCCGCCTTCGTGTGCTGGATCGGCACGTCCTCCTCCGATTCCGTCGTCCCGGACAGCCGCTCCTCCCGGCCCAGCCACCGGATGCCGTCAGCCGCGAGCGACGCGTTCAGGCCCAGGCTGACGAGCACCGCGTCGGCGAACATCTCCGCATCGGCGTAGACGAGCGCGCGCGCCGAGTCGAGCTCGACCGCGGCCGCCAGGTTGTAGGAGTTGCGCTGCTCCTTCTCGTCCAGCTCGAAGTCGCCATCTAGGTCCGCGAAGGTGGACGGCAGGCTCTGGATGATGAAGCTGGGTTGCGGCCCGGTCGTGTCCGCCCGCTCGAGCGAGCCCGCGCCAATGAAGAGCGCGGCCGCGCCGGGTCCGGCCACGCTCGCCGTCGAGATCGACGAGTGGGCCGAGAACCGGTCCGTGATGATGAGCGCCCGGTCCGATACATTCCCGCGGCGGCGCAGGTGCTGGTAGTCGTCGGCCAGGACCGCGGGTCGGAACCGGACCCCGAGCCGCTTCTCGAGCGGCCCGAGCTGGAACTCGGACTCCGGCTCCAGGGCGAGCAGCATGGAGCCCCCGCGCTCGAGGTAGCGGTCGAGCGCATCGAGCTCCTCCGGCAGGAAGGGGCGCCGCGGGCCGAGGACCAGCACCATCGTCGCGTCTTCCGGGACCTCGTGCCCGAGCCCCTGCGCCAGCCCCAGCTCCCGGACGTCGTAGTTGAGGAAGCGGAAGAGATCGCGCAGCGCCTCGACCCGGCCCAGGCCCGCGGCCGCGAGCGGGCCGGCCGACGCCGAGTCGTTCAGCTCGCCGTGGCCGACGGTGAAGTAGGCCACGCGCGGGCCGCGCGACAGGACGATCAGCTTTTCCTGCACCTCACGATCCAGCCTGCGCAGCCGGGACCGCGCCTGGTCGAACCGGACGGGCAGGTGGATACGCTGGCCGCCCTCCCCGCTGACGAGCACCACCGTCCCGTCCTGGCCGATGCCGTACTGCTTGGCCAGCTCGGGCTCGGCGAGCCGATCGTGCGCCTCGATCTGGATGCGCACGCCCGAGCGAGCGAGCGCGTGGAAGTAGTCCATCACCTCGTCCTTCACCGGATTCGGGTCCGGGAAGAACAGGAGCACGCGCAGCGGCTCGCGCAGCGACTGCGCGATCGCCTGCGTGGCCGTCCCGGGGCTGGAGGTCCGGAAGTAGCCGAGGTCCGCGGAAACGTCGTGCGCCGAGGCGAGGTAGCCGAGGAGGAAGAGGAAGGAACCCGCCAGCGCGATCACCAGCCCCGAGGTCGCCGTTTCGCCGACGCGCACCGTCTCGAGGCCGGCCAGCGGGTCCTTCCGGACCAGCCAGCGCGCCCCCAGCGCGAGCTGAGCCCCGAGGGCGGGGAAGAGCGAAACCGCGAGCAGGATCGGCCAGAGGACCTGGAGGCTCACCCGGTAACGGGCGCGGGCGACGTCGTCATCGAAATAGATGCCGAGCGCGCGCATCCCCGTTTCGCTCGAGACGAAGTAGAGGAGCAGCGCGACGACGCACCCCGCGTACGCCAGGGTCAGCCACTTCTCGACCCGCACCTCGTCGGGCGACCCGCTCGCCCGGGCCAGCCGCCAGGAGACGATGCGCCAGGCCAGGCAGCCCAGCACGACCAGGGCACCCGTCAGCGAGAGCACGAGCCGCACGAGCGGGAGGCCCGCCAGCACGCGCTCGCCGAGGAACAACAGCAGCAGCCCGGCCGTGAGCAGCCAGGTCAGCCAGAGGGGCGCTCTCCGTTTCATTCCCACCGCTTCGCCTCCAGGACCTTCGTCGCCGCGAGCAGGAAGAAGTACGTCACGGAGAGATAATAGATCACGTCCCGCAGGTGCAGCACCCCGGTCTGGAAGCCGAAGAAGCGCCGCCCGTGCAGCGACAACGCCGGCAGCACCCGCGAGAACGGCGCATCGAGCACGAACCCGAGCGGGTAGAACAGGAACATCGCGCCCGTGACGGCCGCCCCCACCGCCGCCGCCACCAGCATGTGGCGCGTAAGCGAGGAGGCGAACACACCGATCGAGATCACCGCCGCCCCGAGCAACAGCAGCCCGAGGTAGCCCACCGACACCTGGCCGAGGGAGATCTTCCCGTTCACGAGCACAAGCAGCGGCATGTAGAGGGTGAGGACGGTGACCAGCGCCAGGAAGCCGAGCGCGGCCAGGAACTTGCCCAGCACCACCTCGCGGTCGCGCACCGGCGCCGTGCTGAGCAGCACCATCGTCTCGAGCTGCCGCTCCTCGGTGAACAGGCGGATCGAGAGCGTGACCCCCGCGATCGCGACGAGCCCGCTCGTGTACCAGAAGAAGCGCGACAGGACGTCCGCGGAGAGCCGCGCGCCGGCCGAGGGGCCCAGCGCCTCCGCGTAGAAGAGCAACCCGTCCACCAGCAGTACGATGGCGGCGACGATCCACCCCATCGGTGAGGCGAGATACGCCGCCAGCTCGCGTCGCGCGATCGTCAACGCCGACCTCATGCCGCCCGCGCTCCCACGAGTTGGAGGAAGATCGTTTCCAGCTTCTCCCGGCTCCGGTCCAGCCGCACGACCTCGTAGCCCGCCTCGACCAGCCCGCGGCAGACCTCGGCGCGCCGGTCCCCGTCCGCGTCGATCACCAGCGCCAGGCCGTCCTCCTGGCTCGCCTCGACGGTCACGCCCCGCACGCCCGGCACGCGCTGGACGCACGCAATCACCGCCGCGCGTCCATCCTCACCCGACGGGGCGCGGACCGCCACCTCGATGCGCGTCACGCCCAGCGCCCGCGCGCTCAGCTCCGCCTCGGTGCCCATCGCGACCACCTGCCCCGCATCCAGCACCAGCAGCCGATCGCACGTCTCGCCGATCTCGGGGAGGTTGTGGCTCGAGATGATGACCGTGTGCCGCTCCTTCAGTTGCCGGATCAGCCCCCGCATCTCCACCACCTGCGCGGGGTCCAGGCCGTGCGTGGGCTCGTCCAGGATCACCAGGTCGGGGTCGTGCAGGATCGCCTGCGCCACGCCCACGCGCTGTCGGTACCCGTGCGACAGGTGGCGCACCCACTCACGTCGCACCGCACCAATGTGCGTGACCTCCGCCACCTCGTCGATCCGTCGCTCGAGCTCGCTGCGCTCCATGCCCCGCAGCCGCCCGGCGAATCGCAGATAATCCTCGACGATCATGTCCGGATAGAGGGGCGGGACCTGTGGCAGGAAACCGATGCGTCGCCGGACCTGGAGCGGATCGCGGATCGCGTCGACGCCGTCGACGAACAGCGCGCCCGACGAGGGGCGCAGCGCGGTGGCCAGGATCCGCAGCAGGGTCGTCTTGCCGACCCCGTTCAGCCCCAGCACGCCCACGGCCTCGCCGCGGTCGATCTCGAGCGATAGCGGGCCCAGCGCGCGGCGACCGCCGAAAAACTTGACCAGTTCTTCTGCGCGGATCACGAATTCCTCTATCGTTTTGGGACATAATAACCATAAAATGCCGCACGCGCTCGTCAAGCGCCGGCCCCGCGCGGCCGACGATTCGCCCGTCCCGGTGCTCGGCAGCGCGGCACGGCATCGACTCGGCCGCGGCCGCGGCACGAGGGCGACGGCGAGCGGCCGGAGCGCCGGCGCGGGCCACGACCCGCAGCCTCGCGGCGCCACCCGCCGCGCGGCCGGGTCTATGCAGGCGTCAACGGAGCAGGCGGATGATCAGCCAGATGATGGCGGCGACGAAGAGGACCAGCAGGAGAAGGATCCAGAGGCTCGCCTGCAGGAGGTCTCCGATCAGCTCGCAGCTAGCCAGCCCCAGAGCGGCCAGCAGGACCAGCGCGAGGGTGAACGGGTGTCTCATGGGCACCGTCGTCTGAGAGAGCCAGAGCCGTGACGGGGCGGAACCGGGGTGCAACAAGCGTACCGGAGCGGCTCACGCTCTTCGCGGTGGCCGCGCCGGGGCTGGAGCCGGTGGTCGCGGCGGAGCTCGAGGCGCTGGGGATCGCCGGCTCGATCCGGGAGGGCGGGGTGGAGTGGGAGGGGACGCGCGAGGAGCTCTACGCGGCGAACCTCTGGCTCCGGACCGCGACCCGGGTGCTGGTCCGGCTGGGCGCGTTCCGGGCGCGGGCGTTCTACGAGCTGGAGCGGCACGCGCGGCGGCTGCCCTGGGAGCGCGTCCTGACGCCCGGGCGAGCCGTCCGGCTCCGCGTCTCCAGCCGCAGATCCCGCCTCTACCACGAGCGGGCGATCGCGGAGCGTTTCCTGGAGGCGATCGAGTGGAAGGTCGGGCGGCTCGGGGCCACGGCCGTGCAGGATTCAGAGGAAGAGGATGGCGGCGGGGACGACCAGCTCATCGTCGTCCGCTTCTTCGAGGATCACTGCCTGGTGAGCGCGGACTCATCGGGCGAGCTGCTCCACCGGCGAGGGTATCGGCAGGCGGTGGCGAAGGCCCCGCTGCGGGAGACGCTGGCCGCGGCGATGCTGCTGGCCTCCGGGTGGCACGGCCAGGCGCCGCTGGTGGATCCCCTGTGCGGCTCGGGCACGATCCCGATCGAGGGGGCGCTGATCGCCCGGCGGATCGCGCCGGGGCTGGCGAATGCGGCCCGCACGCCGCGCCGCTACGCGTTCCAGGAATGGCCGGATTACGACGCCGGTCTCTGGGCCCGGGCGGTCGAGCGAGCGGCGGAGCAGATCCTGCCGGCGTCCCCGGTGCCGCTCCACGGCTCCGATCGCAACGGCGGCGCGATCCGGGCCGCCCGCGGGAACGCGGAGCGGGCGGGCGTGTTGTCCGACGTGACGCTGGTCGTGCGGCCGCTCTCCGCCCTCGAGCCACCCGAGGGGCCCGGCTGGCTGGTCACCAATCCGCCCTACGGCGTCCGGGTCGGGGAGCGGGCCACCCTGGGCGACCTGTACGCCTCGCTCGGCGACCTCGCCCGCAGGAAGCTGCCCGGCTGGACCCTCGCGCTCCTCTCCCCCGACCGCCGGCTGGATGCGCGGCTCGGGCTGGACCTGACCGAGGCGTTCCGGACCCGGACGGGCGGGCTCGCCGTTCGCCTCCTCGTGGGAAAGGTCTGACCGGTCACTCCTCCAGGGTCAGCACGATCTTGCCGAAGTTCTGGTTGGCCTCCATGCGCAGGTGCGCCTCGCGCACTTCGCGCAGCGGGTAGACCCGGTCGATGACGGGGCGGACGCGGCCGCTCGAGAGGAGGGGGAGGACGTGGTGCTGGAACGCGCGCGTAGCGGCGATCTTCTCCTCGAGCGGCCGGGATCGGAGCGCGGTTCCGACCAGGGTGAGCCGCTTGGTGAGCAGGAGCCCGAGGTTCAGCTCCGCGGTGGACCCTGCGACGGTGCCGACCACCACGGAGCGGCCCAGCGGCGCGAGCGCCCGCAGGTTGCCGGCCAGGTACGCGCCGCCCGCCAGGTCCAGGATGGCATGGACGCCCTCTCCGCCGGTGTGGCGGAGGACCACCTCGGCGAAGTCTTCGCGGCTCGCGTCGATGGCCAGATCGAGCCCCAGGCTCGCGGCGCGCTCCAGCTTCCAGGCCGTGCGCGCCGTGCCGTAGACGGTGGCCCCGGCCGCGACCGCGAGCTGGAGCGCCGCCGTCCCCACCCCGCTCCCCACCGCATGGATCAGGAGCCGCTCACCGACGCCGAGGCCGAGGCGGGTGAACAGGGCGTCGTGGGCCGTGATGAACGCCTCGGGCACGGCCGCGGCCTCCTCGAACGAGAGGGTCTCCGGGATCGGGAGCGCCTCGCGCTCGTGCACCACGACGGCTTCGGCGTAGCTCCCACCACCCACCAGCCCCATGACCCGATCGCCGGGCTTCCAGAGGCTCACCCCGTCGCCCACCGCCTCGACGACCCCGGCGTACTCCAGCCCCAGGATGTCCGCCGGCGCGCCCGGCGGCGCCGGATAACGACCTCGCCGCTGGAGGAGGTCGGCCCGGTTGACCGCCGTCGCGCGCACGCGCACCCGGATCTGGCCCGGCCCCACCTCCGGCAGCGGGACCTCCCGCTCGACCAGCACCTCCACGCCGCCCGGAGCGGCCACGACGATCGCACGCACCCCGACTCAGCCCCCGAACAGGACCGTCCCGACCAGGGCCGCGAACAGGATCGCAGCGAACATGAGGATGTAGAGCGTCAGCGCACAGCCGACGTAACGAACCCCAAAGACGAGGCAAACCAGAGGGTCGACCCCCTCGTCATCGCGAGGGCCGACCCCCTCGGAGGACGATGCAGCAGCGTCCGCGCCCGACACCTAGACAGCCTTGCGCGCGATGAAGTGGTACAGGAACGGGAAGAAGAACGCGCCCAGCACCGCGCCCACGATCCCGCCGAACCGCAGCGGGAGCGGGTCGTGGAAGACGTACGCGGCGACGCCCAGCATCCCGCCGACGAACGCCCCGAAGATCGCGAAGCCGAGCGTCAGCGCCATCGTGGTGCCCGCGCCGCGGTAGCTCTTCCAGGCGATGAGTCCCGCGACGATCGCAATGGCGAGCCAGACGGCGAATCCGATGACGAAGGCCATACTCTCGTGCTCCAGTGTCCAGATCCGGTGTGATCGCCGTCGAGGATATAGCGCCCCCGACGCCGCATGGCAAGGGAGGCTACGGCGAGGAGCCCGGTTCCGACGAGCCGACGCCCCCGTCCGGCGCACCCGGCACGACGGCCGGCGCCCGCACCAGCGCCGGGATCCGCAGCGCCAGCACGCCCGCCGCCGCCACGCACACCGCCCCCACCTGGAACGGGCTCGCCTTGCCCAGGTGCTCGAAGAGGTACCCCGCCCAGACCGGCCCCAGCACCCGGCCCAGCCCCCCCACCACCTGCTGGCCGCCCAGGATCGAGCCCTGCGAATGGGCGTCCGTCGCCTGCGAGGTCAGGCTCGCCAGCGAGGGGAAGAGCGTCCCCGCCCCGCACGCGTACAGCGGCACCACCAGCCCCAACCACGCCGGGCTCGGGAGCAGCGGGATCAGGAGCAGCGCCAGACCGAGCGCCGCGATCCCCACCCGCACCGTCCGCGCCTCGCCCAGCTTCCTGACCAGCCGCCCGAGCACCACCCCCCGCACCACCACCGTCGTGGCGCCCGACAGCGTGAAGACGATCCCCATCTCCTCGGCGCCCAGCCCGAACGCCCGCTCCAGGTAGAGCGCCAGCACCGCCGTCATCGCCGTGAACGACGAGATCGTCAGGAAATAGACGGACAGGAAGAGCGAGAGCGGGAACCGCACCATCGCCCGCACCCACCCCGACAGCGTCGCCGCCTCCCCCAACCGCCGCTCCACCCCGAGCCGCGGCCGCGACTCCGGCAGAAGGAAGAGCGCCGCCAACCCGTTCAGCGCGCACAGCCCCGCCGCCACGAACCCCGGCGCCCCCAGGCCCCACCGGCTGAAAAACCCGCCGATCGCCGGACCCACCATCACCCCCAGCCCCGCCGCCGCGCCGATCAGCCCCATCCCCCGCGCCCGGTCCTCCGCCGTCGTCGTGTCCGCCACGTACGCGTGCGCCACCGAGATCGTCCCGCCCGCAGCCCCGGCCGCCAGCCGCGAGAGGAACAGCACCTCGAGCGAGTCCGCCAGCCCGAAGATCAGGTACGAGACCGCCGAGGCGAACAGCCCCAGCACCAGCAGCGGACGACGGCCACGCCGGTCCGAGATCCGCCCCCACACCGGCGCCGCCACGAGCTGCATCGCCGAGAACGACGCCACCACCAGCGTCACCTCCAGCGGCGTCGCCCCCAGCGACTCGGCGTAGAACGGCAACAACGGCAGCACGATGCCGAAGCCGATCATGTCCACCAGAACGGCAGCGAACAGCACTGCCGGCGGCAACGTCTTCATCGGGAGATCCGCCGTTCGCTCGTTCCAGCCCCTTCGCAGCTCGACGTCTCCAGAGTCCGCACCCGCACGCGCCGCGCCCGCGTCGGCGCCCCTGCACCCCGACCGCCGCGGCCATCGTCAGCCGAACACGCCTCACCGTCCGCGCCGGCGCCGCGCAGACAGCGCTCCCGCTCGCGGAGTCCCCGGCGCCGCCGCCGTCAAGGCCTCCGCTCGCCCCGCACCGGACGCAGACGCCCGCGTCAGGCCGCCGTCACTTGTAACGGTACGTGATCCTGCCCCGCGTCAGGTCGTACGGCGACAGCTCCACCTTCACCCGGTCTCCCTCCAGCACCCGGATGTAGTTCTGCCGCATCTTCCCCGACAGATAGGCCAGGATCTCGTGCCCGTTCTCCAGCTCCACGCGGAACGTCGCGTTGGGGAGCACCTCGACCACCGTACCTTCGATCTCGATGGCTTCCTTCGCCACAACACCTCCTGCCGGTTCTGGATCCACAGCCCTCCACGGAGGGGCCGTTCGCCCGGGCGTCGCCACGATACAACATACCCCGACCGGGCGCAATCGGCTGTCCCATCGAGCCATGGCTTTCCGAACGCGCCCCTTGCATCTTGGGAGGCGAACCTTATCCGTGTCGAGGCGAAACTATGCGACGCAGCGCGATGGACTGGCCGTTCGGCAGCAGGAGCGCGAACCGGCGGGGGTGGGCGCGTGACTCGGGCGCCAGCGAGCTGCCGCGACGGTGGGCACGGCCGCAGGAGCCGTGGGAAGCCGAGTCGGAGCCGTTCGAAGGGGCGACGGTGCTGGAGGACCTGGCGCTCTGCGTCGGGGATGACCAGGCCGCCGCCGCGGTGCTGGCGCGCTACGCGGCGGTGCGCGTGGTGCTGCAGGCCGCGGAGGGCCGGCTGGGCGGGCTGGCCCTGGAGGTGGAGCGCCGCGCGGCGGCCGAGTACGTGCCGCTGGCGGAGCCCTCCGAGCGGCCGGTCCTCGGGGCGATGATCCGCCTGGCGAGCTGCCGCCCGTCCCCGGCGCTCCTGGCCGCGCTCAACGAGGCCGGCGAGCGGGCGGCCGCCCGGGGCCACTCCTCCGGGGCGTTCTCGCTCCACCGGACGTGCTACCGGCTGGCGCTCGGGGAGGATCGGCCGGCCGAGGCGGCGCGGGCCGCCAGCGCGATCGCACGGCTGGCGGAGGCGGGCGGGGGGCGCTGGTCGACACGGCTCTGGCGGCGGCGCGCCGCCGTGCTGGCCCGCCGGGCCGCCGCGCGGGAGCACTAGCCTTTCCCGATGGCGTCGGGCTACACCCGGGAGCAGCGTCGCGCCCTGGCCGAGGCGGTGCGCCGGGGCGAGACGCCGCGCTGTCCCGTGTGCGGGAGCGCGCTGGCCCGCCGGGAGGTGGAGCCCCAGCAGGCCGTCTCCTACGTGCGACGCCGGGTCTGGCTCATCTGCACCGGGTGCCGGCGGAGTGCGGCGCTGGACCTCAGAGCGGACGCGCGACCATGATCCCGTCCTGCGCCCTGATCTGCCGGATCCGTTCGGCGAGAGGAACGGCGCTGATCTCGACCGCCGTCCCGACCAGGGGCGCGTGGAGCAGGTGGAGCTGGCCGTTCTGCCAGATGGCGATCCCCGTGTGGGCCACGTCCAGCCCACGGACCGTGCTGGTCGCCGCGATGATGTCGCCGTTGCGGATCATGGGTGCCACCTCGGCGATCCGGTCTTCGGGGATGAAGTAGCGGGGTCGTGCGCCGAGCTCCTCCTCGATGCGGCGGATCGCCGCGAGGTTGGCGGGGTCGGCGAGCTGTCGGTACGCCTCCGGGTGCGTGGACATGTAGTCGATCGGCTCGCGGTCGGGGACGCCGCCCAGCTCCCGTGTCAGGTCGCGGAGGAGGCCTTTCTTTTCGTTGTCGGCGATCCAGTCGCTGAAGTAGTGGAGCCGGCTCGGGTAGCCGTCGATGCGGCCGTCGCGGTAGCGGATGCGGGTGAGCTCGGCGCGGAACGTGGCGAAGTCGTCCTGGCCTGCGCGGATCATGCGGGCGAGGGCGAGGACGTTCTCGACGAAGGTGACGCAGTCCAGCTCGCGGAGGTTGACGACGAGGCGCTCGGGGCCGGAAACTTCGAGCACGTGGGGTTTGTACGGCGTGCCGACGAAGGTGGCGCCGAGGCGAGCGATGATCTCGCCGATCGGCAGGGTGTCCAGCCGCTCGGCGCGGGCGAAGGCCAGCTTCTCGCGGAACGTGGCCTCGTCCGGGTCGAGGGGGCGGGTGGGGGCGGAGGTGGCCTGAACCTGAACGGGGCGTCGGGCCGGCTCGAGCACGTGCTCGGTCAGGAACCAGAGGAGCGCCAGCAGGAGCGCGGCGGCTGGTCCTCCCAGCATGAGCGTGCGGAACACGCTGTTCATTGAACCCACCCTCCGTGGCCGGTGCCGCCCCGTCGGCTCGGCCCGGTTCCGGTGCGCAGCGCGGCAGTTTCCCGGGGTGCCGCGGGCGATCCCGGGGTGAGTGTACCCGGGCCGCGGGCGAATGGTTCTGGCCATCCGGTCGCCGGGACGCGCCGGAGGGGCGTGGCTGTGCCGCCTTGCAGAACGCCGTTCGGCTCCGTCAGCGCCGCTGAGGGCCAGGGCTTCCGCGCTGGGGTGGTGCTGGTACCTGCGAACGGCGTCGAACGTCGCCGAGGGTCGACTGGAGGTCGTGGTATGTCGAGCTCGCTCCTGATCGAGAACTGCCGGCTGTACAACGCTGTGACCGCCGGCTGCACCGACATCCGGATCGAGGGCGGCCGCATCGCGGCGATCGGCGGGCTGGAGCGCGGCCAGGACGCGGAGCGGCTGGACGCCGGCGGACGCACGGTGATCCCGGGGCTCATCGACATCCACGTCCACGGCGCGGGCGGCGCGGACACGCAGGACGGCACGCCCGAAGCCCTGGAGACGATCTCCCGCAGCCTCGCCCGTCTGGGCACGACGAGCTTCCTCGCCACGACGCTCGCGGACCCGGCCACGGGGAACCGGCATCTGCCCGTCCTGGCGGAAGGCGTGGAAAAGGACCTCGGTGGCGCGGACCTGCTCGGCATCTACATCGAAGGGCCGTTCGTCAGCGTGGAGAAGCGCGGCGGGATCCCGACCACGTCCATCGTTCCGCCTTCGCGCGGCGTGCTCGAGGAGATCCTGGCCCTCACGGGCGGCACGCTGCGGATCATGACGATCGCGCCGGAGCTGGACGGGAGCCTGCCGCTCATCGAGCGGCTCGTGGCCGCAGGGGTGATCCCCGCCTTCGGGCACTCGGCGGCGAGCTACGAGCAGGCGAAGCTCGGGATCGAGGCCGGGATCCGGCACGTCACGCACCTCTACAACGCGATGACGGGGCTGCACCACCGCTCGCCGGGCCCGCTCGTCGCCTTCTACGAGGCGGAGTCGATCCCGCTCGAGCTCATAAGCGACGACGTGCACGTGAATCGCCACACGGTCCGCTGGACCAGCGCCGTGTTCGGGGTCGACCGGCTCGTGTGCATCACGGATGGGCTGCGGATGACCGGGCTCCCCGACGGCTTCTACCGGTACAACGGCAGGGAGTGCGAAGCCCGCCAGGGCGCGGCCCGTTACCTGGACGGGACGCTGATCGGCACCTCGCTCGGCCTGCTTGAGATCGCGCTCCGGTTCCGCGAGTACACCGGCTCCTCGTTCGCCGCCGCGATCGACGCTGCCAGCATCGCCCCGGCCCGGGCGCTGGGCCTCGAGCACCGCAAGGGGTCGATCGAGGTGGGCAAGGACGCCGATCTGGTGATCCTCGACCCGGACGACTCGGTCTGGGCGACGGTGGTGGCGGGGAAGGTCGTGTACAGGAAGTAGGGAGAGGGAGTCACGCGCCGGGCCTCGAACCCGGATCCACGCCGGCCTGGAGCAGATCTCCCCGAGCCCGCCGCGCCGGACGCGGGGCTCGAAACGAGCACGGACGGTTTGTCCGGGCTGCGTCGGCGGACGCGGCGGGAGTCTCCTCCCCTCAGTCCCCGATGCTCACCGCGGGCACGGTAGCCGCGCGCCGCACCGCGACCGAGAGGAGGAGGACGATGGCGGTGAGGCTGGCGGGGACGATCAGGAAAGAGAGCCGCAGCCCGTACGTTTCGCCCAGGAGGCCCGTCAGGTACGGCAGGAACATCCCCACCGTGAGCGAGCCCGCGATCGTCACCCCGAACGCCGTCCCCGAGATCGCCGCGTAGCGATCCCCGACGTACCCCATCAGGATCGGGAACCCGGCGGAGAGTCCGATCCCGAGCAGGAAGATCCCTGCAGCGGCCGGGATCAGCGTGGACGAGGCGAGGATCGAGAGGGAGCCGACGATCCCGGCCACGAGGCAGACCCGGAGCGCGGCCGCGGGCGCGACGCGCCGGAGCGCGAAGCCGAGGACGAGCCGGGCGAGGGTGAGCCCGAGCGAGTAGAGCGAGAGGACGTAGACCGCGCGTCCACCCTCCAGACCGAGCCGCTCCCGGAAGAAGGTGGCGCTCCAGCCGCCCACCGTCGCCTCGATGCCGCTCTGCAGACCGATCATGAACGCGAGCAGGAGGAGGACCGGGTCGCGCAGCAACGCCGCGCCGGCGCCGATCGGGAAGCCCTGCGGCTGTTTGGGAGCCGGGAAGCGGATGGCGAGCGTGTAGACGACGGGCGCCACGAAGACAGCGCCGATCATCGCCAGGATCGTCGTGTAGGAGAGCCGATCCAGGAGCGAAGCGACGGTGAACGGCATTCCCACGGCGCCGAGGCCGAAGAACATCCCGAGGGCGCTCAGCCCTGCGCTCCGTTCTCCCTCGCTCGTGTCGGCGACCAGGGCGTTGGTCCCGCCGTTGACGGCGCCCCCGGCGGCGCCGATCAGCAGGACGGCAGCGCGGAGCCAGCCCACGGAGGGCGCGAAGGCGATCGCCTCGAGCGCGACCACGACGAGCGCGGAGGCGACGGCCAGGAGGATCTTGTAGCCGTAGCGGTCGACGATCGGGCCGAAGAGGATCGAGCCGAGCAGGACGCCGAACGTCTGGAGCAGGAGGAGCGAGCCGGCGCTCGTCTTGTCGATCCCGAACCGCTCGATGACCGAGGGGAGGATGGAACCGAGCGTCGCGAAGACGCAACCGAACATGAGCATGCCGAGGCATGCCGCCACGAAGACCCGTCGCCTGCTGTACACGAGCCTTACCTTCGCCTGAGGATGCAGGGGAAGCCTTTCCCGGGCGCCGCCGCACCGTGCTGCGCCCGGGGCGGCAGGGAAAGTAGGGCGGTATGGAGGCGCCGTCCATTCCGGTGCCCGGCCGGGCCAGGACGGCGCAGGATCGATGCCGCGGTGCGTGGCCCCGGAGCCTCCGAAGGGAGCGGTTCCACGGCCGGTGGGTCCGGGCGCACGGCGTGGCCCGGGGGCCGCGGGGTTCCTTACGCGGATCGCGCTTCTGGCTGCGGCGAGATGCCCACCTTCTCGTAGAGTGTGTCCCGGTGCCGGAGCCAGTGTTCGCGGATGTGATCGGCGCCGTTTCGCCCGTCGAGCTCCCAGGGCAAGCGCTTCGCGTTGAGCCCGACGAAGTGGGCGCCGCAGCGGCCGAGGTGCGGGAGGTGCGGAGGGAACGGCGAGCAGATGGTGACCTCCTCGACGGTGACGAGGAGCGGCGGGCGGGCGTAGGCGACGGCGGCGGCCTGGAGTCCTTGCTCGTCTCCTTCGACGCAGAGCGTGCCGGTGCGCCCCGCGAGGATCTCGCGGAGGACCGCTTCGAGGCTGAATCCTGGCGGTAGCCCGCGGATCCCCGCGTTTCGCGGCTCTGGTCCGGCGATGTCGGCGAACTGGCCGTGGCACGTGGCCACATCCTGGGCCAGCACGCAGAGCTCGGGGTCTCCGCGTTCGAGCCATTCCCGGATCGCGGCGGGCGTTTCCCAGAGGATACAGTCGTTATCCAGAGAGAGCTCGTAGCGATCGGGGAAGAGGCGAATCGGGGCGAACTTCCACCCTACCCCCTCGGCCATCCCCGGGTCGATCCGGGTCCGCAGGAACCCGGGGATCTGGGCTCGCGTGGACCGGTGCCACCGGACGCCGGGAGGGATGTCGCCGGTCCACGCTCGCGCGCGGTCGACCGGGACCGTGTTGACGCAGACGACGTAGGCAGCCGAGGGGCCGAAGAGCTTCCAGGCTCCCCAGATGGACAGCCGCAGCGCCTCGAAGCCGAAGGGGCTCACGTCGCCGATCGTCCACCGGATCCCGAGTCGGTCGCCTCTCATTCGACTGCGCCTCCAGGACTTCCCGCCCGGTCGGCGGCCGGCGCCGGACGGCGGTGGGCAGGGTGGGGGGTGGCCTGGTCCTCTTCCGTGCCTCCTGCGCTCCCGCCCGAGGGGAGAGGCCGCAGCCGTCGACGGTAGCTCGGCCGGTCCTTCGCGCCCCAGGCGTATTTGTACGGCTCCTGACCCCGGAGGAAGTCGAACTCGACGGCGCCTTCCCGGATCGCCTCCTGGATCGCGTGCCAGACCACCAGGTTTCCCACGCTCAGCCGGGCGAGCTCGGGGTCGAAGCCGCCGAGGTAGTAGTAGGCCCGCTGCCTGGCCACGAAACCGTAGTACACAGCGGCGACGCGGCCGGCCACCCGGAGCGTGTAGAGCCGGAGCACGCCCCGGGCGAGCAGCCCCCGGGCAGCCTCCCGGTGGAAGCTCTGGACCGTGGGGTCGTCGAGCACGCCGGTTTGCCCCCGAGCAGACCACCGGGCCCCATGGAGCCGGAGGAGTGCACCGAACGCCTCGTCGAAGCTCCGCTCATCGGCCTGATCGACGCGTACCTCCCCCCACCGCTCCGCCCGCCTGCGGTAGTACCGCAGCTTCTCGAGGAGCCCGGGGCGGATGATGCCGGCGAGCTCCTCGGCTCGAGGCGGCAGAGGCAGCGCCGGGCAAACCTCGTGGACCTCCCGCTCGTCCTGCCAGCCCGGCGGCGCGGGCGCATCGAGCAGCGGCGAGTCCGGCGGGACATCCCGGAAGTCGCAGAGGTCCCACCGGTCGCGGCGGCGCGCCAGATGGGCGAAGATCGCCTCGCTCCCTTCGCGCCTCGCATCGAGATCCAGCAGCACGTCCAGGTGGTCCGTGATCCCCCTGCCGATCATCGTCACCTGGCGCAGCCCGGTTTCTGGCTCTCGGCGGACGAAGAGCGGCGCGAGCCCCACGAGCCGGCCTCCACGACGGAGCGCCAGCGTCCACAACCCTTCCCCCCCGAAATGCCGCCACCAGGCGATGAGCCACTCGGGGGACTGAAAAGGCGTCGCGACGGGCGCCCGCTCCCAGAGTGCGGTCCACTCGGGGCGAAGCGCCTCGAGCTCGGCCAGCGTCGTCGCCTCATCGACCCGGAGCGCGTCTCTCCGCTCAGGCGTCTCCCCCACCCCTCCCCTCCCGGCCCCGCGGCGGGCTCGTGTCCGCCAGGGCCCGGTACAGTTCCATGTAGCGCGCTGCCATCCGCTCCGCGGAAAAACGCTCCCGCGCCGTCTCCCGGCACGCCTCGGAGTCGAGCACCGGCGCCGCGAGCATCGCCTCCGCCATCTCCTCCACGTCGTTCACCAGGAAGCCCGTCCGCCCGTGCTCCACGATCTCCGGCAGCGCACCCCGCGCACAGGCGACGACCGGCGTCCCGCACGCCAACGCCTCCATCGCCACGAGCGAGCTGGTCTCCGCGACCAGGCTGGGGACCACGACGCACCGCGCGGCGGCGAGCAGCCGTCGCTTCCGCCGCAGCGAGACCGGACCGAGGAAACGGTGCTCCGCGCCCAGACGCGGGACGATCTCTTCGCGGAAGTACCGCTCGTGCTCGTCGTACCGGAACACCTCGCCGCCCAGCAGCAGCGAGAGCCCCGCCCGCCGTGCCGCGTCCAGCGCTAGGTGGAACCCCTTCTCCGGGCAAATCCGCCCCAGCGCGAGCACGAAACCCCGCTTCCCGACCCGTGCCTCGAGTCGATCGATCGGAACCCCGTTCGGCACCGCCGCGACCAGCGTCGCATCCGGCGGGCAGGCCCGGAGTTGGGATTCCGAGACGCAGTTGAGGAACGTTCCCGGGCGTGCCGGCCGCAGCGCCTCGGGGGGGTACCAGGTGGGTGGGAGGTGGAGCGTCGCGAGCACGGGGACGCCCGGCGGCGGAAGGTACCGGTGGAAATCGAACCCGTGCATGTGCACGACGTCGACGGAACCGGCCTCGAGCACGCGCCGGATCGCGATCCGGTGCCGCTCCGCCGCCGCGCGCCGCGCCGCCTCGGTGAGCGGGCCCTCGACTCGCGGCGTGGCCACCAGCATCCCGGCCGTGGCCGATCCCTCGCAGGCCACGACGATCGAGCGGAGCCCCGCCCGGACCAGCGCGGCGTCCAGCCAGGTGAGCACCTGCTCGGCCCCGCCCACCGCGTCCGGTCCCACAGGCGCGAGGGGGTACGCTACGTTGAGCACGGTCAGGCCCACCCCGCGCCTCCCAGCCCCAGCTCGCGCGCGGCTTCCCGCGCGCGTCGCCGCCACTCGGCGCCCGTCACCCCCCAATCGAAGCGCTCGTAGTGGAGTGTGCCCTCGTGTGGCGGCAGGGTGAAATCGTAGCGGGGCGCAAGGCGGAAACGCTCGACGCCTCTCGGAACCGCCGCCAGCGTTTCCCGCTGGCTGGCGAAGCAGGCGAGGAGCCGGGCCTTGAGCTCACGCTGATCCGCCGACAGCACGACGGCCGCGGGCTCGCTTCCCGGCCACGGCAGGAAATCCCCGACCACCAGTTCGCCTCCCCGGCTGAAGTAAGAAGCGAACTCGATCAGCCGGGGCGGCCGGATGCCCCGCCGCTCGAGCAGCCGGCAGGCCGCGTGAACGGCGAACGCCGTGCCATCGTGGTCCGGGTGGCCGCCCTCGTACGGGTGGGTCAGGACGATGTCGGGACGGAGCTCACGAAGGAGGTCTGCGATGCTCCGGGCAAGGTGGGCGAGATCGAGCGAGGCTTCCTGGTCTACGAGCCCGAGCCCGCGAACCTGTTCCGACGGGAACCCCGCCAGCGCGAGGGCGGAGGCGAGCTCCTCTCGCCGCACGCGAGCGTAGGTTTCCCTGTCGGCGCAATGCGGCGCGCCCCACCATCGACGATCGCGCGGGGCGCCATCCGTGACGTGGACCAGGACGGCGCGCGTCAGCTCCGGCAGATGCGCGCCCAGACCGGCGGTTTCGTCATCCGGATGTGCGGCGAGGATCACCACCCCCGTCGCCGGCGCGGCGCCTCGCAGCCACCCCACCACCTCCGTCCCGCGGGCCGTGTCCCGTTCCATGGCTCCCTCTCCAGCGGAGCCCGCGCCATTGCAAGGCGCGTTCCGGGTCCTCTCGAGCCCGCACCGCTCGCACGAAAACGCGCCCGCAAAGGGGCCGGCGCCGGCCTCTCACGACCCCAGCGCCGCCTGCACCTTCGCCTTCACTTCCGCAGCCGTCGGGTCGAACGGCCCGATCCACCGCCACGCGATCCGCCCCTCCCGGTCGATCAGGAAGGTCTCCGGCACGCCCACCGTCCGGAACACCCGCACGACCCGCTCCTCGGGATCACGCAGAATCCCGAACGTGATCCCGTTCCGCTCGACGAATTCGCGCACCTCCCGGTCGGCGGTCGCGCCATCGACGCTCACCCCGAGCACGCGGAACGCCTGGCCTGAGAACTCGCGGTGCAACGCTTCGAGGCCCGGCATCTCCTCGCGGCACGGCGGGCACCACGTCGCCCAGACGTTCAGCAGGACCACCGTCCCGCGCAGCTCCTCCAGCGCCAGCGTGTCGCCCTCGAGGGTGGCCGCGGCGTACGTCGGCGCCGGGTCCCCCACCCTCAGGGGCCGATACGAGGTCTCGCCTTCGCAGCCCCCGAGGAGGGCCAGGGAAAGGCCAACCAGGAGGCCGCGCCCCGCCTGTCGCCGTGCCCTCATGGCCCACTCCGGATTGCCCTTACCCGTACCGCTTCGCCGTCCAGCCACGCCACCGCGCGCACGTCCCCGGCCGCCGCGATCGCGGGCGAGGCCCCCCGCCCCGCCTCCGCCGCCCCCCGCCGCGACGGCCCCGAGCGCTCCGCCCGGGCCACGTACACCCGCTTCTCCTCCCCCCGCCGGTCATCCCACGTGATCCAGACCTCGCCGCGCCCGTCCGCCACGAGCTTCACCTGCGAGACCGGCACCCACTCGCCGGACAGGATCGGCGCCGCCCCACCGAAGCTCCGACCGCCATCTTCCGAAACCGCGTGGAACAGCCCCTGCCGCCCTTCGCGCCCCGTGTACCACGCCACGTGCAGCCGGCCATCCCCATCCACGGCGAGGGATGGGCCCGCGTGCGGGCAGCCATCGATCACCCAGCCGTCATCGTGGACGCGGACCGGCGCCCCGAAGGTGCGCCCGCCATCCGTCGAACGCGCCACGACGATGTCGCGCACGCTCCCCTCGAAAACCTTCCGCCACGCCACGTACACCGCCCCGTCCGGGCCCACCGCCAGCGCCGTGCGGCAGCACGGGCACGCCTCCTCATCCACCACCACGCTCGGCTCGAAGCTCCGGCCTCCATCCGTCGAACGCGCCAGCCGGATCTCCGGCCCGGGCAGCTCCCCGCCCTCCGCCCCGCCCCGGCCCGCCCGCCGCTCCGCCTCCACCCGCGCCCGCACCCGCGAGTCGATCCACGAAACGTAGATCGTCCCATCCGCCGCCACCGCGATCGAGTGGAACGTGTGCGACGCCGGCAGCCCGCCCGCATCATCGTTCACCGTCAGCGCCGGCTCGAAGCTCCGACCGCCGTCCGTCGAGCGCGCAAAGCGAAGGTCGCTCGCCGGGAAACGTCGGCCCTCCACCACCGTGTTGTTCTGCCAGACGACGTACACGTGCCCCTCCGGCCCCACCGCCACCTGCGCCGGCGCCTGCTCGTGCGGCGCCGCGTCGCCCGGCCGGTCGTTCACCCGTACCGGCGCCGAGAACGTCCGGCCATCCTCCGACCGCGCCAGATACACGCCGGCCACCCCATCCTCCACCCCGACCCACGCCACGTAGATCGTGCCCGTCCGCGGATCCGCCGCCGTCGTCGGGTTGCTCGCGCCCGCCTCCACCACTGTCAACGCTTCCCCCAGATCCAGCGGCGGGGGCGCGTTCCCGCACGCACTCGCCAGGAGCGCGCCCACCAGCACCACCCCCACGACGGCCCGCCGCGCCGCCCTGCCAGTCGCCGTCCTCATCGCGCCGCCCCTCCTTTCCCGCCCCACGTGTACTGGAGCCCCAGGTACACCGTCCGCGGCAGGCCCGGCGCATACTCCTCGCCCCGCGCCTGCGTGTACGTCGCTCCCTCCGCAAACCGCGCATCCGTCACGTTCACCACCTTCCCGAACAGCGCCAGGCCCCGCCCCACCGGGTAGTTCAGCCTCACGTCGACCACGTCGTGACCCTCGTACTCGTGCGTGTTCTCCGCGTCCATCCAGTACCGCCCGATCCGCGTCCAATCGACCAGCACCTTCGCTCCATCCAGGAACCCCGGCGCGTAGCTCGCCGTCACGTGCCCGATCTCCCGCGGCGCCTCCTCCATCACCTTCCCGCTCAGGTCCACGCCCTCCCTCGGCCGCCACGACTCATACGTGTG
>DATCLG010000057.1:0-7486 GCA_036564015.1 Longimicrobiales bacterium
CACGGATGGCGGCCTCGCGCTGGCGGGCCAGGAGCCGGATGGGAAGCGCCTCTTCGAGACCCGCTGCGCGGCCTGTCACCAGGTGGACGGCAGCGGCGTCGAGGGCGTGTTCCCCCCGCTCGTCGGGAGCGAATGGGTGACCGGCGACGAAGGGCGGCTCATCCGGATCATGCTGCACGGGATCCAGGGTGAGATCGAGGTGGATGGCGTCGGCTACAAGGGCGTCATGCCCGGCTGGGCGGCCGTGATGAACGACGCGGAGCTCGCTGCGGTCGCCACGTACATCCGGACGAAGCTCAACAACGCCTCTCCGGTCACTGCTCAGGCCGTGGCCGCCGTACGCGCGGCGACCAGCTCCCGCACCTCCCCGTGGACGGTTGCGGAGCTGCTGGAGGCGGTGCCCGCCAAGAACCGGGCGGCCTCGGGCGGAAAGGCCAGCGCCCGGAGCCGCTGACCGTCCCCGCCCGGGCTAGGATCCCCGGACGTATCGCTGCAGGAACAGCGTGGCGGCGAAAGCCAGGACCGCCAGCCAGGCCAGAGCTGGCGGTCCGTGCCGCGCGATCAGCAGGGCGTCGACCAGGGAGATGGCGGCGATCAAACCCACGACCGCCCGACGGATGTCGGTCCCCCGCCGCCTCAGCATCAGCCAAAGGGCGAAGAGCGTCCAGCCCAGGAAGCCCACGTACAGCGCCGTCCCCGTCACGCTCCGGCCGACGGCCCCGGCGCCGTAGACGAACGGAGCGGCCAGGAAAACCAGGGGCCACAGGTTCTGCACCCGGGCCAGGTTCTCCTGCTTCGCCGCGTACGTGAGGCCGATCAGGTAGGCAAGGATCACCAGCGCGCCGGCCAGGAGCGCCGGGGTCGGACGCGCCGAGACCGCCAGCCCCGCCACCAGGTACGCCAGCGCCCGGCAGAGCCCCATGACCACGGGGCTCAACGGATTGCCCTTGTGCCAGGCGTCGTAGAGGACGATCACGCCCGCCAGCGCGGCGCCCGCCAGGAGCGCCCCCCCACCCCGCCCGCCGGCCTGCCACACGTGCAGGAGCAACACGCTCCACCCCGCCGCCAGCATCGCGAATCCGACCCCGAACGCCGCCCCCACCCCCACCTCTCCCGCCGGGATCGGCCGCTCCGGCCGCTCCCGCGCGTCGATCTCCCGATCGAACGCGTCGTTCAGGAACATCCCGCCCGTGTAGAACAGCGACAGCGAGACCCCCAGCCCGAACAGCGCCCCCGCCGACGGACGCCCTCCGGCCAGCACCACGCCGGCCAGCACGTTGCTCCAGACCGTCGGTAGGTTCGAGACCCGGCTCAGCCGCAGGTACGCACGCCAGTTCACGACCGCAACTGATCGAGCACCCACCGGAGCTCTCCCGCCAGCGCCTCGACGATCCCCTCCCGCCGGTACTCCTCCGGCAGGACCTCCCACGTGTACGTCTCCTCCTCCAGGTGCCCGCAGGCCTGCTCGCGCCGCAGCAGCGCCAGGAAGCCGCGAACATAGTCCTGCGTGCTCTCGAACGGCCCCAGCTCCTTCCACGCAATCGGCACGTGGAAGTGGATCCGCGTCTCCCGCGGCAGCCGCCCCTCCGCTTCCCACCGCGACAGCGCCTGCGGCAGGTCCAGATGCCGCTCGAGACCATACCCGCACGCCACCACCTGGTGCAGGTACACCGGGTCCGCGAACGAACGCAGCGCCTCCAGCCGCTCCGCGTCCCGGCCACCCCCCTCCCCGAACCTCACCTGGAGCCCCGCCGTGATCTGCGCCTTCGCGATCCGGATCCCGGCCCCCTTCAGCGCCCGCACCGCCGCTTCCGGATCCTCATACGCCACCGCCATGTGGCACGCATCCAGGCACACCCCCAGATGCCCGCGCAGGAACTCCTCGGCCGCCCCCCGCCCCAGACCCGTCAGCGCCGAAAACCGCTCCACCGCCGCCCGGCTGTGCAGATGCTCCCGGAAGAACCGGATCGCCTCCTCCACCGTCTCCAGGTAACACCACGGCTCCGGCTCCAGCGCCAGCACCACGCTCCGTCCCGTCCGCTCCTTCAGCCGGAACAGGTGCGCCGCGTGGCGAAGCAGCATCTCCGCCATCGCCTCGGCCTGCGCCGCACCCGTGACCCGCGCGCGGAACGCCCCCGGCACCGTGCTGATCGTCCCTTCCAGCTCCCCTCCCTCCGGCAGCAGCGCCGCCAGCAGGTCCGCCAGCCGGTTCGTGTACGCCAGCCGCGCCTCGTCCAGCCAGTCCGGGAGATAGACCCGCTCCTTGACCGGCTCCCCATGGAACCGCCCGTACGGGAACCCGTTGATCGTGAAGACGTACAGGCCGTTCGCCCGCAGGAAGTCCCGGAACCGCTCCAGCTCGCCCGGCTCCGCCAGCGCCTCGGCCGCGCGGGCCGACAACCGCAGCCCCACGCCGAACGGCTGCTCCGGCGCCAGCCGCGCCTTCACCGCCAGCGTGTAGCGCTCCAGGTTCGCCCGTACCTCCGGCCAGCTCTCGCCCGGATGGATGTTCGTGCAGTAGGTCAGATGCGGCGTCCCGGGGATGTCCAGTCTCATGGCGGCTCCATCCGTTCCGCGCGCCACCCCTCCGCCACACCCCGCGGCAGAGGCGGGAAGGGCCGCGCGACCGCGCCGCCACGGCACACGGCAACTCGCCCCCAATTCGCTGCCGCACGCCGCAGGGCACCAGGGTGGTCTGTGGACGGCCTTTCTCGTCAATTGTACCATTACCCCCACGGTCCACGGTAGTATCTCCGTAGCAGCCCCGGAGACGACATGCGCCTCGGCTACAACACCAACGGATTCGCTCACCATACCCTCGAGGACGCCATCGACATCCTCGCAGAGCTCGGCTACCAGGCCATCGCGCTCACACCCGACGTCCACCACCTCCACCCCTTCTCCACCTCCACCGCCGAGCTGCGCCGCCTGCGCGCCCGCCTCGAGGCCAGCCGTCTCGCCGTCGTCATCGAAACCGGAGCCCGGTTCGTGCTCGACCCCCGCCGCAAGCACCGCCCCAACCTCCTCGAGAAAGAGCCCGAGGGCCGCCAGAAGCGCCTCCACTTCCTCCTCCGCTGCACGGAGATCGCCGCCGAGCTCGGCGCGCCCGTCGTCTCCATCTGGTCCGGCCAGAAGCCCCCAGAAACCTCCGACGCCGAAGCCCGGGACTTCCTCCGCCACGGCATCCACACCCTCTGCGACCGCGCCGCCGCCCTCGGCATCCGCATCGCCTTCGAGCCCGAGCCCGGCATGTGGATCGCTTCGCTGCGCCAGTGGGAAGAGCTCCGCGACGACGTCGCCCACCCCGCGCTCGGCCTGACGCTCGACACCGGACACGTCCCCTGCACCGAAACTATCTCCCCGGCCGACGCCATCCGGCGCCACCTCCCCGAGCTGCTCAACGTCCACCTCGACGACGCCCGCGGAGGCGTACACGAGCACCTGCAGATCGGCGAAGGCGAACTCGACTGGCCATCCATCCTCCGCGCGCTCCAGGACTTCCAGGGCGTCGCGTCCGTCGAGCTCTCCCGACACTCCCACGACGCACCCCGGGCCGCCGCCACCGCCATCCGCAAGCTCCGCGAGTTCTCCCCCGCCTGACACCGCCCACGACCCTCCTCGCAGAACTCCGCTCCCGGGGCGGGGAAGGGCTCCAAAGACTGCTCTGCCTTCGCCACGCCCGGCCGTCTATCTCGGCTCCCGGTCGCGACGTCCACCCGCGCGCTTGACACCGCCCCCGCCCGGGCATAACTTTCCTATCCTGAACACGAAACGCGTTCGCTCACGGAATCGGATTCGGTCGTGAACACGAGCTTCTCCCTCTGGTGTCTCAGCAGTCTCGGCACCAGTCGTGTCTCCGAGTCAGGGAGGCGCGGCGGGAGAGCCTTTTCGTGAACGACGAATCCGTTCGTTCCAACGAATCAAGGTGACTTCACCCCGACCTGCGCCGTTTGGGTCGGGGTTTTGTTTTTCCCGGCCGGCAAAAAACGCCGGCACGGGAGTGGAGAACGGACAGTGACGCACCGTCAGCGATTCGGAACCGTCGTCTTCGATTGCGACTCCACGCTCTCGACCATCGAGGGCATCGAGGAGCTCGCCGCCGAGCATCGCGCCGAGATCGCGGCCCTGACCGAAGCCGCCATGCGCGGCGAGGTCCCGCTCGAAGAGGTGTACGGGCGACGCCTCCAGCTCGTCCGGCCCACCCGCGCGCAGCTCGACGCCATCGGACGACGCTACCTCGAAACGCTCGTCCCCGACGCCCGGGAGACCATCCAGGCCCTCCGGCGCGAAGGGATCCAGGTGCGCATCGTCTCCGGCGGACTGCGTCCCGCCGTCCTCGCCCTCGCCTCCGCGCTCGGTGTCGAGGACGAGGCCGTGGCCGCCGTGGATATCTACTTCGACGACGCGGGTCGCTACGCCGGCTTCGACGCCTCCTCGCCGCTCGCATGCTCCGGCGGCAAACGCGAGATCCTGGCCCGCTGGGCCGACCGCCTGCCCCGCCCGGTCATGCTCGTCGGCGACGGCGCCACCGACCTCGAAGCCCGTCCGCTCGTCGACCTCTTCGTCGCCTTCGCGGGCGTCGTCGAACGTCCGCCCGTGACGGCGGCCGCGGACGTCGTCGTCCGCACCCGCTCGCTCGCCCCCATCCTCCCCCTCGCCCTGGGCGGCCAGGCCCCCAGCGACGCGGCGGATCGCGGGGTGTTCGAGCGTGGCCTCGAAATGTTGCAGCCACTGAAGCTGTTTTCCTGAACCCCTAAACGACCCGGAGCGACTATGCCCGAGACGACCCGATTCGGCCGCTTCTTCCTCCCCGGTCCGACCGAGGTCCGGCCCGAGATCCTGGAGGCGCAGCTCCGCCCCATGATCGGCCACCGCGGCAAGGGAATGGAAGAACTCATCGCCCAGATCCAGCCCGGACTCAAGTACGTCTTCCGCACCGAGCGGCCCGTCTACATCTCGACTTCCTCGGCCACCGGCTTCATGGAGGCCGCCATCCGCAACGGCGCACGCCGCCGCGTGCTCTCCCTCGTCAACGGCGCCTTCAGCGAGCGCTTCTACAAGATCGCCCTCGCCTGTGGACTCCAGGCCGACAAGGTCGAGGTCCCGCTCGGCCAGGGCCACACCCCTGACATGCTCGAGGACGCACTCCGCCGCGGCGACTACGACGCCGTCACCGTCGTCCACTCCGAAACCTCCACGGGCGTCCTCAACCCGATCCGCGAGCTCGCGGAGGTCGCCCACGCCGCCGGCGACGTCGTGCTCCTCGTCGACAGCGTGTCGGGCCTGGCCGGCGCACCCGTCGAGACCGACGCCTGGAAGCTCGACTTCGTCCTCACCGGCGCACAGAAGGCCTTCGCCCTGCCCCCAGGGCTCGCCTTCGGCGTCGCGCAGCCCAACATCCTCAAGCGCGCCGAGCAGAAGCCCGATCGCGGGGTCTACTTCGACTTCCTCGAGTTCGAGAAGTACCTGGAGAAGAATCAGACCCCCAACACGCCGGCCGTCTCGCTCCTCTACGCGCTGGCCGCGCAGCTCGAGGCCATCAAGAAGGAGACGATCGAGGCGCGCTGGGAGCGCCACGCGGCCATGGCACGCCGCACCTGGGAGTGGGTCGAGTCCATGCAGGGCCGCGGCATCGACGTCCAGGTGCTCGCGCCCGAGGGCTTCCGCTCTCCCACCGTCACCTGCATCCGCGTGCCGAAGGGTTGGACCGGCCCGCAGATCACGGCCGCGCTCAAGGAACGGGGGTATACCATCTCGAGCGGCTACGGCAAGCTCAAGGACGAGACCATTCGCATCGGCCACATGGGTGACCATACCGTCGAGGAGCTGGACGAGCTGCTCGGCGTGCTGGAGGAGGTGCTGACGAAATGAACGGGCAAGGAGTGACCACGATCGCCCCCGAAACCGCCAAAGACGCGCCGGCGGGGCAGGCGGTCTACCGCGTCCTGCTGGCGGACAACATCGATTCCGAGGGGCTGGAACCGCTCCGCGCCGACGGACGCTTCGAGATCGAGGTGCGCACGGGCCTGAAGGGCGAGGAGCTCGCGCGCGCCATCGCCGGCTTCGATGCCGTCATCGTCCGTAGCGCGACGCGCATCACTCGCGAAGCCCTCGCCTACGCCGATCGCCTCAAGGTGATCGGCCGGGCCGGGGTCGGCGTCGACAACATCGACGTCGAGGCGGCCACCGAGCGCGGTATCGCCGTCCTCAACGCCCCGTCCGGGAATACCATCTCGGCGGCCGAGCTGACGATGGCGCTCCTCCTGGCCCTGGTCCGGCGGATCCCCGCCGCCGACCGCTCCATGAAGGCCGGGGAGTGGGACCGGAAGAGCTTCAGCGGGATCGAGCTCTACGGCAAGACGCTCGGGCTCATCGGCGCCGGCCGCATCGGCCGGGAGGTCGCCAAGCGCGCGCGCGCGTTCGAGATGCGGGTGATCGCCTACGACCCGTATCTGACGGAGGAGCAGGCGCGTGCACTCGACATCGAGCGCGCTTCCTTCGACGAGGTGCTCCGCCGCGCCGACGTCGTCTCGCTCCACGTGCCGCTCACCGAAACCACGGCCGGCATGATCAACGAGGCGGCGCTGGCCAAGATGAAGCCGGGCGCGCTGCTCGTGAACGCCGCGCGTGGTGGGGTCGTCGATGAAGACGCGGTCTGCCGCTTCCTGCAGGAAGGCCGGCTGGGGGGCGCGGCGTTCGACGTCTACGAGGAGGAGCCGCTCCCGGCGGATCACCCGCTGCGGAAGCTGAACAACGTGGTCCTGACGCCTCACCTCGGCGCCTCGACCGAGGAGGCGCAGCGCAACGTGGCGCTCGAGATCGCCGAGGCGGTGCGCGCGGCGCTCACCGAGGGCGACTTCTCCCGCGCGGTCAACGCGCCCGCGATCGGCGGGGAGGCGATGCGTCGCCTGCGGCCGCTCCTCGACCTCGCCGAGCGGCTCGGCCGCCTCGCCGCGGCGCTGGGCGACGGCGCCATCAAGAGCATCGAGGTCCGCTACGCCGGCCAGGTCGAGGAGGGGCTGCGGCCCGTGGCGGCGGCCACGCTCGTCGGCGTGCTCAAGGACGTTGTGGGCGCGAGCGCCGTCAACCTCGTCAACGCGCTGCACCTGGCCCAGAGCCGCGGCATCGCCGTCCAGCAGGTGCGCCGCGGGCCCCACACGGATTACGCCGAGTACGTCGAGCTCCAGCTCACCCGCGAGCGGGGCGAGACCCGGGTCGCCGGCGCGCTCCTCTCCGAGTCGCACGCGCGCGTCGTCGGCATCGACAACTTCCACGTGGACGTCGTGCCGCGGGGCTCCCTGGTCGTGCTCCGCAACCGCGACGTGCCGGGCGTCATCGGGCGGGTCGGCACCCTGCTCGGCAGCGCGGGGATCAACATCGCCGAGTACCACCAGGCTCGCCACGAGGCCGGCGGCGAGGCGCTGGCGGCGATCAGCGTGGACGGACGGCTGAGCGCCGAGGTGATCGACGCGCTGCGGAAGGCGCC
>DATCLG010000058.1:0-11049 GCA_036564015.1 Longimicrobiales bacterium
AGGATGTCGTCGATCCAGGTGTAGTCGCGCTCGGTTGTGCCGTCACCGAAAAACGGAATCGGTTTCCCCCGGCTGAGCAGCGTCGTGAACTTGCGGATCGCCAGGTCGGGGCGCTGCCGCGGACCATACACCGTAAAGAACCGCAGGCAGACGATGCTCATGCCGAAGAGGTGATGGTAGGTGTGACAGGCCAGCTCGCCGGCGCGCTTGGTCGCCGCATAGGGTGAGATCGGCCGGTCGACAGGGTCATCCTCGGCAAACGGCACCTTGCTGTTGTTGCCGTACACGGACGACGACGATCCGAAAATGAAACGCGAGACGTTGTGGGCACGCGCGGCTTCGAGCATCACTTGCGTGCCTACGATGTTGGCATGCGCGTAGCCCAGCGGATCGGCGATGGAGGGGCGCACACCGGCTTTGGCTGCGAGATGAACGACGACGTCGACGCCGCCATCGAAGGCGCGCGCGGCATCCTCCGGCCGGGTGCAATCGCCTTCGACCAACCGGAAGTTGGGGTGCGCCATTGCCGTCGCGAGGTTTTGCCGCTTGAGCGGTTCGGGATAGAACGGATCGAAGTTGTCCAGCCCGATGACCGTATGCCCCGCGGCCAGCAGCCGCTCACTCAGATGACTGCCAATGAAGCCGGCCGCACCGGTAATCAGAATGCGTTCTTCAGGGGTGCTCATGCGGCGCGCAAGATACCGCCGGCCGAGCGGCGGCGGAAGAGATTCCTCGTTGCCGCACCTGGCTATATGACATAGTTTTCCGCGTTTATGACTCTTCGCCCGAGCCGGAAGATCGCATGAGCGTGCCGCTGCTGGACCTGCAACGCCAGTATCGCAGCATCCGCCGCGACATTGACGATGCGGTCATGCGCGTCGTCGCATCGCAGCGGTTCATTCTTGGACCTGAAGTCGAGCAGTTGGAAGCGGCGGTTGCGCAGTTCACGGGTGCGCGCCACGCCATTGGCTGCGCCAGCGGCACGGATGCGCTGCTGCTCAGCCTGAAGGCGTTGCCGCTCGAACCGGGCGCGGAAGTCGTGGTGCCGTCGTTTACGTTTTTCGCAACGGCCGGGGCCGTCTGGAACGCGGGGTTCAAACCCGTGTTTGCGGACATTGACCCGCACACCTTCAACATGGGTGCGGCCGAAGTGGAGGCGGCGCTCACGCCGCGCACGCGAGCCATCATCGTCGTGCACCTGTACGGCCAGATGGCGCGCATGGAAGAGCTGATGCAGCTGGCACGCGCGCGTAACCTGTTCGTGATCGAAGATGCGGCGCAATCGCTGGGCGCGCGGCGGACGCTGGATGGCGTCGACTTTCATGCGGGTACCATTGGCGACATCGGGTGCTATTCGTTCTTCCCGTCAAAGAATCTGGGCGGCTTCGGCGACGGCGGCATGATGGTCACCCACGATGATGAGTTGGCGGGCCGGCTGCGGAAGCTGCGCGTTCACGGCGGCCGGCAGATGTACCATCACGAGATGGTCGGTTTCAATTCGCGGCTCGACGCCCTGCAAGCCGCGGTGCTGCACGCCAAGCTGCCGCACTTGCCGGCGTGGGCGGAAGCGCGCCGCGCACACGCGGCGGCCTACGACGCCGCGTTCGCCGGGCTCGACGCCGTGACTACGCCCGCGACGGAGGCAGGGAACTACCACGTCTTCAATCAGTACACGCTGCGTGCGGCGGATCGCGACGGCCTGAAGCGCTACCTCGACAGCAGCGGCATCGGCAACGCGATCTACTATCCCGTCCCGCTGCACATGCAGGAATGTTTTGCCGAGCTGGGTTACAAGCAGGGCGACCTGCCCGTCACCGAGCAGGCCACGCGAGAAGTGATCAGCATCCCCGTTTTCCCGGAGTTGACCAGCAACGAACGTAACGAAGTGGTCAGCGCCATTCGCGCGTTTTATCAGCAGGGTTGAGAGCTATGCATATTGCCGTGGTTGGAACGGGGTACGTTGGACTGGTTGCCGGTGCCTGCCTGGCCGACACCGGCTTCCAGGTGTACTGCGTCGATATCGACGAAGACAAGATCAGCCGGTTGAAGCGGGCGGAGATCCCGATCTACGAGCCGGGGCTCGAGCCGCTCGTGCGGCGCAACCTGGAGGACGGCCGGCTGCATTTCACGACGGACATCGGCGAAGCCGTGCGCAAATCGGATGTCATCTTCATCGCGGTGGGCACGCCGCCGGACGAAGATGGCAGCGCCGATCTGCGTCACGTGCTGGATGTTGCCGCCGCGATCGGCGACAACATGAACGGTGAGAAAGTCGTCATCACGAAGAGCACGGTTCCGGTCGGTACGGCAGCAAAGGTGCGCGCGGAAATCGAGAAGCGCACCCGGCACAAAGTGCACGTCTGCTCGAACCCGGAATTCCTGAAGGAAGGCGCGGCCGTCGACGACTTCATGAAGCCGGACCGCGTGGTGATCGGGACGGAGTCGGAGTACGCGAAGCGGGTGCTGACGGAGCTCTACGCCCCGTTCGTGCGGACCGGGAAGCCGATCCTGTTCATGGACATCGCGTCGGCCGAGATCACCAAGTACGCGGCGAACGCGATGCTGGCGACGCGGATCAGCTTCATGAACACGATCGCGCGGCTCTGTGCGGCGGTGGGGGCGGACGTGGAGCAGGTGCGGAGGGGGATCGGCACGGATGCGCGGATCGGGCCGGCTTTCCTGTTCGCGGGGTGCGGGTACGGCGGGAGCTGCTTCCCCAAGGACGTCAAGGCGCTGATCCGCACGCTGACGGATTACGGGATCGACGCCGGCATTCTGGAGGCGGTGGAGCGGATCAACGAGTCGCAGAAGCGGCTCGTCCTCCAGATGGTCGACGAGCGCTTCGGCGAGACGTGCGCCGAGCGCACGTTCGCGGTCTGGGGGCTCAGCTTCAAGCCTGAGACGGACGACATGCGGGAGGCGGCCTCGCTCGTGGTGGTGGAGGGGTTGCTGGAGCGGGGTGCGCGGGTGCAGGTTCACGACCCGGAGGCGCTCCAGGTCGCGCGGCGGCACTTCGGGGACCGGGTCGTGTACTGCGAGCACAACTACGCGGCGCTCGAGGGTGCGGACGCGCTCATCATCCTGACGGAATGGCAACCGTACCGGCGGCCGGACTTCGAGAGGATGAAAGCGGCGATGCGCCAGCCGATCATCCTGGATGGCCGCAACCTCTTCGATCCGGATCGGATGGCCGAGCTCGGCTTCGAGTACGTGAGCATCGGGCGCCGCGCGGTCACGAAGCGTGAGCCGGCGGTCGCTTCTTGAGGAAAGGGGTCGGATGGCGTCGGGCCTTCGCGTGCGTGGCGTGCTGGGCAGCCTGGCTGGCGTCCTGCTGGCCGGGGCGGGGCTGGCGGGGTGCGGTGGGGGCGAGACGGCGGTCGCCCGGGGCGATCGACTGTGGGCGGACTCCAACTACGCCGCAGCCCTCGCCGAGTACCGCCTCGCCCTTCGTCAGGGCGGGGGCGAGGAGGCCTGGCTCCGGGTGGCCCACGCCTTCGCTGAGACCGGGCAGCTCGAGCGGGCCCAGGAGAGCTACGGCCGGCTGCTCGACCGGGCGCCGGAGTACACGGACCAGGCGGTCTTCGACTACCTGACCATGGCCCGCCGTGCCCTGCAGCGCGGCGACCGGTACCGGATGGCCAGCGCGGTGGAGGCGATGCACGCGCTACGGCCGGGAATCCCGGTGCCGGACATGGCCGCGGCGCTCGCCCGGTACTATGCCGAGACGGGCGCGACGGCCCAGGCGTTGCTCTACTACGAGCAGGCGCTCGCGCACGCGCGGCCCGACTCGGCGCCTCCGCTGCTCTACGAGATGGCGCTGATCCACGAGGCGCAGAAGGACTGCCAGGACGCCATCGTCTATTTCGAGATGTACCGGCAGCGGGCTCCGGCCGGTGAACGGGCCGCCGATGCGCGGTGGCGGATGGGCCGGTGCGCCTTCGAGCTCGCCATCCAGGCCAGGGAGGCCGGTCGGCCCACGGAGGCGCTCGCGCACCTCGCCACGGTGCTGGCGCTGCGCGTTCCGGAGCACCTGCAGGATCAGGCGTGGTTCGAGCGAGGCGAGGCTCTGCTGGCGCTCGGTGACCGGGATGGCGCCCTCGCCGCGTTCCGCCGGGTGCTCGAGCTCAGCGTGACGCGCAGCAGCCCGCTCGCCATCCGCGCACGGGAACGGATCGATCAGATCCGGTTCGGTGAGTAGGCGCCATTTCGCGACCGCCCGAGGCGGGACCGGGGCGCCGTTCCCTGAAACCTCGATCGCCCGGCGAGTGTAGCAGAAGCGATGCGCATGCTCCCACGTTTCGTTCGGTTCTGGATCGCGGGTCTGGCCGTTCCCCTGTACGGCGCGGCTTGCGCTTCAGGGGGTCAGCGTATCGAGCAACTCGGGGCGGACGAGCTGTTCGAGCGAGGGATGCGGGCGTACCAGGAGAAGAACTGGTCCGAGGCGATCCGGAGCTTCGAGCGGTTCACGCTGGAGTTCCCGACTCATCCCCGCATCCAGGAAGCTCGTTTCCTCCACGCCGACTCGTACTTCGGCAAGAAGGAGTACATCACGGCTGCCAGCGAGTTCTCTCGCCTGGCGAACGATTATCCGCAGGGGCCGTGGGCCGATGATGCGCGCTTCAAGATCTGCGAGTCGTACTACCGGCTCTCGCCTCCCGTGCAGCTCGACCAGCAGTACACTCAGGGAGCGATCGATCATTGTGAGTCGCTGATCGCCTATTACCCGACGAGCCCGTTCGTCCCGCGGGCCAAGGAGATGATCCGGGAGCTGAGGGACAAGCTCGCCGAGAAGGTGTTCATTGCGGGGGAGTTCTACTACAGGCGGAACGCGTATCATCCGGCCATTCTTTATTACGAGCAGGTCGTGAAATCGCACCCGACGTCGGGGGTGGTTCCGAAGGCGCTGCTGCGGATCGTGCAGGCGTACACCCGGCTCGGGTACAAGGAGGAGGCGGAGGCCGCCAAACAGCAGCTCCTGCGGGATTACCCGGACTCGGAAGAGGCGGCCCAGGTCCGGGCGATCTCGCTGGCGGGGAGTTCGTGAGGCTCGGGGTCTTCGGGGGGACGTTCGATCCGCCCCACATCGGCCATGTGATCGTGGCCCAGGATGCCTGGCAGGCGCTGGGCCTGGATCTGGTGCTGTTCGTGCCTGCGCGGCTGCCGCCACACAAACGGGACCGGGCGTTAGCGCCTGCGGAGTTACGGCGGGCGATGGTGCAGGCGGCCGTGGCGGGCGACCCCCGTTTCGAGGTGGACGAGACCGAGCTTCGTCGTTCGGGGCCGTCGTACACTGTGGACACGCTGCGCGAGCTCCGGGAGCGTTACCCGGAGAGCGCGCTCTTTTTGTTGCTCGGCGCGGACCAGGTACAGCAGTTTCACACCTGGCGGGCGCCGGAGGAGATCGCTCGCCTGGCGACCCTCGTAGTGCTTTCCCGGGGTGGGGCCGAGAACGTCGCCCCGACGCTGGATGTGCCGTACCGGGTGGTGCCGGTCACCCGGATCGACCTTTCGGCGACGGAGATCCGGAGGCGGGTGGCGGCGGGCGAGCCGATCCGGTATCTCGTCCCTCCGGGCGTGGAGGCGATCATCCAGCGCGAGGGGCTCTACCGCTCGGGCGCGGGTTAGGCGTCGTCCACGGGGGCCCGCTCCGGGGTGCTCTGCCGCCGTCCGGCTCGCCGAACGGCGCGACCTGGGGGGCGGCGGGCGGGACCGGGCGCGACGCGGTGGGGTAATGAGAAGGATGCTTGCGACCTTTTTGCGGTGACTACGGTTCCATGCTCAAGAGCCTGATCAGGCGCGTCTTCGGCACGCGCCACGAGCGAGAGATCGCGAGGCTCCAGCCGATCGTCGACAAGATCAACGAGATCGCCGAACGGCTCAAGTCGCTGTCGGACGAGGAGCTCAGGGCGCGGACGGATTGGCTCCGGGGGATCGTCCGGGAACGGATCGGGGATCTCGAGGCGAGGCTGGCGGAGCTGCGTGAAACCAAACGGCGCACGGAGGACGCTGGGGAGAGGGAGCGGCTCTCGCTCGAGATCGCGGAGGTCGAGCAGCGCCTGAAGGAGACGATCCAGAAGGTTCTGGACGAGATCCTGCCCGAGGCGTACGCCACCGTCAAGGAGGCGTGCCGGCGGCTGGTGGGCACCGAGATCGTGGTCACCGGCCAGAAGATGGTCTGGGACATGGTGCCGTACGACGTGCAGATCATGGGCGCCATTGTCCTGCACCAGGGGAAGGTGGCGGAGATGGCGACCGGGGAGGGGAAGACGCTGGTCGCGACGATGCCGCTCTACCTGAACGCGCTGGCGGGGCGGGGGGTCCACCTGGTGACGGTGAACTCGTACCTGGCCCAGCGCGACAGCGAGTGGATGGGCACGGTCTACCGCTACCTCGGGCTCACCGTCGACTGCATCGACCTCCACGAGCCGGGCACCCCCGAGCGCCGGCAAGCCTACCTGGCCGACATCACCTACGGCACGAACAACGAGTTCGGGTTCGACTACCTGCGCGACAACATGGTGCACTCCCTCGAGCACCGGGTGCAGCGCGGGCATTACTACGCGATCATCGATGAGGTGGACTCGATCCTCATCGACGAGGCGCGTACGCCGCTCATCATCAGCGGCCCGGTCAGCCACGAGGAGGCGCAGGAGTACCGGCTCTACAACCCGGCGGTCGCGGAGCTGTACCGCAAGCAGATCCGCATCGTGAACGAGCTGGTGGCGTCGGCGGAACAGGACCTCGAGGCGGGACGCGAGGCGGAGGCGATCGAGAAGCTGCTCGCTGCCCGGCGGGGTGCGCCCAAGCACAAGCGGCTGCTCAAGCTGTTCGCCGATCAGCCCGGGCTGCAGAAGGCGGTGAACCAGCTCGAGGCCGTGTACATGCGGGACAAGCGGCTCCACGAGGTGGACGAGCGCCTTCTCTTCGCGATGGATGAGAAGGGTCACAACGTCCACCTGTCGGACAAGGGGCTGGACGAGCTGTCGCCGGGCGACCCGCAGGCGTTCGTCGTGCCGGACCTGTCGGAGGCGGTGCACGAGATCGAGCGGAACCCGGAGCTGTCGATCGAGGAGAAGCGGGAGCGGATCCAGGCGCTGGAGCGGGAGTACGCGGAGAAGAACCAGAAGATCCACGCGATCCACCAGCTCCTGAAGGCCTACGCCCTGTACAACCGCGACGAGCAGTACATCGTCGAGGACGGGCAGGTGGTGATCGTCGACGAGTTCACCGGCCGGAAGATGCCGGGCCGGCGCTGGTCGGACGGCCTCCACCAGGCGATCGAGGCGAAGGAAGGCGTGCCGGTGCGGGGCGAGACGCAGACCTTCGCCACGATCACCATCCAGAACTACTTCCGCATGTACGACAAGCTGGCGGGGATGACGGGGACGGCGGAGACGGAGGAGGCCGAGTTCTACCAGATCTACGGCCTGGAGGTGGCGGTCATCCCCACGCACCGGCCGGTGATCCGGGAGGATCGGCACGACCTGGTCTACCGGACGAAGCGCGAGAAGTACAACGCGATCCTGGGGGAGATCGAGCGGCTGCACCGGATGGAGCTGCCGGTGCTGGTGGGGACGACGTCGGTGGAGGTGTCGGAGACGCTCTCGCGCATGCTGAAGCGCCGGGGGATCCCGCACAACGTGCTGAACGCGAAGTACCACAAGCAGGAGGCGGAGATCGTGGCGATGGCCGGGCAGCCTGGCGCGGTGACGATCGCCACGAACATGGCCGGCCGCGGCACGGACATCAAGCTGGGGCCCGGCGTGACGGAGCCGCGGACGATCGGCTGGCTGAAGGCGCGAGGGATCGACCCGGCGACGCTGCCGCCGCCGGCGGATCCGATGCGGGCGGAGGATCTCTCGAACAAGCCGGACGACTACGTCGTCGAGGTCGGGGGGCTGCACATCATCGGCTCGGAGCGACACGAGTCGCGGCGGATCGACCGGCAGCTCCGGGGGCGGGCCGGGCGGCAGGGCGACCCGGGCGCCTCGGTCTTCTTCCTCTCGCTCGAAGACGACCTGATGCGCCTGTTCGGCTCCGACCGCATCGCGGGGATCATGGAGCGGCTGGGCGCGCAGGAGGGCGAGGTGATCACGCACCCGCTGGTGACGCGCTCGATCGAGCGGGCGCAGCGGCGGGTCGAGCTGCAGAATTTCGAGGCCCGTAAGCGGCTGCTGGAGTACGACGATGTGATGAACCAGCAGCGCGAGGTGATCTACGACCTCCGGCTGTTCGCCCTCGAGGGCGGGGAGGACCTGAAGGGCGAGATCTGGGAGATGATCGAGCACGCCCTGACCGAGGTCGTGGGCGAGTACGTGGATGAGGATGCCCATCCGGAGGACTGGGACCTCGCGGGGCTGCGGACCCGGCTGAACCTGGATTACCTGCTGGTGGTCGAGGAGCTGCCGGCGGAGAACACGCCCTCGCACCCGTTCGACACGCCGGCGGAGGTGCGGCGTGTGGTGCTGGAGCGTGCGCGGACGGCGTTCCGGCGGAAGCTGGAGACGTTCGGGCCGCACGCGGAGGGGCTGTTGTCGTGGGTCCTGCTGGGCGTGCTCGACGAGAAGTGGCGGGACCATCTCTACGACCTGGACCATCTGAAGGCGTCGATCGGCTTCCGGGGCTGGGGCCAGAAGGACCCGCTGATCGAGTACAAGCGAGAGGCCTACGACATGTTCGTGGACCTCATGAAGGACATCCGGAAGTCGGTGGCGTCGATGGTCTTCCGGATCCAGCTCCAGGTGCCGAGGCCGGCGCCTGCGCCGCGGCGCCTGGTGCTGAGCGGGCCCGCGGACACGCCCGAGACCGGCGTGGTGGCGGGGCAGGCCGCACCGACGCGGCTGGGTGTGGAGGAGGAGCTCGAGCCGGTCGCGGCGGCGATCGCGGGGACGCGCGGGCTGCGGGCCCCGGCGGTGGCGGCCGCCCGGGAGCTGGACGTGCGGCGGCTGCGCGCCAGCCATGGCGAGGAAGAGGCCCGGTCGCCGCGGCCGGTGACGAGCGAGCGCGCCATCGGGCGCAACGACCCGTGCCCGTGCGGGTCTGGCAAGAAGTACAAGAAGTGCCACGGCGCCGGTCTGGCGTGAGCGGCTGCGACCCGTGGCGCCATGGCGATGCCCGGCGCCCGGGCCGACCTTGCCGCTCATGGTCAGGTACCGCATCAAGGAATGGCCGGTCCCGGAGCGGCCACGGGAGCGGCTCAGGACCGCCGGCGCGGAGGCACTCTCGGCGCGAGAGCTCCTGGCGATCCTGGTCGGCAGCGGGATCGAGGGGCGCTCCGCCTTCGATGTGGCCGGCGAGCTCCTCGCCAGCGCGAAAGGGTCTCTGAGGCGACTGGCCAGCTCGTCCGTCGGGGAGCTGGAGCGGGTCCCCGGCGTCGGCCCCGCCGTCGCTGCGCGGGTCGCGGCGGCGCTCGAGCTGGGGCGCAGGCTTGCGCGCGAAGGCCCGGAGGAGCGAGGCCGCATTTGCGGGCCCGCCGACGTCTACGAGCGGTGCGCGCCGCACCTGCGCGACTTGCTCCAGGAGGAGTTCCGCGTCCTGCTGCTGAGCACGCAGCACGCGGTGCTGCGGGAGCTCGTGGTGACGCGAGGCATCCTGGACGCCTCGGTCGTCCACCCGCGCGAGGTCTTCAAGCCCGCCGTGATCGAGAGCGCGGCCGCGGTGATCCTGGTCCACAACCACCCTTCCGGCGATCCGACCCCGTCCATGGAGGATCGGGAGGTGACGCGGCAGCTCGTGGAGGCGGGACGCATCCTCGGCATCACGGTGCTGGACCACGTCGTGATCGGCGATGCGCGCTACGTCTCCTTCGTCGAGGCGGGGATCATGACCCCACCCTGAGCGATCGGTGCCCTCCGGCAAAACCCTTGCAGTCCGATCCTCCCGATAGCCGCCGGCGGCACGGCCGGCGGGTGTCCGAACCCAACGCGTCGAGTTTCTGGAGCCAGGACGCTTTTTCTGTTAACTTTTGTGTAGCAACAGGGGATGAGAGTGGCCGTGGGCGAGCCGGCGAGGCGCCCCCGGCGACCGCTGAGAACGGCGGCGCGGGTCGAGGGGCGGATCCGGTCATCTCATCCCGGAGCGGAGGCAGGAAACAACGTTCATTCGACCGTTCGACCGAATGCAATCGACAGCCGCCGCGCCGGCGACGGCGAGCGCGCCGGCAGGGTTGCCGCCGCGCCTGTGGGAGTCCATCGAGCCGCATCTGAGCCGGCTCGACGTGGACCTGATCGCGCGCGCGTACGCCTTCAGCGAACGGGCGCACGCGGGGCAGAAGCGCGCCTCGGGGGAGGAGTACATCGTCCACTGCGTCGAGGTCGCGAAGATCCTGGCCGACCTGCACCTGGACACCGTCTCGATCGCGGCGGGTCTGATCCACGACGTCGTGGAAGACACGGACACGACGCTGGAAGAGGTCCGCCGGGAGTTCGGGGACCAGATCGCCACGATCGTGGACGGCGTCACGAAGATCGGGAAGGTGCAGTTCCGTTCGAGCACCGAGCAGCAGGTCGAGAACTACCGGAAGCTGCTCCTCTCGATGGCCCAGGATGCGCGGGTCATCCTGATCAAGCTGGCCGACCGGCTGCACAACATGCGCACGCTGGAGCATCTGCGGCCGGAGAAGCGACAGCGCATCGCGCTCGAGACGCGGGAGATCTACGCGCCGCTGGCCCATCGTCTGGGAATGGCCCAGGTGAAGTGGGAGCTGGAGGACCTGGCGTTCAAGCACCTGGAGCCGGAGGCGTACCGGGAGCTGGCGGCGAAGGTGGCGGAGCGCCGCAAGGAGCGGGAGGAGCAGATCGAGGCGCTGCGCAAGCCGCTCGAGGAGGAGCTGCGGAAGGCGGGGATCCCGTGCGAGGTGTACGGGCGGCCGAAGCACCTGTGGTCGATCTACCGGAAGATGATCAGCCGCAACAAGCCGTACGAGGAGATCTACGACCTCATGGCGGTGCGGGTGATCACCGACACGGTGGCCAACTGCTACCATGCGCTGGGCGTGATCCACAACAAGTGGACGCCGCTCCAGGAGCGGTTCCACGACTACATCGCCAC
>DATCLG010000059.1:0-7494 GCA_036564015.1 Longimicrobiales bacterium
AGGCCACCGCGGCCCGTCCGGACCCGGACGGGCCGCGTTCGTTTTTCCTCCACCGACGATCGGTTGCGATGATCCGTATTGCGTTGCCGAACAAGGGCCGCCTGGCGGAAAGCGCCCGGGAGCTGCTCGAACGGGCGGGCCTCGAGTTCGATGCCCGCAGCGAGCGGGCGCTCCAGGCCTCGCTCGGCGGTGACTTCGTCGCCCTCTTCGTGCGCGCCGAGGATATCCCCGAATTCGTGGCCGATGGCGCCGCGGACGTGGGGATCACCGGCCGCGACCTCGTGGCCGAGTCGGGCCGCCCGGTCGAGACGCTCCTCGAGCTCGGCTTCGGGCGCTGCCGGCTCGCGGTGGCGGTCCGCGAGGAGAGCCCGGTCCAGTCGGTCGCCGAGCTGCCGGCCGGCACCCGCGTCGCGACCTCCTTCCCGCGCCTGACCGAGCGTTTCTTCGCCGAAGCGGGACGGCCGGTCGTGATCGTCCCGGTCTCGGGCGCGGCGGAGATCGCGCCGCACCTCGGCGTCGCCGACATCATCGTGGACCTGGTCTCGACCGGCTCGACACTCAAGGTGAACGGGCTGCGCGAGCTCGCCACGATCCTGGAGTCCTCGGCGGTCCTGATCGGCCGGCCGGGGGTCCAGGCCGAGGCCGAGGCAGGGCGCCGGGTGCGGGAGCTGGTGGCCGCGCTGGAGTCGGTGCTCCGCGCGCAGGACAAGCGCTACCTCATGGCGAACGTGCCGCGCCGGGCGCTCCCCGAGATCAAGCGGATCCTGCCGGGGATTAACGGCCCCACGATCGTCGACGTCATGGACTCGGGCGAGTTCGTCGCGGCGCACGCCGTCGTGGACCGGCGCGACATCTACCGCGTGATCGCCGACCTGAAGGAGCTCGGCGCCGAGGGGATCCTGGTCACCAAGATCGAGAGGCTGATGCCATGAGCGGGCCGGTCATCGCGGTGGAGAAGCCGCTGGCCCGGCTCGGGCCGGAGGACGAGGCGCGGCTCTTCGACCGGGGTCGGGCGACGGACCCGGCGGTCGAGCGGGCCGTGGCCGCGATCGTGGCGGACGTGAGGGAGCGGGGCGACGACGCGCTGCGCGCGCTGGCCCGGCGCTTCGACCGGGTGGAGCTGGAGAGTCTCGAGGTCCCGCGCGCGGCGTGGGAGGCGGCGCTCGAGGCGCTCGACCCGGCGGTGCGGCGGGCGCTCGAGCAGGCGGCCGCGGCGATCGAGGCGTTCCACCGCGCCCAGCTCCCGCCGCCGCTCGAGGTCGAGGTGCGGCCGGGGATCCGGCTCGGTCGCCGGGCGGAGCCGCTCCGGCGTGTCGGGGTGTACGCGCCGGGCGGCCGCGCGGCCTACCCGAGCAGCGTGCTCATGGGCGTGGTGCCGGCCCGGGTGGCGGGCGTCGAGGAGGTCGTCGTCTGCTCGCCGCCAGGCCCCGACGGGCTGCCCCCCGCCCCCGTCCTCGCCGCCTGCGCGCTCGCCGGCGCCGACCGCGTCTTCGCCCTCGGCGGCGCGGGCGCGATCGCCGCGCTCGCCTACGGCACCGCCTCCGTCCCCCGGGTGGACAAGGTCGTGGGGCCGGGCAACGCCTACGTCACCGAGGCCAAACGCCAGCTCAACGGCGTGGTCGCGATCGACTGCCCCGCCGGGCCCTCCGAGGTGCTGGTCGTCGCCGACGAGACGGCCGACCCGGAGCTCGTCGCCATCGAGCTGCTCGCCCAGGCCGAGCACGACCCGGACGCCGCCGCCGTGCTGGTCACGACCGCGGACGACGTCGCCCGCGGGACCCGCGCGGCGCTCGAACGCCTCCTGCCCACGCAGCCCCGACGGGAGATCATCGAGGCCGCGCTCGCCAGCCGCGGCGCCATCCTGACCGCGGCCTCGCTCGACGACGCGCTCGACTTCGCCAGCCGCTACGCGCCCGAGCACCTGCTCCTCCTCGTGCGCGAGCCGCGCCAGGCGCTCGAACGCGTGCGCGCCGCCGGGACGATCTTCCTCGGCCCGGGCAGCTCCGTCGTCTTCGGCGACTACAGCACCGGCGCCAACCACGTGCTCCCCACCGCAGGCCTCGCCCGCGCCTACGCCGGGCTCTCGACCCCCGACTTCCTGCGGTGGACCACCTACCAGGAGGTCTCGCCGGCCGCAGCGGCCGAGCTCGCCGGACCCACCGCCACGCTGGCCGACGCCGAGGGGCTGCCCGCCCACGCGCTCGCGGCCCGGGCCCGTAGCTCCGCGACGGCCGTTCAGAAGACAGGCACGGAGGTAGGAGCCACGGCGGCAGCGAAGCCCCGGCCCGTGCCCTTCCGCGCGGCCTACCGCGACATCGAGCTCTACGACCCGGGCCGCCGGCCGATCGACGTCGACCTGAGCGACAACACGAACCTCTTCGGCGCCAGCCCCGCCGCAGCCCGCGCCGTCGCCGGGCTGGACGCCGCCGCGCTCACGCGCTACCCGTCCGTCTTCGCCGACCGGCTCAAGGCCCGCCTGGCGGAGCTGCTCGGCGTGCGCCCGGAGAACATCACCACCGGCTGCGGCTCGGACGACGTGATCGACTCCGCGATCCGCGCGTTCTGCGAGCCGGGCGACGTCGTCGCCTACCCGGACCCGACGTTCACCATGGTCCCGCTCTTCGCGCGGATGAACGCCACGCGGCCCGTGGGCGTGCCCCTGGCCGAGGACTTCGCCCTCGACCCCGATGCGCTCCTCGCCGCGCGCGGGCGAGTCACCTACATCTGCCAGCCCAACAACCCGACCGGCAACATCTTCGACCCCGCCGCGGTCGAGCGCGTGATCGAGCGGGCGGCCGGCGTCGTCCTGATCGACGAGGCCTACATCGACTTCGGCGGCGAATCGCTGGTCCAGCGCGCGGTCGAGTCCGAGCGCGTCGTCGTGCTGCGCACCCTCTCGAAGGCGTACGGGCTGGCCGGGCTCCGCATCGGCTTCGCCGTCGGGCCTGCGCCGCTGATCCACGAGATCGAGAAGTCGCGGGGGCCCTACAAGATCACCGCCGCCGCCGAGGCCGCGGCCCTCGCGGTGCTCGAGGAGGACCGCGCCTGGGTCGCCGATGTGGTCGCGAGAGTCAGGGAGAACCGCGAGCGGCTCAAGGCCGAGCTCGAGGCGCTGGGGCTCCGCGTCTACCCCTCGGCCGCGAACTTCCTGCTCGTGCAGGTGCCCGGCTCGGCCGCGGGCTTCGCCGCCGCGCTGCGCGAGCGCGGCGTCGCGGTCCGCGCCTTCGCCAACCTCCGCCACGCGGGCGACTGCATCCGCGTGAGCATCGGGCCGTGGCCGATGATGGAGCGCTTCCTGGACGCGGTGAAGGGCGCGCTCGCCGGCCGGGCCGGCGCGGGCGCGGAGGTCGGCCGATGAAGATCGCATTGTTCGACACCCGGGTCGGCAACCTGCACTCGCTGGCCAAGGCCCTCGAGGCCGGCGGCGCCGAGGTGCGGATCGAGCCCGACCCGACCAAGCTCCTCGACGCGGACGCGCTGGTCATCCCCGGGGTGGGCGCGTTCGACGCGGCGGCCGAACGGCTGGCCTCCGCTGCGCCCGAGCTCCGGGCCGCGCTCCGGGACGGCTTCCCCGCGCTCGGGATCTGTCTCGGGCTGCAGCTCCTCTTCGAGAGCAGCGAGGAGGGGGCGCAGCGCGGGCTGGCCGTTCTCCCCGGCCGGGTGCGGCGGCTCCGCGCCCGCCGCGTCCCCCACATGGGCTGGAACGCGGTCGAGGCGGGCGACGACCCGATCTTCCGTGGGGCCGACGACCTCGTCGCCTACTACGCCCACAGCTTCGTCGCGGAGCCGGCGGACCCGGCATGCGTCGTGGCCTGGACGGAGTACGAGGGCGACCGCTTCCCCGCCGCCGTGCGCTGCGCCCGCGCCGTCGGCGTGCAGTTCCACCCCGAGAAGAGCGGCGAGGCCGGGCTGCGGGTGATCCGGAACTTCCTCGAGGAGGCGCGGGGATGATCGCCTACGCCGCGATCGACCTGAAGGGCGGCCGCGTGGTCCAGCTCGTCGGCGGCCGGCCGGAGGATGAGCGGGTGAGTCTGCCCGATCCGGTCGCCGTCGCGCGCCAGTGGACCGAGCTCGGCTTCCGCGCGCTCCACGTCGTGGACCTGGACGCCGCGCTCGGCACCGGCTCCAACCGCGAGGCGATCCGCGAGATCCTGGCGGCCGTTGACGCGCCGGTGCAGGTGGGCGGTGGGGTGCGCGACGATGACGCCGCCCGCACGCTCCTCGAGGCCGGCGCGGCCCGCGTCGTCGTCGGCACGCGCGGCGTGGAAGACCCCGACTGGCTGGCTTCACTCGCCGAGCGCTGGCCCGGCCGCGTCGTCCTGGCCGCCGACATCCGCGACGGCCGCGTCGTCACCCGCGGCTGGACCGAGACCACCGCACTCGAGGCCACGGAGCTCCTCGCCCGCATCGACCCCCTCCCGCTCGCGGGCGTGCTCGTCACCGACGTCAGCCGCGAGGGACGCATGCTCGGCGCCGACGCCGACCGCTTCGCCACGCTCGCCGCCGCGACCCGCCACCCGCTGATCGCCTCCGGCGGCATCAAGAACATCGACGACCTCCGGGCCCTCGCCGCCCGCGGCGTCGCCGGCTGCGTGCTCGGCATGGCCCTCTACACCGGCGCGGTCGACCCCCGCGCCATTGCCCGGGAGTTCGCGCAATGAGCACTCTCGTCAGGGAAACCCGCGAGACCCGCATCCGCGTCGCGCTCCGCACCGGCCAGGGCACGGCCCGGGTCGAGACCACGGATCGCTTCCTCGATCACATGCTCGTCACCTTCGCCCGTTACTCCGGCCTCGACCTCGACCTCCGGGCCACGGGCGACCTGCGCCACCACCTGATCGAGGACGTGGCGATCACGCTCGGCCTTGCGCTCAAGGACGAGATCCCCGAGACCTGCCAGCGCTACGGCGACGCGACGATCGTCATGGACGACGCCATGGTCCAGGTCGCGCTCGATGCCGGCGGCCGCGCCTACTACGAGGGTCCGCTCCCGAGCGCGCTCTACGACCACTTCTTCCGGTCGCTGGCCGAGAACGCGGGCATCACCCTGCACGTCCGGGTGCTGCGCGGCCGTGACCGGCACCACATCGTCGAGGCCGCCGTCAAGGCGCTCGGCCTCGCGCTGCGCGACGCGCTCGCGCCGGGCCGCGCGGTCTTCAGCACCAAGGGCACGGTCCGCATCGAGCGCCTGGAGGAATAGACCGCCATGCTCCGCAAACGCGTGATCGTTTGCCTGGACGTGAAGGACGGACGGGTCGTGAAAGGCGTCAGCTTCGAGGGGCTGCGCGACATGGGCGACCCGGTCGAGCTCGCCACGCGCTACGAGGCGGAAGGCGCGGACGAGATCGTCTTCCTCGACATCTCCGCCTCCGCCGAGGGGCGGCGCACGCTCCTGGATGTCGTGCGTCGCACCGCCGAGCGGCTCTTCATCCCGCTCACCGTGGGCGGCGGGATCAACGACGTGGAGGATGTCGCCCGCGCGCTGCGCGCCGGCGCGGACAAGGTCAGCATCAACACCGCCGGGGTGCGCCGGCCGGAGCTCTTCACCGAGGCGGCCGAGCGGTTCGGCGCGCAGTGCGTGGTCGCCAGCATCGACGCGAAGCGGGTCCCGGCGCAGGGTCACGAGGCCGGGAGCGCGGCCGGAAGCGCAGGCGAGCCGGGACGCGACAGCCAGGTCGTCTATCGCGTCTACACGCACGGCGGCCGCACGCCCACGGAGCTGGAGGCCGTCGCCTGGGCGGCCCGGTGCGCGGAGCTCGGCGCCGGCGAGATCCTCCTGACCAGCATCGACGAGGACGGCCGGCGGAACGGGTTCGACCTCGAGCTGACCGGTCGGGTGGTCCGGGCCGTGACCGTGCCCGTGATTGCGAGCGGCGGGGCCGGCCGCGCCGAGCACTTCCGCGACGCGTTCCTGATCGCCGGCGCGGATGCCGCGCTCGCCGCCGGCATGTTCCACGACGGCTCCACGACCGTCGGAGAGGTCAAACGAGTCCTGGCCGAGGCCGGCATCCCGGTGCGGGCCGGCCGGGAGGTGCTGACATGAGCGGCGAGCCGTTGCGCAACCTGCTCGAGTTCGCGGTCGAGGTCGCCTGGCGGGCCGGTCGGGTCACGCTCGCGCATTTCCAGACCGGGATCGCCGCGGAGGCGAAGGCGGACGCTTCGCCCGTGACCGTGGCGGACCGCGAGGCGGAGCGTCTGGCGCGCGAGCTCATCGAGGCCCGCTTCCCACAGGACGGCATCCTCGGCGAGGAGTTCGGGGCGACGCGGCCCGATGCGGCGCGCCGTTGGATCCTCGACCCGATCGACGGCACCCGTTCCTTCGTGCGCGGGGTCCCGTTCTACGGCGTGATGCTCGCCCTTGAGGAGGGAGGCGACGCCGTGCTCGGCGTGCTCCATTTCCCCGCGCTGGGCGAAACCGTCTACGCCGCCCGCGGCGAGGGGTGCTGGTGGGATGGGCGGCGGGCGCGCGTCTCCGCGGTGGATCGCCTGGAAGACGCCGTCGTCCTGACCACCGATGTCGAGAACATCGAGGCTCGCGGCTTCGGCGCGGGGTGGGAGCGGCTCCGGCGGCGGGTCAGCTTCGTACGCACCTGGGGCGACTGCTACGGCCACGCCCTCGTCGCCACGGGGCGGGCCGAGGCGATGCTCGATCCGATCCTCTCGCCCTGGGATGCCGCCGCCCTCCGCCCCATCGTCGAGGAAGCGGGCGGTGTCTACACGGATTGGACCGGCAACCCCACGCACCTGGGCGAGAGCGGCGTTTCCACCAACGCGGCGCTCTCGGCCGAGGTCCGGCGTCTGCTCCGGGAGGACGTGTGAGGATCGAAAGCGCGGCGCAGCTCGATGCGCTGGATTTCGAGAAGGGGGACGGGCTCATCCCCGTCGTGACGCAGGACGCCCGCACGGGCGAAGTGCTGATGGTCGCCTACGCCAACCGTGAGGCGCTCGAGCGAACGCTCGAGACGGGCGAGATGTGGTACTTCTCGCGGAGCCGTGGCCGGCTGTGGCGAAAGGGGGAGACCAGCTCGAACACCCAGCGGCTCGTCTCCCTCCACGCCGACTGCGACCGCGACACCGTGCTCGCGCGGGTCGAACCCGCCGGGCCCTCCTGCCACACCGGCGACTGGAGCTGCTTCTCCGCCCCGCCCACCCTCGCCGCCCTCGCGGCCGTGCTCGCCGCCCGGAAGGCGGAGCCCACCGAGGGCAGCTACACGGCGAAGCTCCTGGGCAACCGGAACCTGCGGCTCAAGAAGCTGGGCGAGGAGGCGGCGGAACTGGTGCTCGCGTGCGCCGACGAGGATCGGACACGCGCGGCCGAGGAGGCCGCCGACGTCGTCTACCACACCCTGGTCGCGTGCCTCGCGGCCGGCGTCACCCTGACCGACATCCTCGCCGCGCTCGATCGGCGGCTGCCCGCGACCCCGCCGGCCAAGCCCTGATCCCGGACCCCGCCGCGCGCCAGGACTCACAAACAGGCAGGGGTGCAGGCATCAC
>DATCLG010000060.1:0-3495 GCA_036564015.1 Longimicrobiales bacterium
GCATCATCGAACCTCAGAACCGTGCCTTGGGCGGCGTGCCCGCCAGGTGCCACAGCCGCTCGGCCGCGGCGCCCAGCGCCACCGCGATCTCGCGCAAGTCCTCGTCACCCGTGAGGTTGAGTCGGTTGGCGGCCATGGCGAGCAGCCGCGCCTCGTCGGCCAGGTAGGCCGTGAACCGCCGGCCGACCTCGGACTCGCGGAGCCAGCGCGCCGCCGCCTCCCGCGGCGTCTCCCCGAGCCGCGGCGCCTCGCACAGCAGGTCGCCGAGCATACGGACCAGCAACGGCGTTTCGCAAGGCATGGGGATCGGGTGCAGAACAGCGAATGTCGTTGGCCGCGCCGCGCGTCGGGGTCACCCCCTCGCGCGTCCAGGAGCAGAGTAGCCGGAGGGTCTGACAGCGGCTCACGCCGCCGCGCCGGCCGCATCGCACGACGCGCACGAGAAGCAGGGGGAACGAGGGTCGCGGGGCGCCGAAAGGGCGCGTCGAGACCGCCGGACCGGCAGGTCCAGGAGGGCGGCAGACGCGAGAAAGGCAGGAGAGCGTACGACGGAAACGTGGCGACCGCCGGCGACCCGCGAACGAGCAACGGAGACGAGCGCGGCGAGCCACGACGAGCCCGCGGCGCCCGACGTCGCCTGCTACTCCGCCTCCCGCCCCAGCACCCGCGCCGCCGCGCGTGCGACCTCGAGGCGCAGCTCCGCCGGCTCCACCACCTCCGCCTCCGCGCCGTGCTGCAGCACGTGCCGCACGAGCCAGTGCACGTCGGCCACGCGCAGCCGCACCGCCACGCTCCCGTCCTCCAGCTCCTCGACCGGCCCGCGCTCCCGCACCCACCGCGCGATCCGCGGCGAGTACCGCACCACCGCCTCGATCTCCTCGTCCGCGCGGTAGATCCGGCCGCCGGCGATGTAGGCCTTAGGATCGAAGTCGTCCGGCACCTCGAACGTGCCCTCGACCACCTCGGCCGTCACGATCCGGTCCAGCCGGAACAGCCGCACGGCCTCGCGCTTCGTGCAGTGCGCGATCACGTACCACGCGCCGCTCGCGTAGGCCAGGAGGTAGGGGTGAACGACGCGCTCGTCGGGCCGCCTCGTCCCCGAGGCCAGGTACGCGATCCGGCAACGCCGCCGCTCCGCCGCCGCACGACGGAGCACCGCGCGCACCGAGCCGTCCCCGGTCGCACCGTCGTCCGCCGCGAACCGCTGCCGCGCCTGCACCAGCTCCTCCGGAGCCTTGGCCGCGATGGCCTGCTCCAGCCGCTGCGCAAACGCGAGCAGCTCCTCCCGCCGGGACTCGGATCCGGCCGCGCTCGCCGCGAGCACCCGCAGCCCGAGCCCCAGCGCCAGCGCTTCGAACGGCGAGAGCCGGACCGGACGACGGAACTCTCCCGTCGTCCAGACATGGAGCCGGCGCCCGTCGTTCGTGATCTGGAACGCGTCGACCGTCCCCGGCCGCTGGTAGTACGCCCGCGCCGTCACGTCCTCCAGGTCCCGCAGGATCCGCGACGGTTCGACGCCCAGCGCCTCCGCCAGCTCGGCCAGCGAGCGACCCGCTTTCCCGCTCGCCGCCGAGATCACGTACAGCACCCGCTCGAGCTGCTCCGCGGCCGTCGCACCCGTCTCCGCCATCACCTCACCTCCCCGCCGTGCAGCGCCAGCACCTCGCGGGCCAGAGCGTGCAGCTCCTCCCGCAACGTCGGAGGTGACAGCACCTCCGCCTCCCCCTCCATCGTCAGGATCCACCGCAGGAAGGGGTTCACCTGCTGCACGTCGAAGACCCGCACCGCCGAGCCGTCCGGCCGCTCCTCGACCTTCCGGCCGTGCCCGTTCCGCTCCGCCCACAGCGAACGCGGGAACCGGAACAGCACCTCCGCCTGGATCGGCTCCTCATCGCCCAGCTCCCACGCCTCCCTGCGCAGGTAGTCGTCCAGCCGGAAGTCTGCGGGGATCTCGTAATCCGGCGTGTGCGGCTTGCTCTGGTTCGCCTTGACGTCCTCCGTCCGCCCCACGCGGAAGACGCGGATCGCCTCCCGCCCCACGTCGTACCCGATCAGGTACCAGTTCCCGCGCAGGAAGACGAGCCCGTACGGCCGCACCTCCCGATCCGTCACCTCGCCCCGGTAGATCCCGTGGTAGCGGAACCACACGACCTTGCGCGCGATCAGCGCGTCCGACAGCGGCCGCAGCCGCTCGAGGATCTCCTCCGCATCGGGCCGGTCGACGTACAGCTCCGGCGTCGCCGTGAGCGCTTCCGGGTCCAGGTCGAACGCCAGCTTGCACAATGCCGAGCGCGCCTCCCGCGCGAACGGGAACGCCGGGAGCTGCGACGCGAGATGCAACGCGTCCGCCGCCGCCTGCACCTCCTCGTCCGTCAGCACGACCTCGTCGAGCATGTACGGCCGCCGCTCGCCCGACGGCGAGGCCTCGTGCACCAGACGCAGGTACGGGAGGTAGAAGTCCTTCCGGCTGAGCCGGTACCCCTCGATCTCGTCCCGGCCGTAGTTGATCCGGTAACGGACGGTCTCGATCGGGATCCCCAGCGCCCGCAGCTCGTCCTTGTCGCGCTCGAACGTGCGACGCGCGGTCGCTCGCGCGGTCTCGTCCTCCTTGCGCCACTTCTCCTCGTACGCCGGGACGTTCTCCATGATGTCCTCGACGGACACCGGGAGCTTCTTGCCGACGAGGTACGCGATCAGATCGAGCCAGCGCTGGAACTTGGTGATCCGTTCGGGCATGGCGGCGGCTCAGCGTGACGAGTGGGCGGTGGGCGCGGGCGGCCCGGGCGCGGCGGATCCGGCGGCTCCTTCCCCGCTCACTGGTCCCATCTTGCGGCACGCCGGGCAGAGCGGGACATCCCCCAGGGCGCGGCGCCCCCGGCGACAAACCCCACACCGGCCCGCGCACGTCCAAGATACAGGAGAGCGACGACAAAGGCCACGTCCTCCGGCGCGCCGGGCGCACCGCGTGGGTCGTCTTCTCCGTTCGCGTCCCTGCGCCGTCGTGGTCAGGGACGCGACGCACGCGACCGACGCGCTACGCCCGATCCCCCCGCGCCGATGATCCGGCGGATCAGCCGCTCCCCGCGGCCCTCATCCGCGCGGGCGACGAGGCGTACGGGCCGGGCGAGAGCCTACGGACAGCGTCGTGGTGGCGGGTGGCGTGGGGGAGGCGGCGCCGGCCACGTCGTTCTCCTCTCCCCGGGCGGCCGATGCATCGGCGGTGCGCCCGCCCGCCTCGTGGCGCGCGGCCGTCGCGAGCTCCTCCCGGCGCGACTTGAGCCCGAGCGAGAGCACGGCGAGCGCGAGCATGACGAGGCCGAGGACGCGGAAGGCGTGGGCGAAGCCGTCGACGCTGCCGGCCCGCGAGGCGACGAGCGCGCCAACGAGCGCCGCGCCGACCAGGCGGCCGGTGCTGGTGAAGAGCGTCAGCATCCCCTGCGCCGCGCCCCGCTCCCCGGCCGGCGCCTCGTTCAGCATGACGTAGCGCAGCGCCGA
>DATCLG010000061.1:0-16272 GCA_036564015.1 Longimicrobiales bacterium
GAGGTAGTCGGCCAGGGGCCCGAGGAGTCCATCGAGCTGGCCCCGCGCCGCCAGCGCCTGCGCGACCACCGGGGCGAACCCGTGGTACTCGCGTTCGAGCGCCTCCAGCGCGGCGACGCGAGCGGCGAGCCGGTTCGCCCGGTCCTCCGCCTCGATCAGCGCCCGCCGGGCCTCGGCCTCCTGCGCGCGCAGCGCTTCGAGCTGCGCGGCCAGGGCATCGCGCTGGGCCTGGACCTCCGCCTCCGCCGCGGCGAGGGCGCGGGCTCGCTCCGCGAAGAGGTCGCCCTGCTCGTCGAGCTTCGCGAGCCCCTGCTCGAGCTCGTGCTTTTCCGCCTGGAGCCGCTCGAGCCGACCCGCGGCCTCGGCCGCCCGCGCCTCGGCGGCGGCAGCGTCGGCCTCGAGCCTGCTGAGGCGGCGGGTGAGATCCTTCTCCCGGGCGCGCGCCTGCTCGTCGGCCTGGCGAGCCGCAGTCAGCTCCTGGCGGAGCGCTTGCTGCCGCTTCTGCGCCTCCTCGACCCGCCGGGAGAGCGCCTGGAGCGCCCGGTCGTGCTCCGCACGCTCGGCTTCCAGCGTCGAGAGCTCGCCCTCCAGCCGGTTGACCCGACCGCGCAACTCGCTCCGTTCGGAAGCGATCTGCACGAGGCGGCGCTCCGCGTGCGTCCGCCGCTCCCCGGCGACGGCGAGCTCCCGTTCGCGGTCTGCGATGCGCCGGGTCACCTCCTCGAGGCGGCTGGCGACGCCGCTCCTGGCTCTGCCGAGCTCCGCGGCCTCGAGGCGGAGGCGCTCGAGTTCGGCTTCCGCCGCGCCGAGCGCCGCCCGGGCGGCAGGCTCCTCCTGCGCCAGCACCGCGAGCCGCTCCGTCGCTTCCTGGAGCGCCGCGCGCAGCTCGTCGAGCTCGATGGACGCGAGCTTCAGGTCGAGGGCGAGACGCCGGGCCCGAAGCTCCTGGTAACGCTGAGCCTTGCGCCGCTGGCGCGCCAGGCTCCGCACCTTCGACTCGACTTCGCCGATGATGTCCTGTAACCGGGCGAGGTCGGCCTCGGTGGCCTCGAGGCGGCGCTCGGCAGCCCGGCGCCGGTCCTTGTAGCGGCCGATCCCGGCCGCCTCCTCGAACATGGCGCGGCGCTCCTCCGCACGCTCCGAGAGGATGGCGTCCACCATCCCCTGCTCGATGACCGTGTAGGAGTTGGCGCCGACGCCCGTGTCGCGGAAGAGGTCGAGGATGTCCCGGAGCCGGCACGGCGTGCGGTTCAGCTCGTACTCGCTGCCGCCCTCACGGAAGAGCGTGCGCCGGATCTCGACCTCCTCGTACGGCACGGGGAGGGTCCCATCCTCGTTGGAGAAGGTGAGCGCCACCTCCGCGCGGTTGACGGCGCGACGCTCCGTGGTGCCCTGGAAGATCGCTTCCTCCATCCGGGACCCACGGATCGCGGAGGCGCGCTGTTCGCCCAGTACCCAGCGGATCGCGTCGCCGATGTTGGACTTGCCGCACCCGTTGGGGCCCACGACCGCGGTGATGCCGTCGTGGAACACGAGCTCGGTGCGGTCGGCGAACGACTTGAACCCGTGGAGGGTGAGCCGACGGAGTCTCATGCGGGCGGACGGCCGGTCCGGCGGACGAGGGAGTCCGGGAGCCCTGCGCGACGCAGGAGCTCGCCCAGCGCCTGGGCCTCACCGCGACCTTCGAAGGCCCCTCCGTAGAGGCGGTAGCGCGGCGGGCCGGCCGGTTGCGGAATCTCGAGGACGTAGGCGGGGATGCCCTGCGCGCGCAGCTCAGCCTCGCGGGTCTGGGCGGCCTGGAGCGTCTCGAAGTCCCCGAGATGATACGCCAGGCTGGTCCGGCGGATGGCCCAGGGCTCGAAGGCGCTCTTGTGGCCTGCCTCCACGAGCCGCCGCAGGAGCGAGTCGGCGGCCGCGGCATCGGCGGCCGGACCTGCGTAGACCCGGTAGTAGAGCACGCCGTCCACGACGATGGGCGAGAGGTAGAACTGGATCCCTGGCTCCAGCCTGCGGAGTGTCATCACCTGATCCTCGGCGACGGCGAAATCCTGGTGCGCCACCACCGATACGGAGAAGGCGGCGGCCGGCTCCGTGGATTCCTCCGGCGCCGCATCCGGCTGGCTGTCGGCCGGTGCGGAGGGCGCCGGCGCGGAGGCGCCCCCGACCGTGGTCGCCTGCGCGGTGGGCTGCTGACCAGCCTCGCCGTAGTACCAGCGGATCCCGAACCAGCCGCCTCCGGCCAGGGCGGCCACCACCAGCACACCCACCGCGATCGCGCGCCACGGCGCCCTGGCCCTCCTCCGGCTGATGAAGATCGGCACGTCGAGGAACTCGTCGGCTTCCTCGGAGGGAGGAGAACCGGCTCCCGCACCAGGCGACGGAGTAGCCGGAGGCGCCTCCTTCACCGGCTCCTCGAGTGCGGCCACGATCGGGCACCCCTCCGGCAGGGCCGCAGCGGCCGCCTCCGCCTCACCGGGTGCCACGAGCAGGATCGCCCCACCCGTGCGCCCCGCGAGCTTTCGCAGCTCCGGGGCATCCGCGGCGGCAAAGAGCAGGAGACTGCCCCCGGTCCGGGCGAAATCGCCGATCAGGCGCTCCCACCGCGGGTGGCCCAGCACGTCGGACGGCTCCGGCGCGAAGGGACCCGCGGGGATGAAGCGAAACGCGTGGCCGGGCGCCGGCCGGATCACCCGCTGCAACGAGGCCCCGAAGAGGAACAGGTCTGCCACGCCCTCGAGGTTCTCCACGCCGAGGCGCTCGTGCAGCTCCGGCGCATCGAGGCACAGGTCGGCGAGGACCACCGTTCGGCCCCCCGCGGCGCAGGCGTCGGCGAGCGCCACGGCCGCCCGCCCCGCCCAGCCGCTCCGCCGCGCCACGGGTCCGGCCACCAGCAGGATGGCCCGCCCCCCGCCCGCCGGACCGACGAGCTCCTCCACGGCGAGCGGCACCGCGTCCACTCCCGGATCGAACGGCACCGTCCTGGGCCACCCGTCCAGACTCATCGCCCCGAAAGCTCAGCGTTCGAGTTCTCGTCGTCCCCGGGTCCCGCGGCCGGAACCCCGCGGGCGCTGACGCCTCAGCATCCCCCGCGCGTTGTAGACGAAGACGCCTAATGATAAATACCGACGCCAGAAAGGAAAAGAGGAAGGCCCGAGGCCGCGCCCGCCCCCCGCCCGCGATCGGCCCCCGGGAAAAACAACGCGCCCGGGCCGGCTCCGACCGGCCCGGGCGCCCAGCCCCACAGACGCCTCAGAACGACGGACCGAAGGAGATCGAGAACACCCCGCCCCTCCGGTCCGGCCGGTTCAGCGGGAACGCGTAGTCCAGCCGGAGCACCGTGTAGAAGATGTTCATCCGCAGCCCGATCCCGTAGCTGAAGAGCGGCTCCCGCACCAGGTACGGGTCCTGCCCCGGCTTCCGGTCCCACACCACCTTCACCTTCTGCTCCGTCCCCGGCTGGCACGCCAGCGGCTGCACCAGATCGTACTGGCAGACCTGGTTGTCCCATGCCACGCCGCCGTCGAAGAAGAGCACCGCGTCCACCGGCGGGAAGTTGCCCAGGAACCCGATCTGGAGCTCCTTGATGATCGGGAACCGGAGCTCGAGGTTCATGATCGCCGCGCTCGACCCGATCAGCTGCTCCGCCACCGGGCACGACGACAGCGACTCCGCGCCGCCGTAGTACCGGCTGTTTCGACACTCGTCACTGTTGAGGTCGAACGAGCCACCATCGTAGCCGCGCAGGAAGTACGGCCCGCCCCAGTACAGCGAGAAGAGACGGTCCGCGTCCGCGCCGACCCGCACCAGGCTCAGCAGCCGGGTCGCCAGAACGACCTTCTGCTTGAAGTTGAGGTAGTTGCGGAAATCGACCAGCAGCTCGGAGAAGTCGAAGTCCCCCAGCGTCCGCGACCCCTGGATCCGGTAGCGCCGGCCGGAGATCGGGCCAGTCCAGCCGAAGAACGTGTTGTCGAACACCATCGCCGCCGACGGCTGGTAGTACATGTAATCGTACTCCCGGAACGTCTCCCGGAACGGCTGGCCCGTGTACGCCAGGTACCCCTCGTAGAGCAGGTCGCGCTTCATGTAGGCGGCGGACATGCTGAGCTCGACCCGCCGGAACGTGTTGAAGGGATAGCTGACGATGCCCTGCGCCGTCCGGTAGACGTCCCGCACGAAGACGTCCGAGATGACGTCCTGGAGCCGCCCGTCCACCGGCACCCGGAGGAGCCCGGTACCCAGGTACCCGTAGAGCGGGACCTGCTCGAAGGCGATCCCGTAGTTCGGCCGGCGCTTAAGGAAGCTGTAGCCCCCGAAGAAGGCGGCATCGGAGAACGAGCCGCTCACGTTCCCCGCCAGCACGAGGTTGTGGTTGCCCAGCATGTCGGACAGCACGATGTAGCTGCCGCCGTAGAGGCCGTTCCCGTAGAACCCGCCGACCTGCGCGCCGATGGTGGGCCGGCCGATGGCGTCCGGGGTAAGCTTGGCCCGGTAATCCGCGATCTTGAAGTCCGACGTGTCGGGAAGCGGCAGGTCCACACTGTCCAGGAGGGCGAGCACCGAGATCGGGCCCTGGCCCGCGTTCTCCGCCCGGCCGGGCGGCAGTGCGCTGCTGGGCCGGAAGCCGCTGCCCTCCCGGTAGTACGAGGAGAAGAACCTCGCCATCTCCGCGGAGTCCGCCGGCACCGCCGCCGTATCGACGGCCGGTGCCTCGGCCACGGCCACCGGGGCGGGCTGCTTTTCCTCTGCCGGCGTGTCGGTGACCGCGACCCGCGGCAGCCGGCGCGGATCCTCGACCCGGTAGATGTTGTAGCCGGCCCCTTCGAAGTAGACGAAGAGCAGCGCGCCGCTGTCCTTCGACCACGACAGCACCGGGCTGAGCGCGGTGATCCCGATCACGCCCGACAGGAGCTCGGTGATGCGATACAGCTCGCGCCGATCCAGATCGAACAGGTAGAGGTTGTTGGTGCCGTCGCGGTCGTTTACCCAGACGAGCGACCGGCCATCCGGTGCCCAGACCGGGTTGACGTTCTTCCCCTCGTTCTGATGGGGCAGGATCTCGATCTCGTTACGGTCCAGGTGGTAGAGCGCCACCCGGTAATTGCCGAACGTGAGCCGGTCGAAGTTCGTCTCCTCGCCGCGGTCGGTCGTGAAGGCGATGGTCTTCCCGTCAGGCGACCACGACGGCAGGAGGTCCGCGTGCCGGTCGTTCGTCAGGCGCCGGAGGTTGCCGTTCAGGTCGGTGATGAAGAGGTCGCTCAGCCCCCCGTCCAGGCCGGAGAAGACGATGTGCTGCCCGTCAGGCGACCAGGAGGGCGTGTTGATCCCGTTCAGCTCGAACCGTAGAGCCTTGTGGATCCGGTTCTTCTGGAGGTCGTAGATGTAGAGCGCGTCCCGGCCTCCCGTCTGGGCGCTGAAGGCGAGGTAGCGGCCGTCGGGCGAGAAGGAGGAGGCCGAGGTCATGAAGCGGAGCGACTCGAAGTCTGCCTGCCGCGCCGCCTCGACGAGCCTGCGCTTGACCTTGCCGGTCGTCGCGTCGGCCAGCCAGAGGTCCGGGGTGAAGCCGTCCCGCTGGGAGACCATCGCCATGAGCGTCCCGTCGGGCGAGATGGCGGGCGCGAGGTACCACGGGTCCTCGAGCCGGGTGTGGTTGGTGAGCCGCTTCGCAAAGCTCTCGGGGCGCTGGAAGTCCGCGGCCTGCGGGATGTAGGTCTTGCGCACCGCGGAGAGCCATTCGTCGCTGAGTTCCTGGAGCGAGACGCCGAGGGTGGAGGCGAAAGCGCGCTCGAGACCGACGCGCGGCGCCTTCTGCAGCAGCACGCCGATGACCTCGTCGCCCCACTTCGAGCCGATGTAGGCCCAGAGCGACTGACCGAAGCGGTAGGAGAGGTAGTCGTCGCGCTGGTTCATCTCGGCGATGGAGCGGAGGTAGCCTGAGAGTGCGGCGTCGCGCACCCAGGACGCGGTGTGCGACTCGATCCGGCCGAGCGAGAGGTACTCGGCCATGCCTTCCATGAACCAGAGCGGCAGGCGGGTGCCGAACGGGCTCATGTCGGTCGCCATGCTGCGCCGGTAGATGACGTCGAACTGGAAGGCGTGGACGAGCTCGTGTCCGAGGACGTGCTCGAACTCGGCGTAGGAGCCGGTGAAGGGGATGACGATGCGGTTCTTGAGCGGCTCTGCGAAGGCGCCGGTGCCCTCGTCGATGAAGTCCGGCGAGGTGTTGGTCTGCTGGAACTCCGCGTGCGACGCGTAGATGATGATCGCCTTCCGCTCCCGGAACTCGTGCTGGAGGATCCTGGAGAGCCGGGCGTAGATCCGTTCGGCCATCCGGGCGGCGTCCAGCGCGGCCTGACGCTCCTGGGGGTAGAAGTAGACGTCGAAGTGCTCGGTCTTGATGATCTTGAAGTCGAAGGCGCGGTACTGGACCTTGTTGCGCCCGAAGTACTGAGCGGCTGCGTCATCGGGGCGAAGGGCCAGGACGGCCCCCAGGACGAGCAGGGTGGCGAGGAGGCGCTGGGTCATACGGTCCTCACATCCTCCAGGGTGTGCTGTGGAGCATCGCCCCAGAGACGCTCGAGTTGGTAGAATTCCCGGGCGGCGGGGTGGAAGACGTGGACGACGAAGTCGATGTAGTCGATGAGCACCCACCGGCCGGCTCGGAGGCCTTCGATGTGGTCGGGCCGCAAGCCTTCTTTCTTGAGCTCGTCGATGATGTGTTCGGCGATGGCGCGGACGTGGATGTCCGAGGTGCCGGTGATCAGGAGGAAGTAGTCGGTCGCGCTGGAGAGGCCGCGCAGGTCCAGAACCAGGAGATCCCTACCCTTCCGCTCCAGCGCCAGTTCTGCGGCGCGGACCAGTTCTGCCGGGAGATCGAGCGCCGGCGGAGCCACGGAGCTGGACATCGACTCTTCATCCTGATGGGGATCTCGATGCGCGAGACCTTCGACACCAGTCATTCTCTACTACTTCCCCGGGAGCATGGTTCCCGCGCCGCCCCACCCGCCGGTAACGGCCCGGCCGCGGCACGGTGTGCATCTTCCACGCCAGACGGCCGCATCAGGCCGCACATCAGGCGGCGGGCGGGGCGGTCGCGAGCCGTGAGGCCGGAGCCGTTCCCGCCCGAGCCGCTGGCCCCGTCACGCGCGGGTGGGGCGGCGGGGTGTCGGGACCAGGAGGGTCACTCCGCTTTGACGACCCACACCTTGATCTCGGGACGGACGTCGGGGTGGAGCCGGATCGGCACCGAGTACACGCCCAGCGCCTTGATCGGCTCCTCGAGCTCGACCTGACGCCGGTCGACCTTGAAGTCGATCCCCTGCTCGTTGAGCCGCTCTGCGATGTCGGCCGCCGTGATGGCGCCGAAGAGCCGGGACTCCTCGCCCGCCCGGGCGTGGAACGTGAGGGAGACCCCCTCGAGCTGGGCCGCGCGGCGCCGGGCCTCGAGGTACTCACGGCGAGCCCGGGCCTCCGCGCGGCGCTTCTCCTCTTCGAGGATCCGCAGATTCCTCTCGGTCGCCTCGTACGCCAGGCCCTTCGGGAGGAGGTAGTTGCGGGCGTAACCCGGCCGCACCGTCACGACGTCGCCCGCAGAGCCCAGGTTCGGCAGGTCCTGGCGCAGAATCACCTTCACCGTCTTCATGGCTTCATCCCTCGATTGTTGCCAGCCACCCGCCCGCGTGCGACTTCACGAGCCCGCGCCGGCGGCCGGCCGCTGCCGGCGCGCCCGCAGATCCAGCCAGGTATCGCTCAGGCCCACGAGCACGGTGGCGATCATGACCAGATGATACAGGAAAACGACCGCGAAGGTGGCGAGCAGGATGCCGCCCGGCCCCGGCACGCCACCGAGCGCGAGCAGGACGCCGGCGCCGCGCAGCGCGTACAGGGCGCCCATGAACGTGAGCACGTTGGCCCCGGCCCGCACCGCCGGTCCACCCAACGGGAGCACCACCAGGAGGATGCCGAGGATGAACAGCCAGACCAGCTCATCGCTGAAGCGGAACTCCCGGAGTGGAAGCAGCGGCCAGGGCTCCTGCGCAGCCAGCCGGCGGTGGATCCCCCAGGCGAGGCCCAGCGCGGCCAGCGACGCGAGCGCCAGGAGCGATGGATACAGCAGCACCTGCAGCTCGCCCGCCCGGTAGATCCCCTCCGTGAGCTGCTGCGTCCACGCCCCGCCCCCACCGCTCCCCTCCCAGAACCCCGCCACCGCGGCCACCCCCATCCGGATCTGCCGGGTGAGCTCCCAGTCGAACGAAGCCCAGGTCCCCGGCCTCACCACCCCAAGCAGCGCGATGGTCAGCACGGAGCCCCCCACAGCCGCCAGCGCCCGGGGGAAGAACCGCGCCTGTGGCCGCAGGACCACCATCACCAGGAACCACGCGCCCAGCACCAGCGCCCAACCCCGCTCCGCGTACCACAGCGGCCCGCGCTGCGGGCCGAAGAACGCCAGCGCCCCGATCCCGCCCCACACCACACTCCACAACGGCTTCCGCGGGGGGAGCGCAAGGAACAACAGCGCGGTCGGCACCAGGATCAGGACCGCCGGTTGAAACACCGACAGCGCCACCGCCGCCACCGTCAACCCCACCGCGCTCCCCCAACCGCGCCGGCCCCCCTCCATCGGCGGCGCGCTCAGGTTGCGAAGCTCCGGACGAACGGCAGGATCGCCAGGAATCGCGCCCGCTTCACCGCCGTGCTGAGCTGCCGCTGGTGCCGCGCGCACATCCCCGTCATCCGCCGCGGCATCAACTTCCCCTGCTCCGTGATGAAACGCGACAGCGTCTTCTCGTCCTTGTAGTTCACGAGCTGAATGCCCGACTCACACAGCGGGCAGGTCTTCGTCGGCCGACGCATCACTCCTCCTCGCCCTCTTCCTCTTCCTCGACCCGGCGCGGCTCCCGCGTCGCAATCGACATCGGCGCCGCCGGCTCACCCTCGTGCAGCACGATCAGGTACCGCAGCAGATCCTCGTCCAGCTTGAGCACACGCTCGAACTCCGGGAGCGACTCCGGATCCGTCCGGAATTGCGCCACCACGTAGTGCCCCGCCGTCTGCTTCCGGATCGGATAGGCGAGCTGCCGGCGACCCCAGCGATCGATCACCTTCACCTCGCCCTTCCCATCCCCCGCCACCAGCCCATGGTAGCGACCGAGCTTCTCCTCGATCTGCTCCTCGGTCAACGCCGAGTTGAAGATGTAGACGACCTCGTAATCTCTCACGTCAACCTCCCTCGGTCTTCGCGGCCCCGCCACCACTCGACGGGGCAGGAGTCGAAATCATGAAATCCCTAATGTAGCGAAGGCCCCGTGGCCCGTCTACCCCGCGCCACGGCACCCTACACGTTGAAGCGGAAGAGCATGATGTCGCCGTCCTGGACGACGTAGTCCTTCCCCTCGCTCCGCACCAGGCCGAGCTCCCGCGCGGCCTTCAGCGTGCCCGCCCGGACGAAGGCCTCCCACGCGATCGTCTCGGCACGGATGAAGCCTCGCTCGAAGTCGCTGTGGATCTCGCCCGCAGCCTGCGGCGCGCGCGTCCCGCGCCGGATCGTCCAGGCGCGGACCTCCTTCTCGCCCGCCGTGAAATAGCTGATCAGGTCCAGCAGGCGGTACCCCGCCCGGATCAGACGGTGCAGGCCCGGCTCCTCCATCCCGAGCTCCTGGAGGAACGCCTGACGCTCCTCCGGCTCGAGCTCGATCAGCTCCGCCTCGATCCGCACCGAAAGCGGCACGATCTCGGCAGGCTCGCCCTCCGCCTCGATCGCGGCCCGCAGCGCTGCCACATGCGGGTTATCCCCCGCGCCCAGGTCCGCCTCGCCGATGTTGGCCACGTAGAGCTCCCGCTTGGCCGTCAGGAGGTTGTAGCTCCTGAGCAGCCGCGCCTCATCCTCCCCGGCCACCTCCACCAGCCGCGCGGGCCGACCCTCCGACAGCAGCCCGTGCAACCGCTGCAGCAGTGCGAGCTCGGCCTGGGCATCCTTGTCCCCGCTCCTGGCCGCCTTCTCGACGCGCTGCAACCGACGCTCGACCACCTGGAGATCGGCGAGCGCGAGTTCGAGGCGGATGATCTGGCGGTCGCGAACCGGATCCACCGACCCCATGACGTGGGTGATGTCGGGATCCTCGAAGCACCGCACCACGTGGACGACGGCGTCCACCTCGCGGATGTTGGCCAGGAACTGGTTGCCGAGCCCCTCGCCCTCGGAAGCCCCCTTCACCAGGCCCGCGATGTCGACGAAGGTGACGACGGCGGGCACGACGGACCGCGGCTGGACCCGCTCCGCCAGGAGGTCGAGGCGCGGATCCGGGACCTCCACCACGCCGACGTTCGGGTCCACGGTGCAGAACGGGTAGTTCTCCGCCGGGGCACCCGCGCCGGTGAGTGCATTGAAAAGCGTGGACTTCCCGACATTGGGGAGTCCGACGATCCCCAACTTCAGATTCGGCATCCGCTCACCTGCAGAGGTCGTTATCGGCAATAAGTGTTTAATTTAGCCCGTTTCCGGGCCGTTGGGTAGGTCCACAGGCCCCTCTGCGGTGCGCGAGGCCGCACTCCCTTCCGCCCCGGCGCCGTGGCTCCGGTCCGTCGTCCGCGACACGGCCATCCCCGGATATGACAACGATTTCCCCGGCCTCACCGTGACGGCGCGTGTCATCGCCGGGCGAAATCTGACGCCCTCCCTTCGTAGCGTTGTTGGGGAGGCGTGGTAGTCCTGTCGATCGTGCATCCGGCGGGATGAAGGCAGCCTACACCCGCGACAGGGGGGCTCGTGGCTGCCCGGAATTCGTCAGATCCGGATCGCCAGAAGTGTCTGATTTTGGACCGCCGGTAACACGGGGAGCCCCGGGGCGCGAGGCGTGCGCTGCATCGGGGAGCGGGCCAGGGGTGAAGAGAACGGAGCAGGAGCCGGATACGGAGAACGGAACAGGCACCGGGTACGAACAGCAGACCGGGCACCGATCTCGGGTCCGCACCGGGCAAAGAGAGCGGACCAGGCACCGGTTTCCAGAATGCAAACGCTGGTCAGGATCGATGTTCCTCGCCGACCTCCTGCGGACCTGGCACCCATTTCCCGGAGTCGACCCACCCCGCTATCGGTCGACGCCGCAGCGCCATGAGACCGCCCCCCTGATGCCATGGCCGCTGCGAAGGGCGTGGGCCGGGGCAGGCCCGAAGGCCCGGCACGCACCCGCAGCGCCGCGCGAGCCGGGCATCTCAGGCTGCAACCCACGCGGCGCCGGTGCCATCGGGGCGGATCACGCGGCGTGTTGGAGCCCCCAAAAAAATAGCGGCCCCCGAAGGGGCCGCTGCGGGCCGTGCGTGCGTCCCCCGGCGTCGTCCCGCGGCGGCGGAGCCGCAGGCCCCGCGCCGGCACGCGCCAGGGCAACGCGTGGGGTCCGTCAGGCCACCAGGCGCTGGAGGAGCTGCTTCGCGCCCTCCCAGAGCGCCCGGGCCGTTTCCCCGCCCTCCCCCGCCGTCCCCAGGCCGTGCACCCGGGCGAACCAGGGCGCCAGCACCAGCGAGACGACGCTCATCAGCTTGATGAGGATGTTCATCGACGGGCCGGAGGTGTCCTTGAACGGGTCGCCGACGGTGTCGCCCACCACCGCCGCCTTGTGCGGCTCGGACCCTTTGCCGCCGTACGCCCCCGTCTCGATGTACTTCTTCGCGTTGTCCCACGCGCCGCCGGAGTTGGCCATGAAGAGCGCGAGGAGAACGCCCGAGACGGTGGCCCCGGCGAGCAGCCCGCCGAGCGCGTGGACGCTGATGTAGCCCACGATCACCGGCGTGATCACCGCGACCAGGCCCGGGGCGATCATCTCCTTGAGCGCGGCGCGGGTGGAGATGTCCACGCACCGTGCGCTGTCCGGCCGCGCCTTGCCCTCGAGCAGACCCGGGATCTCCCGGAACTGCCTCCGCACCTCCGCCACCATCCCGCTCGCGGCGCGGCCCACCGCGGTCATGGTGAGCGCGCCGATGAAGAACGGAACCACGCCCCCGATCAGCAGGCCGATCACGACCGCCGGGTTGAGCAGGTCGAGCCCGTCGGAGCCGAGGCCGACCGCAGACGCGTAGGCGCTGAAGAGCGCGAGCGCGGTGAGGCCCGCAGAGCCGATCGCGAACCCCTTGCCGATCGCGGCGGTCGTGTTGCCGAGCGAGTCGAGCCCGTCGGTGATCCGCCGGACCTCGGGGCCGAGGTGCGTCATCTCCGCGATCCCGCCCGCGTTGTCCGCGATCGGGCCGTAAGCGTCCACCGACATCGTGACGCCGACCGTGGCCAGCATCCCGACCGCGGAGATCCCGATCCCGTAGAGGCCGGCGAGATAATACGAGACCAGGATCGCCAGGACGATGAGCAGGACCGGCGCGGCGGTCGACTCCATCCCGACCGCGAGCCCCTGGATGATGTTCGTGGCCGACCCGGTCTGGCTGGCGTCGGCGATGCGCCGGACCGGCCGCGCGGCGGTGTAGTACTCGGTGATCAGGCCGATGCAGATCCCGACCAGCGCGCCGGCCGCGATCGCCCAGAACGGCCCGGTCGCCGGGTACTCACGCAGGGTGACCGGATCCAGGATCTCGAAGCCGAGGAGCCGGACCACGAAGTACATGAGGACGATGAACAGTCCGGCCGCGATGAACGTGATGTTGCGGAGCGCCGCCGCGGGGTTCAGCCGCTCGAGCACCCGCATGAGCCCGATCCCGAGCAACGAGGTCACCAGCCCCACCATGACGGTGAGAACGGGGAGGGCCGCAGCCTCGACGCGGCTGCCCGCGTAGGCCGGGCTCGTCACCCCGATGGCGATGGCGGCGATCACCGCGCCGACGTAGCTCTCGTAGAGGTCGGCGCCCATCCCGGCGACGTCGCCCACGTTGTCCCCGACGTTATCCGCGATGGTGGCCGGGTTGCGCGGGTCATCCTCCGGGATCCCGGCCTCAACTTTCCCCACCAGGTCAGCGCCGACGTCGGCGGCCTTGGTGTAGATGCCGCCGCCCACGCGGGCGAAGAGCGCGATCGAGCTCGCACCCATCGCAAAGCCGCCGATCACCTCGCTGAAACGAATGAAGTCGGCTTCGCTGATCGCGACCGAGCCCAGGAAGAAGTACCAGACGCCGACCCCGAACAGGCCGAGCGCGGCGATGGAGAGCCCCATGACGGCGCCGCCGTAGAACGCGATCCGGAGCGCCTTGCCCTGCCCCTCCGCCGCGGCCGCCGCGGCAGTCCGCACGTTCGCGCGCGTGGCCGCGCTCATCCCGAAGAAGCCGGCCAGGATGGAGCTGATCGCGCCGGTCACGTAGGCCAGGGCGGTCAGCCCATCCAGGGCCCACCAGAGGAGCGCCGCCACGACCACGATGAAGACGGCGAGGACAGAGTACTCGCGCTTCAGGAACGCCATCGCGCCTTCGTGGATGCGGCTGGCGAGCTCCCGCATGGCGTCCGTCCCGTCGGGTTGCTTGCTCACGTAGACGTACATACCCAGCGCACTCAGAAGCCCGAGCAACCCGAGCAGGGGCGACCATTCAGCCCATGTCGTGATCTGCGTCACGAAATCCTCCCGAATAAGGTCCCAAACCACGGGTTCGCGCCGCGCTGCGCCCCCGGGTCACCGGTTGTAGCGCTGCATCGCCGCGTCGATCCCCTCCTCGATCCAGACGCGGATCCCGGCCGTCAATTCCGGGAGCAGGGCCAGGATCCGCTCTTCGTCCTCCGGCGAGAAGGGCGAGAGCACCCAGTCGGCGAGGTCGACGCCCGGGGGTGGCGCCCCCACGCCCACCCGCAGCCGCGCGTACTCCTGCGTGCCGAGCGCCGCCTCGACGGACTTGAGCCCGTTGTGGCCGCCGGCGCTGCCCTTCGCCCGAAAGCGAACGCGCCCCACGTCGAGCGCGACATCGTCGACCACGACGAGCAGGTCGCGCGAGACGTCGAACGCCTCGGCCTGGCGCAGCGGCGCGAGAGCCACGCCGCTGCGGTTCATGTAGGTGAGGGGTTTGACGAGCGATACCGGCTCTTCACCGACCCAGCCGCTGGCGACGCAGGCGGGGCCGTCACGCCGGAACGGCCCGAACCCGAGCTCGATGCAAAGCCGATCGACGACCCACCACCCCACGTTGTGACGGGTGGCCTCGTACTCCGGGCCCGGATTCCCGAGCCCGCAGACCACTTTCATGTCGCCGGCTCCTGTGAACGGCCCGCCACCCGGCGGCGAGGTCGCCGCTGCGGACGGCGGGCCCGGCGTCGTCAGCGCTGTTACTTCTCGCTTCCGGACTCTTCGCCCCTCCGGCGAATCAGCTCCGGTTCGACCTGGCCGCCGACGCCCTCGCCAGCCTCGGCCGTCGTGCCCAGCGCGGCCACCGTCGGCGCGACCACGGTGCAGACCGCCCGGTCGGCCTCCGTCTCCACCTCGACGCCCGCAGGCACCTGGATGTCGCCCACGTGCAGCGATTGACCGATCTCGAGGTTGGTCACGTCGACCTCGATCGCCTCCGGGATCTGGTCAGCAAGGCAACGCACGGCCAGGTTGTGCAGCACCTGCTCCAGGATGCCGCCGGCCCGCACGCCGGCCGCGTGGCCCACCAGCCGGATCGGCACCTCCACGTGCACGCGCTCGCCGGCGTGGACCTGGTAGAAGTCGACGTGCAGGATCTCGGACCTGAAGGGGTGCGTCTGCACCTCGCGGACGAGCGCCCGGATCGGCTTGCGCTCGCCCTCGACGTGCAGGTCGATGATCGTGCTCTCGACGGGGATGCGTGAGAAGAGCCGCTCGAGCTCACGGCCATCCACCGAGAGCAGGCGGGTCTGCTCGCCCCGGCCGTAGAGCACAGCCGGGATCCGACCGGCGCGCCGGAGCCGCCGGGCCGGCCCCTTGCCGCTGTCCTGCCGCGGCGCGGCGTTCAAAGTGGCAGTCGTAGCCATCGTTCTCTTCTCCCTCAATCAAAGAGCTGACTCACGGACTCGTTCGAGTGCGTGAAGCGGATCGCCTGGGCGAACAGTTCCGCGACCGAAAGGATGGTCAGCTTGGGGAACCGCTTCTCGTCCGGCACGTTCAGGGTGTTGGTCACCACGACCTCGGTGAGCGGCGCCTCCTGGAGCCGCTGGACGGCCGGCCCGGAGAACAGGGCATGGGTCGCGGAGACGTAGATTTCGGTCGCGCCGCGTTCCTTGAGCGCGTGGGCGACGCCCTGGATCGTGCCGGCGGTGTCGATCATGTCGTCCACGATGAGGCAGGGCCGTCCCTCCACCTCCCCCACCACGGTGAGCACCTCTGCCACGTTGGGCGCCGGGCGCCGCTTGTCGATGATGGCGAAGGCGGCGTTGAGGCGCCGTGCGAAGCCGCGCGCCATCTTGGCCGCGCCCACGTCCGGCGCGACGACGACGAGGTCCGCGAGCTGCTTCGCGCGGAAGTAGCCGGTCAGGACCGGCGCGGCGTAGAGGTGGTCGACCGGGACGTCGAAGAAGCCCTGGAGCTGGTGCGTATGGAAGTCCATCCCGAGCAGGCGGTCGGCGCCGGCGGCCTGGATCAGGTTGGCCACGAGCTTGGCGCCGATCGCGACCCGCGGCTGGTCCTTCCGGTCCTGGCGCGCGTAGCCGAAGTAGGGCACGACGACCGTGACGCGCGCGGCCGAGGCGCGCTTGGCCGCGTCGACCAGGAGGAGGAGCTCCATGATCGTGTCGGCGGGCGGCGGCGTCGACTGAAGGATGAAGACATCCCTACCCCGCGCGTTCTGGTTGAGACGGACGAAGATCTCGCCGTCGGAGAAGCGCTTGCAGGTCACATCGGCCAGGGGGATCCCCATGTGGCCGGCGATTTCTTCAGCCAGCGGCCGGTTCGCCGTCCCGGAGATCAGGAGCAGCGGGCCGCGGAACTCGTGATCTGCCATACGCGGTGCAGCTCGTGGACAAATGGCGATAGCCCTGAAAGCTACGAGGAGAGTGACACCTGTGTCAACCGTGGGGCGATGGTGAAGGGATTGGAGGCTCAGTCGTCGTCGCGGCGGCCGGGGGAGCGGGGGGCGGCCGCGGCGGCGTTCGGGATCGGGAGGCGAGCGTCGGCGATGCGGGCCATCGTGCGCTGGAAGACGGTCTGGCCGCGGCTGCCGGTGACGGAGAGCGCAGAGAGGTACTCGGCGACGCAGCGGTCGAGGGGGTAGTGATCCTCGAGCAGCGCGGCGAAGGTGATCGCGTTGTTGATGTGGGTGTTGATGATGTTTTCTTCGGCGCGAGCGATGGCGAGCTTGATCCACTGCTCGATCGCCTCGTGGCGGCGGTGACGGGCGCGGACG
>DATCLG010000062.1:0-14938 GCA_036564015.1 Longimicrobiales bacterium
TGGCGCCCCGGGGGCCCGCTCGGCGGGCCCCCGGGGCGCGCTGTTTGGGGGGGCGCCAGGGGGTGGGGCGGAACTTGCGTGGCCGGGCGGGCATGATGGTGTGGGAGCTGCTGGAAGCGCTGGAGCGAGGGGAGCGGGACAGGAAGCCGGTGGAGGTGGAGGGGCTGCGGTTCACGCACCTCGATCGGGTGCTGTGGCCGGGGGAGGGCTACACGAAGGGCGACCTGGTTCGCTACTACGTGCGGGTGGCGGAGGCGATGGTCCGGCACGTGGAGGACCGGGCGCTGATGCTGAAGCGCTACCCGCGGGGGGTGGAGGGGAAGGGGATCGTGCAGCAGCGGGCGCGGTGGCCGGCGCCGGACAAAGTCCGGACGGCGGAGCTGCCGATGGCGGGGGGCGAGCGGGTGCGGCGCTACGTCGGGGGGCGGGCGACGTTGCTTTTTGCGGCGCAGCTCAGCGCGGTGGAGATCCACACGTGGCATTCCCGGGTCACAGCGCCGAGCCGGCCGGACTGGATCGTGCTGGACCTGGACCCGAGCCCGGGGGTGGGGTTCGGGAAGGTGGTGCGGGTGGCGCGGGCGCTCCGGGCCCGGCTGCAGGAGGTGGGGCTGGACGCGCTGGTGAAGACGTCGGGGTCGCGGGGGCTGCACCTTTACGTGCCGACGGGCGGGCGGGCGGACTACCGGATGGCCGCGACGCTGGCGCGGCTGCTGGCCGAGCGGGTGGCGGAAGCGGAGTCGGGGCTGGCGACGGTGGAGCGGACGGTTTCGGCGCGCGGGGCCCGGGTCTACATCGACCATCTGCAGAACGCGCGGGGGAAGGTGGCGGTGGCGCCGTACTCGGTGCGGGCGCGCCCGGGCGCGCCGGTCTCGGCGCCGGTGGCGTGGGAGGAGGTGGTGGAGGGGCTGGAGCCGCAGCAGTTCCGGTTGCGGGACGTGCCTGCGCGGCTCGAGCAGGTGGGGGATCTGTGGGCGGGGGCGTTCCGGCCGGCGGGTGACCTGGCGGCGGCGATCGAGGCGCTGCGCGGGTAGGCGGGCGGGGTGGGCTGGCCGGCGGGCAGGGGCCCGCCGGCGACGTGTTACCGGGTCCGCCCCCCTCTCAGCTCGGCGAGGATGCGGGGCTGCTGCTCCTCGATCCATCGGCTCATCTCTTCTTCCTGCCTGAGGTTCTGTTCGAGCAGGCGCCGTGCGTCGTCGAGCTCGAGGGTGCGGGCGAGGTCGACGAGGCCGCGATAGCTGGCGATCTCGTAGTGCTCGGTCTTGTTGGCCGCGTCCAGGTTGAAGACCTCGATGGCGGCGGGCGAGGGCTGCTGGTCGCGGAAGCTGCGTTTTTCGTCGCGGAGGCCGCGGACGGTGGAGCACTGGACGCGGGGCGCGCCGGTCCCGAGGAGCTCGAAGCACTGCTCGAGGTTCTCGATCTGCTGGTGGGTCTCCTCGCGGTGGCGGCGGATGCGGTCGCGGACCTCGGCGTTGCTGGTCTCGGTCTCCATCTCGTTGAGGGCGCTGAGGATCTGCTGCTCGGCGTCGTAGATGTCGCCGAGGCCGTGGAGGAACAGGTCGTTCAGGGTGTTCGCAGGCATAGGGCTTCCTCCGGGAGCGGGAGATGTGCTGGAGACTGGAGGCAGGGAGCCCAGCCGGCTGGACGGGCGCCGGGCTCGAGGGCGCCCCTCGGGGGCCGGGGCCTCGAGATCGTCGTTGGGCGGGTTCTGCCTCCTCAGACGCGGGGGCCGGGTTGCAACATCCATTCCGCTGCGGCGTGGCGTGTGGGGGCGTGCGGCCCGTGAGTTGCACGCGGGTGGAGGGCGGGCAATTGCTGGGATCGGCTCAGGAGCCAGGCGGAGGGAGAGAGGTGGCACACGTGGTCTTTGTGGGGCTGGGGTTCGGGGGGCTGTACGCGCTGCGAGGCTTGCTGGATCAGGCGCCAGAGGGGCTGCGGGTGACGGCGGTGGACCGGCGGGACCGTTTCGTGTTCACGCCGCTGCTGTACGAGTACCTGGTGGGCGAGCTGGAGCCGGATGTGGTTGCGCCGCCGTACGATACGCTGCTTCCGCCGGGAGCGGTGGAGCGGATCCAGGCGGAGGCGCGGGAGGTGGATGTGCGGGCGCGGGAGGTCCTGCTCGCGGATGGCCGGCGGATCCCGTTCGACGTGCTGGTGCTGGCGCCGGGCTCGACCCCGGCGTTCCACGGCGTCGCCGGCGCGGAGGCGCACGCTTTTCCTTTCTACTCGTTCGACGACGCCGACCGGCTGAAGGCCACGCTGCAGATGCGGGCGTGGGCGCAGGGCGACCAGCCGGTGTGCGTGGTGGGGGGCGGGGTGGTGGGGATCGAGCTGGCGTTCGCGCTGGCGGAGCTGCTGGGCGGGCACGGGTGGAGGGGCACCGAGCCACGGGTGATCGTGCTCGAGGCGATGCCGGAGATCCTCCGGCTTTCGTCCGAAGGAATGCGGGAGCGTGCGAAAGCCAAGCTGGCGGCCAAGGGGATCGAGGTGCGGACCGGTGTGAAGGTGCTGGAGGTGGACGATCGGGGCGTTCTGTTCCAGGAAGGCGGACGGGAGCAGCGGTTCGAGGCGGCCGCCGTCGCCTGGGCGGCGGGGATCCGGCCGAACCCGCTGCTGGACGCTCTGCCGGCCGAGCGCCACGGCGTGCACGGCCTGCGGGTCGAGCGGACGCTCCAGCTCCCGGGGTTCCCCCACGTGTTCGTGGTGGGGGATGCGATCAGCTACCCGGGCCGGGTGACGGGGGAGCCGCTCCCGGACACGGCGCAGGCGGCGGTGCAGGAATCGGAGGTCTGCGCGGCCAACGTGCGCCACTGGGTGGAGGAGCGGCTGGCCCGGGAGACGTTCCAGTACACCCACCTCGGCGATTTCCTGCGGGTGAGCGGACACGAGGCGATCGCGGACGTGAAGGGCGTCGTGCTGGATGGCGCGGCCGCCTCGCTGGCCCGGCGGGCCGCGTACCTGTTCCGGCTGCCGGCATGGGCGATCCGCACGGCCGCGATCCGGCAATGGCTGGGGTAGCGTGAGCGAGGTTCGACGGCGGCGGGTCCTGACCGGCGACCGGCCCACGGGCCGGCTGCACCTGGGTCACTGGGTCGGGAGTCTCGAGCAGAGGGTGCGGCTGCAGGCCGACCACGAGTGCTTCTGCATCATCGCGGATCTCCACGCGCTGACCACGCAACCGGAGAAGGAGCACATTGCGAGGATCCCGGAGAACATCCGGGAGATGGTGATCGACTACCTGGCCGTGGGGATCAACCCGGACCGGACCACGATCTACGTGCAGTCGGCGGTCCCGGAGACGGCGGAGCTGAATCTGCTCTTCGGGATGCTGGTTTCGCTGCCGCGGCTGGAGCGCATTCCGACGATCAAGGAGATGGCGGCGGCGGCGCGGCTGGAGACGCTGCCGTTCGGGCTGGTGGGCTACCCGGTGCTCCAGGCGGCGGACATCCTGATCGGGCGGGCGGATCTCGTGCCGGTGGGTCGCGACAATCTGCCGCACGTGGAGCTAACGCGCGAGATCGCGCGTCGCTTCAACCATCTCTACGGCGAGACGTTCCAGGAGCCCGAGCCGTTGCTGAGCGATGTGCCGGTCCTCCCGGGGATCTACGGGAGGCAGAAGATGTCGAAGTCGCTGGGCAATGCGATCTTTCTTTCGGATTCCGCGGAAGTGGTGCGGGAGAAGGTGATGCGGATGTACACGGACCCGAATCGGGTGAGGGCGGACGTGCCGGGGCGGGTCGAGGGGAATCCGGTCTTCATCTACCATGAGATCTTCAACCCGGACCGGGAAGAGGTGGCGGACCTGGAGGCGCGCTATCGTGCGGGGCGGGTCGGGGATGTGGAGGTGAAGCAGAAGCTGGCGCGGGCGCTGAACCGGTTCCTGGAGCCGATCCGGGAGCGGCGTGCGTACTACGAGGCGCGGCCGACGCTGGTGGCGGAGATCCTGGAGGCGGGGAACCGGCGGGTGCGGGGGGTTGCGGCGGAGACGATGGAGCGGGTGCGGGAGGCGATGGGGCTCACGTACTTCCGGTGAGCGGCGGGCGGACCCTGCATGGTTCTTGCGAGGCACCGGGCGGTCGGTCGTGGCGGCGCGCCGGGAGGGTGGGGTGCGCGGCCCTGTTCGAGGGGCGCGGAACGGTTTCTTCCACGGAGGTTCGACCCATGGCACACGAGGAACGGGGCGAGTGGCGGCGGCGGCCGCGGCGCAGGGCGCCAGGCGGCGGGTACGGCGAAGAGATGGGCCGCTGGTGGCGACCTCCGCGGTGGGAGGAGGAGGGGGCGAGCCGGTGGGGGTGGGCGCCGTGGAGCCGGGAGGAACGGCGGCGGCTGCGGGAGGGTCGGCCACGGCCCTGGGAGAGGGAGCAGCGCTGGGTTGCGGAGCCCGAGTACGAGGAGCGCTGGTTCCCGGAAAGGGGTTACGATTATCCCTACGGCGGGCGTCGGGCGTACCGGCCGTACCGGGAGGAGTACGGTTATGGCTGGCCGTACCGTGAGCGCCGCCGGTCTGCGGGGTACGGCGGGGAGTTCGCCGCCGGGTACGACGAGCCGTACTACGGCCGCTGGTGGCGCGGGCGGCGCCGGCGGGGCTACTACGGCGCCGAGTACGGCTGGTAGCGCGGCGGCCCCGGCGCTGATCTCCCACCGCTGAACGAGGCTGCGATCGACTGACCTGTGCTGCGGCCGTTGCCGGGGGCCGACCCGGGGCGGGGAGCGGCTGTGGGTTATCTGGCCTGCGCCGCTCCCTGGCCTGCGGGGCTGCCCGGACCGGGCCGCGGGGGCGCGTCCCCCGACCCCGTTTTTCCATTGCTCTTCGCCCTTCTCCGCGTAACATTTGAATCGACTTTCGAGCAGCTTATGCAATAGCGGCGAACTCGCCGGGAAGGCTGCGACCGTTCGTGGATCGAACGCGGCGGGAGAGCCCGATGGCGTCGATGGGGCGGGACCCGACGGCCGGGGCGAGCGCGGCGCGGTTGTGGATCCTGGCCGCCCCGATCTCGCATTTATTGGATATCATCGTGCAATTGCGGTGGGCTGGCGGCGCGGGCGGGGCGACACGTTGTTTTGTCTGCTCAACAGCGTGACATCGCGGGGATTCGTGGAGGAGCCGATGACCGATTTCGGACTGGAGGGCGGCCAATGAGCCGGCGGTGGGTCGGGCTGGTGGTGGTGGCGGGGATGTTCGTGCTGGCGCTGGCGGTGTTTCCGTGGTTGCCGGAGCGGATCCCGGTGCACTGGAACGCGCGGGGGGAGGCGGATGGGTGGGCGGGTCGGTGGCCGGGGGCGTTCATCGGGCCGCTGGTGGGGCTGGGGGTGTGGGTGCTGCTGTGGCTGTTGCCGAAGATCGACCCGAGGCGTGCGCGGTACGAGGCGTTCTGGGGCACGTACTGGCTGATCGCGAACCTGGTGATCGTCTTCCTGGCGCTGCTGGAGGTGCTGATGCTGGGTGCGGCGCTGGGGTGGGGGATCGACGTGACGCAGGTGGTGCTGATCGCGGTGGGGATCCTGTTCGTGGTGCTGGGCCGGCAGCTGCCGCGGGTGCAGCCGAACTGGTGGATGGGGATCCGCACGCCGTGGACCCTGGAAGATGATCGGGTGTGGCGGGAGACGCACGAGCTGGCGGGGCGGACGTTCGTGGCGGGCGGGTTGCTGACGGTGGTGGGCGCGTTGCTCCCGGCGGAGGTCCGGCCGTGGGTGGCGCTGGCGGGGCTGGGTTTGGCCGGGTTCGTACCGGTTGTGTACTCTTATCTTGCGTGGCGTCGGCGCCGGAGGGAGGGGGCGGCAGGTCGGGGTGACCAGCGCGTCGGCGGCTCGAGCAGGGGGGCGGGGGAGGGGGGGTGAGCGTGTCACGAACGGCCCGGCCAGCGCGTTTCTCTGGCTGGGGCTTACGACCCGGGAACACGTGGACTTCGATGGTCTTTTCCAGCGTCTGTACCCCTCGCTCTACCGGTATCTGTATCGGGTGACCGGGGATGCGGATGCGGCGGAGGACATAGCGCAAGAGGCATTCGTACGCCTGCTGCGACAGGAGTTGCCGGCGGAGGAGGCGCGGCCGTGGCTGTTCACGGTGGCGATGAACCTGGTGCGGGACGGCGCGCGGAAGGCGGTGCGGAGGGAGCGGTTGCTGGCGAAGGCGCCGTTGCTGCTGTCGACGACTCCGCGTCCGGACGAGGCGTTCGAGCGGGCGGAGCGGGCGCGGGTGGTGCGTGGGGCGCTCGACCGGCTTTCGCCGCGGGACCGGCAGCTGTTGCTGCTGCGGGAGGAGGGGTTCAAGTACGAGGAGATTGCGCGGGTGATCGGCGTGGCGCCGAGCTCGGTGGGCACGCTGGTCGCCCGGGCGCTGCGGCGATTCGTCGAGGTGTATCAGGCGCAAGAGGGTAGTGATGACCCACGTGAGTGAAGGGGTGCTCCAGGCGCTTCTGGATGATGAGCTCGAGCCGGAGGCGCGGGCCGAGGTCATGGACCACCTGACGGTGTGCCAGGCGTGCGCGGTGGAGCTCGACACGTTGCGTGGGGCGGCGGAGTTGTTCTCGCGGGCGGTGCAGGCGCTGGACGATCCGGCGGCGGATGCGGTGCTGAGGCGGCGGTTGCAGGGCCGGGCGAGGTTTGCGTGGTCACTGGGGTCGCTGGCGCGGGCTGCTGTGCTGGTGCTGGGGTTTGCGGCGGTGGCGTCTGCGGCGTTGCCGGGCTCGCCGGTGCGGGGCTGGGCGGTGGCGGCGTGGGGCCGGGCTGCGGAGGTGTTCGGGCGGGGCGGGTCGGCGGCGGCGCAGGAGCGGGTGCAGGAGCCGGTGACGAAGGCGCCGCCGGCGGGCGTTTCGATCTTGCCTGCGGCTGGCCGGGTGCGCATCGTGCTGACGGGCCCGGCGCCGGAGTCGCGGATCCACGTGCAGCTGGTGGATGAGCCGCGGGCCGCGGTGCAGGCGACGGGCGGTGCGGCGACGGCGCGCTTCCGGATCGGGGCGGGGCGGATCGAGGTGGTGGGGGGTGGCGCAGGCGATGTGCACATCGAGGTGCCGCGAGGCGCGCGGGATGTGCAGGTGGAGGTGGACGGGAAGCCGTATGTGGTGAAGCAGGGCACGGACCTCCGGGTGCTGGCTCCCGTGGTGGACAGTGCGGGCCCGGAGGTGATCCTCCGGGCGAAGCCCCTCCGCTGAGCAGGAGAGATGCTTGCTCCCCTGATCGCGTTGTTGACGGTCGGCTCGCTGCTCCAGGACCCGGGGGCGGGGACGGTGCGGGGTCGGGTTTACAGTCTCGACACCGGTGCGCCGCTTGCGTTTGCGCTCGTCGAGGTGAGGGATGGGTCCACGGTCTGGCGCGCGGTGACGGACGCGTCGGGGTCGTACGCGATCGTGGGGGTGCGTGCGGGGCGCCGCTGGCTGCGGGCGCAGCACATCGACCATGCGCCGCTGGAGGTGGAAGTGCTGGTGCCGGCGGGTGGGGAGGTGGTGCTCGATGTGGGGATCGAGCTGCGGCCCGTGAAGCTGCCGGCGGTGGTGGCCGGGGGCGGGCGGGGGGAGCGGGAGCGCGACACGGCGTTCGCGGCGCCGCCGGAGCTGAGCGCGGCGGCGGTGCGTGCGCTGGAAGCCGCGCCGGGGGTGGCGGAGCTGGGGCTGGTGGAGGCGGCGCGGGGCCTGCCGGGGCGGGAGCCGGCCGATCCCACCGATGTTCTGTACGTGCGGGGTGGTGGGGCGGACCTCAAGCTGGTCCTGCTGGATGGCGCGCCGGTCTACGCGCCCTTCCACCTGGGCGGGCTGCTCGATGCATTCGAGCCCAACGTGCTGCGATCCGCGAAGATGTACGTCGGTGGCGCGCCGGCCCGCTATGACGGCGGGCTCTCTTATGTCCTGGACCTGGCGACGCGGGAGGGGCGCCGGGATGGGATACACTCGACGGGCGCGCTGGACCTGGTCTCGGCACGGGGGACGGTGGAGGGACCGATCGGCGGGCGAGCCAGTTACCTGGTGGGCGGCCGGGCGATCCACGGCGCGGGCGCCTTCGGGGTGCGGGAGGACCCGTTCCCGTTCGCGTACGAGGAGGGGCTTGCCCGGATCGATCTGGATGTTGGGCGGGAGGGGGTGTTGGGTGTCACCGGGTTCTGGAACGAGGAGCGTGTCCGGATCGACACGACGGCCAGCGGTCGGGCGGCGCGGTGGGGGAACGCGGCGGCTTCGGTGCGTTACCGCGGCCCGCTGTTCGGGCAGCGGGCAGAGCTGACGGCTGCGGTCGGCCGCTTCAGGGCTCGCCTCCCGGTGGGGAGCGCGCTGCCCCTGCTGGTCGACGGCGAATCGGACCGGATCCGGCTGGCGGCCGACTTCTCGCGGCCGTTCGGAGACGTGGAGCTGCGGTACGGCGCCTCGTTCGACCGGCTGGAGCTGGAGTACGAGGCGTGGCGGCGGCTGGTGAAGGCCGATTCGGCCTTTTTCGAGACGGGGGCCAGAGGCGACAACGTGGGGGGCTACGTCGAGGCGCTGGTGCCGGTGGGTTCCCGGGTGCGGGTGCGTGGGGGGCTGCGGGCGGATGTTTTCGGGCTGGACCCCACGCTCCGGCTCGCGCCGCGCCTTTCGGCGACCTGGTTGTTGAGCGATCGGGCCGCGCTCACCTTCGCGGCGGGTCATTACCGCCAGCATGTGCGTGCGCCCGAGGGGATGCTGGCGGCGTCGCCCGGGAGGATGCGGGTCCCGCCGCTGTCGGTGGCGAGCGCGTCCCACGTGGTCCTCGGGCTGCAGCAGGACCTCGGGGGCGGGGTACGGCTGGGGCTGGAAGGGTTCTTCAAGCGCTTCTCGGGCCTGTTGAGCGCCGGCGATGAGCAGACCGAGGGTCCGTCGGGCCTCCTCTACGGGGTGCAGGCATCGATGGCGCCGGCGGCGTCGGTTCCGGCCGGACCGGACGACCCGACGCGGACGGAGCGGGCCAATGCTTCGGGGCTGGACCTCTGGGTCCGGCGCAGCACGGGTGACGTGACGGGCTGGCTGGGCTACTCGCTGGCGTGGGTCTGGTCGACGCAGGGGGGCAGCCCGACGAGCACGGTCTTCTCCGGGCGGCATCTCCTCAGCCTGGGGCTGACGGGGGTGCTCGGCTCGTTGGGCCGGTTCCACGTTCGCCTGGGGTACGGAGCCGGGCTGCCGTACACGGCGATCCCTGAGCCGGACGCGTCGTCGGTGTCGACGTTCGCCGGGGCAACTATGGAGGACGTGTCGCGTCGGCTTGCGCTGGAGCCGGCCACGTTCTCGGCGGCTGCGCTGACGTACCCTGCACCCGGCGAGCCGTACCTCCGGCTGGACGCGGAGTTCTCGCGCACCTGGCGGGCGCGTCTCTGGGGCGCGGAGCGGGAGGTCACGCCCTACCTGAAGGTGCTCAACACGCTGGATCGCCGCGACGCTCTCTTCTACTACTACGATCCGCAGGCTGACCCGGAGCCCCGCGCGCTGGCGGCGCTGCCCGTGCTGCCGGTGCTGGGGGTCGAGTGGAAGTTCTGAGGCGCCGGAGTCCCGGCCGGGGGAAGGCGGGGCGCGGCGCTGCGTGGGTGAGGTGGGGGTTCGCGGTTCCGGAGGCTAGCGGCCATCCACCATTGCCGCCCAGACGCATTCCGGCCTGAAGACCAGGTCGTGGCCCCACTCGTCCTGGAACCAGAGGGGGCGTCCCTGTCGCATCTTGAAGAGGATTATGTGATGGAGCTCGCGGGCGGACCGCCTCCAGCGGGCGCGGAAGGCGATTTCGCCTTCGTCGGTGGCGAGGCGGACCAGAACGGTCGGGATCCGAGTCCTGAGCGGCACGCGAGCAGGCTGTATCATACAGATCAACGGTAATGCGCTCGGCGTTTTCGTGCAACGGCTGACGCCGCTTCTGGTTCCGGGATTCGACGCGGTGGTCCTGCACGGTGCGGGCCGCTACACGCCTTTTTCTCGCCACAGTCTGTCGAGCTGTTCGTGGCGGGGCCGGATGAGCTCGCGCCATTCGGGGAGCGCGTAGATGCCGGTTTCGGGTGGGTGGGGCCGGGCGGCGGGGGGCTGCCAGTGGAGCACCTCGCGGGCGGCCTGGCGGAGGGCGGCCTGGGCCTCGAGCATGCGCCGGTGGAAGGCGGTCGAGGTGCGTGCGTAGGGGGACATGTTCTGGGCGGAGGGGTGAGTGAGCCAGAGGAGGTGGGGGAGCGGGGTGTCGCCCCAGGCTTCGCGCCAGGCGTGGAGGAAGGAGTCGGCGGGCGGTTCGGTCGTGGGCCAGGGGGCGGCGGTGCCGCGGGCGAGGCCGGCGCGCTGGAGGCGGGTGGGGCTGGGGAGGCGGAGGGGTTCGATGCCGAGGCGGGCTGCGGCGAGAGTGGCGCGGAGGCCGATGGTGCCGAGGGCGACGATCAGGCGGGGCCCGGCGGCGAGGATCGTCGCGGCGAGCAGGTGGAAGCTGGAGGGGAAGCGGCCAGCGGGGCGGACGAGCTCAGCGAAGGTGGGCTCGCCGCCGCCTTTTTCAGGGAGGTGGTTGAGGGCGGCGACGACGAAGGTGCGGTTGCGGTCGAGGCCGATGGTGGAGAGGAGGACGTCGAAGTTCGCGCCCGCGATGTCGCCACCGAAGGGGATGCGGGTGCCGTGGGCGCCGAGCGGCCCGTGGCCTTTGCCGCCGGCGTTGCCGGGAGCGGCGCCGACCCAGAGGACGTCGACCTGGTGCCACGGTCCGTTGCGGCGGGACCAGACGATGGGTCGTGGGGCCGGGGTGCCGTCGGCGTAACGGCAGGGCGCGGAGAGCCACTCGTCATCCAGGCAGCCGGGGTGGTCGGCGTGGACTGCACGGAAGATCGCGCGGAAGCGGGCCTCCTCGGAGGCGAGACGGTCGCTGTTTCGCATGCGGGAAAAGATAGGAGGATGGGGCGGCACGCGCACCTTCGGGGGTGGAGCCGGCCGTTTGCGGCGCTGGTCTGGCCGAGGGGCGCGGGGGTTGTTAGGATAAAGGACCGCGATCGTACAACCGCAGACGGAGAGCCGGCGTGGGCGCGAGGAAGACGCAGAGCGCGATTTTCTGGATCCTGCTGGTCCTTTTGGCGGTGGGGTGCCGGAGAGCGCAGCCGCTGTACATCGGCGTGGTGCTGGATGAAGACGGCGCGGATGCGGCGCGGCTAGTGCAGGCCGAGCTGATGAGGGCTGGCAGGCTCGACGGGCGGCCGGTGCGGCTGTGGATCGTGGCTCCGCAGGCCCATCGGGATTCGGCGCGGCTCTTTGCGGCGCTGGACAGCCTGGCGGCGGACAGCAACGTGGTGGCGGTGGTGGGGCCGGGGAATCAGGGGCCGAGTGTTGCGGCGACGCGGTTCCTGAACGAGCGGGGGGTGCCGCACGTGGTGCCGACGCCGAACGGTGCGGAGCGGGACACGACCGGTCGGTTCAGCTTCTATCTGGTGGCGGATGGAGGGGAGGAGGCGCGGCTGCTCGCGGCGCAGGCGGTGAAGCTGGAGCCGGCGGGGCGGATGGCCGTCGTTCACTCGGATGACGACTACGGCCGGAGCCTGCGCGGGCTGGTGGTGGGGGAGCTGACGCGGCAGCGCGCGCGGGTGGTGTTCGAGTCGACGTTCGAGCCGGGAGCGGACACGGCGAGCTTGCGGGCGCTGGCGCTGGCCATCGAGCAGGCGAACCCGGACGCGCTCATCTGGCTGGGGCGGGGCAGGGAGCTGTGGATGATCCTTCCGCCGGTGCGCGCGGCGCTGCCGCAGCTGGTGGTGGTCGGGAGCGACGCGGTCGAGTCGGAGCTGCTGTACCGCGGGGGCGGGGAGGGGTTGAGCGGGTTGCTGTTCGTCCGGTTCGCGGACCCGCAGGCGGAGGAGGCGCGGGTGGCGGATTTCCGGTTGCGGTACGCCACGTGGGCGGCGCGGCAGCCGACCAGTCGGTCGATGCTGGCGTACGACGCGATCCATCTGGTCGTGGCAGCGTTGCGCTCGGGGGCGCGGACCCGGGAGGAGGTCCGGGAGTACCTGTCGTCGGTGGGGCGGACGCGGGAGGCTTTCACGGGCCTTGCGGGCGAGGTTCGCTTCGATGAGCGTGGGCGGGCGACCCGGCCGTACCTGCTGGGCGAGGTGACGGACTACGGGGTGCAGGCGGTGGAGCCGCCGGCGACGCGGTGACGGCGCGGAGCGAACGTTGCAGCCCGGCGAGGAGGCGCGCCGGGCCGCTTTTTTTTGGCCGGGACGGTATCCAGGCGAACCGCCGTCAGATGCTCCTCAGCAGGTCATCGATCGCCTTCTGGACGGCGTCCTGGGCTTTGCCGGCGAAGAGGTTGTCGAGCATCTCGCGGGCATCGCCGGCCACGTCGCCCGGGTGGCGGCGGTCGCGCGCGCTGCGGACGACGTTGCCGATCGGGATGAGCGCGAGGTGGGCCTGGCCGGCGTCCGAGGCGGGGCCGGTATAGTAGGCCGAGTCGACCTCCGGGGGCGGAGGCGGCACGCTGGCCTTCCAGGGCTCGTCGTCTTCGTCGTCCTCCTGCAGCTGCCTGGGATCGAGGGGGATGGCGAGGCAGACGCGGGCGTCGATGTTGCCCTGGTCGTCCTCGGTGGCGGCGAGGGCGACGGCGACGGGCGCGCTGAGCAGCGCGTGGATCGTTTCCAGGGCGTCGGGGGGAACGACTCCGCGGGCGATGAGATTGCCGTTGTGATAGTAGCCCAGCCCGACGGCGCCCTCGGGGATGGCGTCGTGCTCGATGGGGCGGGCTTCCAGGGCGACCGGATCGGGATAGGTAACGACGACGAGCTGGTTCATGCGCCTCCTTCCGTCGGTCGTGCTGATTCCAGTCAAAGGATAGTCCCTGGATCCTCAAGTTGTTCCCCGGGCGGGCTGGACGCAAGGCGCCGGGCGGGTGGCAGGGGGGTGGGGCTGCGGTGGACTGGTGGGGCTCGGGGCGGTGAGGGCGAGGCACGGGGTGGAGGCGGGCCCGGGGACGAGGCGGGCGGTGCGACCCAGCAGGGCTGGGCTGCGCCGCCCGCCTTTTTTCGCGGTGGTAAAGTTTTCCAGGCCGGTGCCGAGAATAGGGGTGAAAACGTGCATCCCGAAACCAATCGACGGAGGTACTGGCGAATGGAGAAGGAAGAGAGCCGGGCTGTTTTCCGGGGCAGCAGGCTGGCGGGCTTCGGTGCGCTGGTCTTCGCGTTGTTGCTGGTGGGTGCAGGCCGAGCGGAGGCCCAGGATGTCGTCTACAGCCCTTCTGAGCTGACGAAGTTGCCGAAGATCGCATCGCCGGCGCGGGTGAAGAGCCTGGTGGAGAGCTCGTACCCGGCGGCTTTGCGGGAGAAGGGGGTGGGCGGGAAGGTGCAGCTCCAGTTCGTGATCGGTCCGGACGGGAAGGTGGAGCCCGGGACGGTGGAGGTGGTGTCGGCGACGGTTCCGGAGCTGGTGGAGCCGGCGAAGGAGGTGGCGAAGAAGCTGGAGTTCACGCCGGGCGAGGTGGGAGGCAAGCCCGTGAGGACGCGGGTGGTGCTGCCGATCGTGTACACCGCGGGCGGGTGAGACGGGGCGAGGACCGAGAACCTTCAAACGATTGGACCGGGATCCCATGTTCGGCTTGCGGAAGAGCGTACGGGGAAAGCTGCTGTTGACCTTTGTGGCGATTGCGGTGCTGCCGCTGATGGTGGCGACGGGGATCGCCGTGGTGAGGCTGCGGCAGACGATGGCGCAGCGGGCGGGTGCGGACCGGGCGCTGATGGCGGACCAGGCGGCGAACTGGCTGGACCGGATCATTTATGAGCGGGCGCTGGACGTTCAGCAGCTGGGAACGAGCCCGGAGCTGGTGGCGGCGGTGACGGGAATGGCGGACCCGGCGTCGACGCAGGCGGTGCTGGCGAGCGCGACGCAGCGGTCCGGGCTGTTGCGGGCGATCCTGGTCTACGACCCGCAGGGAGGGCTGGTCGCGTCGAGCGGGGAGGAAGCGGCGGTGCGTGCGGAGCGGAACGTGGCGAGTGCGGAATGGTTCCGGGCCGCGTTGCGTGGGGAGGGTACGGCGTATGTGGGGCCGGTGGAGCGGCTTCCTGGCGGGGCGCAGCGGGTGATGCTGGCGAGCGCGATCCGGTCGGGGGACGACAACATGGGGGTGGTGGTGGCGGACCTGGACTGGGCGCGGGCGAGCCAGACGGTGCTGGGATACATCGAGCGGTACTTCGCGGAGCGGGGTAGCGAGACGGTGCGTGCGTACGTGGTGGATCCGGAGGGAGTGGTGGTGGGCGCACGGGACGCCGACCGGGTGTTGCGGGCGAGCATTGCCGGGAGCCGGAGCGCTGCGGGGCTGGCGCAGGGGCGGACGGGCTCGGAGGTCGAGGAGCTGTTCGGCGAAGGGGAGCTGCTGGTTGCGTACGGGGTGCTGGACAACGCGGGCGAGTCGAGCGGGTGGTATCGGGGCTTCATGGGCGGGAAGGCCGGGGTGGTGATCACGCAGCGAGCGGAGGAGGCGTTCTCGGACGCGGGCAGCCTGATGTGGCAGATGGTCGTCCTGGCGTTGGTTGCGGCGGGGGTGGTGGCGTGGCTCGCGTGGGTGGTGTCGGGGCGTCTGGCGCGGCCGCTGGTGCTGGCGTCCGAGGTGGCGGAGCGGCTGGCCCTGGGGGATGCGGATCAGGAGGTCGCGGATCCCGGGACGCAGGATGAGACCGGCCGGCTGGCGAAGTCGCTGTCGGAGCTGGTGGGCTACATGCGTGAGCTGACCGCGGCGGCGGAGCGGATGGCGGCGGGCGACACGCATCTGCGGCTGGTGCCGAAGAGCGAGAAGGACCAGCTGTCGAAGGCGTTCAACACGGTGGCGACCGTGAACGCGGAGCTGGTGGCGGAGGTCGGACGGCTGACGGAGGCGGGGAAGGCTGGTCGTCTCGAGGTGCGGGGTGATGTGAAGAAGTTTGAGGGTGGGTATCGGGAGCTTGTGGAGGGGATCAATGCGACGCTGGACGCGGTGGTGGAGCCGATTGGGGAGGCGCTGCGGGTGCTAGAGCGGGTGGCGG
>DATCLG010000063.1:0-20788 GCA_036564015.1 Longimicrobiales bacterium
TGTAATCCTCCCTCCAGCGGGAGAGGATCGCGCTGGCCTCGTCCAGGTCCAGGAACCAGGGTTGCGAGAGGCACTCACGCCGGAGGCTTCCGTTGAACGCCTCGATGTGGGCGTTGTGCGTAGACTTGCCCGGGCGGCTGAAGTCCAGCCGGACCCGGTTCCAGTAGGCCCAGTGGTCGAGCGCTTTCGAGGTGAACTCCCTCCCATCGTCGACCGTGATGCACTCCGGCAACTTGCCCCGACGCTCTCCCACTTCGCTCAAGATGCGGCAGACGTCTTCTGCGTGAAAGGAGGTCCTGGGCACCAGCGCCCCACACTCCCTCGAGGAGACGTCCACCACGATCGTGCGGCCGTCTGCCAGTACGTCGTGCACGAAGTCCATCGCCCAGCGCTCGTCGGGTCGAGAGACGAGCGGCCGCATCTCTCGAACAGCCGCGCTCTTGCGCCTCTTTGTCCGCCTCCGCTCGAGCCCCAGCCGCTCTTCCGTGTCCAGCCGGTAGATGAGCTTGTGATCGATACGCCGGTCCGGCTACCCGCACCCGCTCCGCCTGCGCGCACCCGCTCCGCCTGCCCGCGGCCGGCCCATTCACCTGCCGCCCCCCGCCCCGGTCCCCCGATCCGCCGGCCACGCCGCCGGCGGGTGCGACCCCCGCCCCCGGGCGCCGGGCGACCCCGCCGCCCTGGAGAAAGCCCACCGGCGCCGTCGGGTTCAGGTTCTCTTGCCCTTTTCTCTCAGTTGTGTATCATTCACATATGAACGATCGAGGGCGCGCGGAGCGAGAGGCGCTGCTGCTGGGGTTCCTCCGGGCCGCACAGGTGCTCGAGCGGCGGCTGGAAGAGTCGTTCGCCGCCGTGGACCTGACGGCGGCGCGTTACTGGGTGCTCGAGCTGCTCGGGCGCGCCGGCAGGCCGTTGCCGCTGCGAGAGATCGCGGAACGGTTGAGCTGCGTGCGGTCGAACGTGACGCAGCTGGTCGACCGGCTGGAAGCGGACGGGCTGGTGCGGCGGATCCCCGACCCGGCCGACCGGCGCGGCGTGCTCGCGGAGCTCACCCCTGCGGGGCGGGCGCGCGAGCGGGAGGGCGCGGCCCGGTTGGCTGGAGTGCTGGCGGCGTTCGAGTCTGCCCTGTCGCCCGAGGACCGGGCCGCGCTCGGGCGTGTCCTGGACGTGATCACGCGTTGAACGGGTGCCGATATGAAGGTGGAGATCTATTCGGACGTGGCGTGCCCGTGGTGCTACATCGGCGAGCGCCGGTTCCAGCGGGCGCTGGCCGCGTTCCCACGGGCGGACGAGGTGGAGGTGGTGTTCCGGCCCTACCAGCTGGACCCGGGTGCGCCGGCGGAGCCGGTGCCGCTGAAGGCGTACCTGGAACGGCGTTTCGGCCGGCCGGTGGACGACATGCTCGCGGTGGCGAGCGCGAACGCCCGGAGCGAGGGGCTCGAGCTGAACTGGGATCGGGCCCTGTCGGCGAACACGCTGACCGCACACCGGCTGATGTGGCTGGCGGAGCGCGAGTACGGCGCGGCGGTGCAGCGGGTGCTGGCGGACAAGCTGTTCGAGGCGTACTTCACGAAGGGCGGGGACGTCTCCGATCCTGAGCTTCTCGCGTCGCTGGCCGTGGAGGCGGGCATGGACGGCGACCGTGTCCGTGCGTTCCTCGCCTCGGACGAGGGGCTGGCGGAGACGGAGGCGGAGATCGAGCGGGCCCGTAGCCTCGGGATCACGGCCGTCCCGACGTTCGTCATCGACGGGAAGTGGGCCGTGCAGGGCGCGCAGCCGGCCTCCACGTTCCTGCGGGTGCTGGAGGAGGTGGCGGCGCAGGCTGCTCGGGCGCCCGACGCCGGGGATGGTGGGGACGCCTGCGCCGACGGACGCTGCGCCGTATGAGCATGATCGTCCCCCTTTCGGTGCTGGACCTCGCCCCGATCGCCGCCGGCTCCACCGCGATGCAGGCGCTGCGCAACACGGTGGAGCTGGCGCGTCTGGCCGAGCAGCTGGGGTACACGCGCTTCTGGCTGGCGGAGCACCACGGGATACCGAGCATCGCGAGCTCGGCGCCGGAGATCCTGATCGCGCACGTCGCCGCGGCGACCCGGCGGATCCGGGTGGGCTCGGGCGGGATCATGCTGCCGAACCACGCGCCGCTGCGGATCGCCGAGGCGTTCCACACGCTGGAGGCGCTGCACCCCGGACGGATCGACCTGGGGATCGGGCGGGCGCCGGGGACGGACCCGGTCACGTCGAGCGCGCTGCGCCCCTTCGACCCGGAGCAGTTCCCGATGCAGGTGACGGAGCTGCTCTCGCTCTCGCGGGGCGATTTCCCGGAGAGCCATCCGTTCCACCGCGTGCGCGTCGTCCCGAGCGATGTGCGGCTCCCGCCCGTCTGGCTGCTCGGCTCGAGCGGGGCCAGTGCGCGCTTCGCCGGCTCGCTCGGTCTAGGCTACGGCTTCGCGAGCCACTTCAGCCCGGCGCCGCCGGAGCCGGCGTTCCGCGCCTACCGCGAGGCGTTCCAACCTTCGGAGTGGTTCCAACGGCCGCACACCATCCTCGCGCTCGCCGTCGTGTGCGCGGAGACGGACGAAAGGGCGGACTACCTGGCCCGGTCCCTGGACCTGAACTGGGTGCGACTGCACCGCAACCAGCTCGGCCCGATCCCGAGCCCGGAAGAGGCGACGTCGTACCCGTACACGCCGGAGGACCTGGCGCTCATCCGCAACTACCGCGAGCTCCTCGTGGTGGGCGACCCGGAGACCGTGCGGGACCGCATCCTGCGCGTCGTAGAGGAAACCGGTGCGGATGAAGTGATGGTCTCGACGATGCTCTACAGCCACGAGGACCGCCTGAAGTCCTACACGCTCCTCGCCGAGGCGATGCGGGCGTGACCGCCCGTCGTCACGCGGGTCGCGCTCGCCGGGCCCGGGCGCGTGCCGGGGGACGTAGGCAAATGGGACGCGTGTCCCCCGAATCGCCCGGCTGACCCGGATCGCCGCGGTGGCAGCCTCTCCCTCCGCGGTCGTCCGCGAACGTTCGCGGCCGCCGCGTGCAGGCCATCGGATCACCCGCGTCCCAGCAGGGCCTCTGCCACGGCCGGGAGCACCAGGCCGAGTCGGCCCTCCACCTTCACCGCCGCGATCTCGTCCGCGCGCGTCGGGCCGATGTTGACGATGGCGATCGGTATCCCCACCTCCTGCGCGCGGTGGACGAACCGGCGGCCGGAATAGACAGCGAGCGACGAGCCGACGACCAGGAGCACATCCCCCTCGGCGAAGAGACGCCATGCCTCCTCCACCCGCTCGCGGGGGACGTTCTCGCCGAAGAAGACGACATCGGGCTTCATGACCCCGCCGCACGCGGCGCACCCGGGCACCCGAAACCCCTCGAGGAGGGCGTCCGGGATCTCGGCGTCGCCGTCGGGCGCCGATTCCAGCGTCTCGCCCCGGGTGACCTCCGCGACCCGTTCCGCCCACGTGACGTTCAGGGCCAGGAGTCGATCCTGGAACGCCTCCCGCGTGACGGCCGCGCCGCAGGCGAGGCACCGGACGCGGGCCAGGGCGCCGTGCAGCTCCACCACCCGCCGGCTCCCGGCGGCGTGGTGCAGCCCGTCCACGTTCTGCGTGATGATTCCCACCACCACCCCGCCCGCTTCCAGCCGCGCCAGCGCCTGGTGCGCGGGGTTGGGCCGCGCGGCCGCCATCCGGCGCCAGCCGACCACGCTCCGGGCCCAGTAGCGCGCCCGCGCGGCGTCGCCGCTCACGAACTCCTGGTAGGTCATCGGCCGCCTCGGCCGGAGCGACGACCCCGGGCCGCGATAGTCCGGGATCCCGGATTCCGTGCTGCACCCCGCCCCCGCCAGCACCACCACCCGGCGGCCGCGGAGCAGATCCACCAGCGGGTCCACGGACCGCAGATCGGCGAACTCGGAAACGACGGCCATGCTACGAACGTCCTCCCCCGCGTGTGTGTCACACCGCAGCTCGCGCCGGCCGGTGCGAGCGCGTCACCACCAGATCGCCGGGCGGCGAGTCGGCGCGTGCCCCGCCGGACGCCCCGGTCCGGCGCGACTGCCCCGACCGGTCAGTTCCCCTTCGAACGCCCCCGACACCGGCGCCCGCGCGCCGAGCGCGGGTTCGTCCCCCGGATGGAGCCCGTCCGTCCTCCCGCACCGCTCCGCCGCAGTCGAAGATCACGGACCGGCCCCGCACGACCGCGCTCACGAGGTCGGGGTTCGCCCCGTGGAACCACAGATCCGCCCTCCGGGAACCAGAGCCCCGCCCGGAGCCGTCGGCGAGGAGCGGATCGGAGCCATGGACCAGAAAGCGGACCCGGCACCCGGAGCGCCGACCCGGCGCCGCGCCAGAAAGCGGAGCTGGCACCACCGCAGCAATCAGACCTCGCCCCACCGCGACCAGCGGACCCGGCACCGGTTTTCCGTTCGTGACCTGCTACCCCGCTAGATGTTGCGTCGATCGCGGCCGCGGACGCGGGGCCGGTCTCGGCCAGGCCAGCCGACCCGGCATCGCGGCCAGGTCAGGGGACCAGGGCCAGGTCAGCGGACGGCCAGGGCGGCGGACCAGGCACCGCTTTCCACTTTGTAACCGATTCTGACGATGGAGGTTACGCGCACGGGTCCGGCGGACCTGGCACCCATTCTCCAATGTTGACCCAAGATGACATGGGTTGACCCGTAATGCCATGGCAGCCGGAGCGGAAGGGCGAGCCAGATCCGGCCGCTGGCTCGGGAGGCCCCGGGGCGGCCGGGTTCTCGAGTGGGCGGTCGATTGCATTGGCGGTCAAGCGATAGCAGGGTGGGGCAACTCTGGAAAATGGGTGCTAGGTCCACAGGTGCGAGCTGTGTAACATCCGCATATGCCAAGACTTACAGCCTGGAGATCGGTGCCTGGTCCGCTCGTTCTTGTCTCTGATCCGCTCCTATGGACTGGCCCCAGGGCCGGTGTCGTCCCACCAGGCTATCGCCTGACCCGCAACGCGATCGCGAGCAGCTGGAAGAACCGGGCGCTCCCCTTGACGCCTCACGTTCGGCCGTCGCCACGCACCGCCACCGCATGCGATTCCGGGTCAACCGATAGCGAGTTGGGTCAAGACTGGAAACTGGGTGCCAGGTCCTCGGGAATGTCCATCTAACTTCAAGTGACATCGCCGCTTGAAGATTGAAAAGCGGTGTCTGGTCCGCCCTGCCGGGGTTCGTCTGTTCGCAGGAGCGGGGCTGGCCCGCCTCACCGGAGGCACCTGTCCGGTCCCGGGCCTGCTCCGCCTGACCGTGGAAGAACAGGAAGCGTCGCCGGCTCCGGCGGGCCGTCCCCGGGGCCGTCGAGCAGCCTGCGGGTCCGTGCAACCGTCGGCCCCGCGCCGTCGAGCCAGGTCCGCCTACCCGACGGGCCCACTCATCCCCGCTCCACCCCCCGTGGGCGCCTGATCCACCCCGAAACGCCGCCGCCGGCTCCGGAGCACGCCAGCGCGCTCCAGAACCGGCGGCTGCGGAGGGCCCCGAGCCCGGTCGGGTCAGAACTCGTAGGAGAGCGACAGCCAGAGCCGCCGGCCTTCCTGGTGGTTGGCGTACACGCTCGTGTAGGCGATGCCCGACGGGTTCCGCGGCGTCGGCTCGACCGGGTACGCGGCGAAGCGCAGGAAGTCGGTGTTCAGCAGGTTGTAGATGGTCGCGTTCAGCGTAACGCCGCGCCCGAGGTCGTACGAACCACCCAGGTGGAAGAGGGAGTACGCCTTGTAGTCGCCCAGCGCCTCGTAGGCCGGGTCCGGATCGTTCGTGGTCCGACGCGCACGCTTGCTGCGGTACTCGCCGCGCAGCCACCCGCTCAGCCGGTCGCTCGGCCGCACCCGGAGACTGGCGTTGATCATGTGCCGGGGCGTGTTCGTCAGCGGCATCCCGCGGTTCTCGCCGCTGCGCTGCTCGCTCCAGGTGTAGGTGTAGTTCCCGGACAGCGACCAGATCCCCCCGAACGGCACCGTCGCCGTCGCCTCCACGCCCCGCGTCACCGCCTCATCCACGTTCACGCTCTGCGCGAAGCTCTCCTGCTCGGGGAAGTAGCCGTAATCCACGCACCCGGGCCGGTTCGGGGCGGCCGCGTACGTGCAGTTCGGCACGGGCGTGCCCTCGGCGATCTTGTCGTCGAACTGGTTGTTGAACAGGGTCAGGCTGGCGCCGAGCCCGCCCGCGGTGGTGTAGTGCACGCCGACCTCGGTGCTCGTGCTCGTCTCGGGCTTCAGGCTCGGCGTGCCGATCACCGCGATCGTCCCCTGACCCCGGAAGCCGATGATCCCATCCACGAGCTGCTCGACCCGCGGGGCCTTGTAGCCCCGGCTGATGCCGCCCTTGAGCGCCACGTTCGGCGTCGCGTGCCAGACCAGGTAGGCCCGCGGGCTCACGTGGCCGCCGAAGGTGCTGTGATCGTCGCGCCGCACCCCGAGCGTGAGCGCCAGCGCGTTCGTCAACGACCACTCATCTTCCAGGAAGAGCGCCCACTGCGTGAACGTGAAGGGCTCCAGCGCCACGCCGTCCACCATCTCCGCATCCCAGTACTGCCCGCCCACGGTGACCATGTGCCGCCCGAGGCTGCGCACCAGCTTCGTGTCGAAGATGACGTTCGTCGCCTCGAGCGTCCGCGGGGCGCCGGCCGGCTTGTTCGGCGCGCCACTGCCGGGCGGGCCGCCCGGCGTGCCCTCGGGGATCGTGCGGCCGAGCGTCTCCGTCGTGTTCCACGACAGGCTCGACTGGAGGGTCCCCGAACCGAAGCGCCAGTGATGGACCAGGGCGGCCTGGTCGCGGTGGAAACGCAGCTTCGGCCCGTAGCCGGCGATCTGCGGCGGATCGGCATCGGGGCGATCGAGGGTGCCGAGCTGGCCCTCCGAGTTGTCGTACGCCTGGCGCGCGCGATCCACCTCGAGCCAGATGTCGTGCCCGCGGGTCGGCGTGAAGGTCAGGCGCGCGCCGAGCGTGTAGATGTCGCCCTCCACCGGGCTCGGGCCGCGGCGGCTGATCTCCACCCCCTCACCGACCTCGCCCGTCGGCTTCAGCTCCGAGCGCTGCCGGTGGAACACGCTGCCGCGCAGCGACAGCCCCACCCGCCCCGGCACCACCGGCCCGTTGATCGCCAGGTTCCCCGAGTACATGTTGCCGAAGCCGGACTCCTCCTGGAGCGTGGCATCCACGCCCACCGAGCCGCGCCAGCGGTCCCCCACCCGCCGCGTGATGATGTTGATCACGCCGCCCATGGCGTCGGAGCCGTAGAGCGTCGACATAGGACCGCGGATCACCTCGACCCGCTCGATCATCGAGAGCGGGGGAAGGAACCCGCTCGACGTGTCGTGGAACCCGTTCGGCGTCACGTTCCCCGGCGGGTTCTGGCGACGCCCATCGATCAGGATGAGCGTGTAATCGCTCGGCATCCCGCGCAGCTGGATGTTCAACCCACCGGTCTTCCCCACCCGGTCCCCGACGTCGATCCCCTCGACGTTCGCCAGCAGCTCGGCCAGGCTGGTGTTGCGCTGCGTCGAGATCGTGGACCGGGTCAGCACGGTCACGCTGGCCGGCGCGTTGATCCGGCTCTGCTCGAAGCCCGACGCGGTGACGACGAGCTCCTCGAGCGGGATCGGGTCCTCGGGCCGCGATGGATCCGCATCCCGCCGCCCCTGCGCCCATGCTGGATCGACCGCTAACCCCGCGATCAGCAGCGCGCCGGTCCACGCCACGCGCCGCCGGACCGCACCTGGCCTGCTCTGGTACTCGTGGCTCCGCATTGGTCTCTCCGTCTCCGGTATTGACGTCGGGAGCGGCGCGCCAGCCGCGACGCCCCCGCGGATCGTCCGTGATGACCGGGCCGACGTGCGTCCCGTCGTCCGTCTTCCCGAGATGGGCACCCTTCGGTGCGTGGTTGCGATTGAGAATCGTTCTCAACCGCGGGGGAGAAGGTAGAGGCGGGTGCCGGGGACGTCAAGTGGGGGCGGCGAAGGGGGTGAGGGGCGGCGGGGATCGGCGGGCCACGCGGCGGCCGACGGCCTTCCTTCCCCCAGCCGCGCAGCCCGGCGCTGGCGGATGGCGGCCCCGGACACTCTCACGGCTCGTCTTCCCACCGCGAATCGCGGCGGGGGCAGACGGGCCCGGCGGCGCCACCGCCGGAGTGGCCGGCCAACGCCTCGCGGGCACACTTACGCCATTTGCAGCCCCGGCGCGTCGTGCGGGCCCGCGGCGCCGGGCGGCGTTGCCGCACCTCACCTTGACGCCCCGCTTGCCGCCCAGTACCTTGCCGATCGTTGAGAACGATTCTCAAACTCATGCAGGCCGGTGGCGGCGTCCCGCGGTCGCCGGCGATGGTCTGCGCCGCGTCGTGCGGCCGAATGGTCGACAGATCGCGATGAAGCGCTTTCGCAAGCTCATTTTCTGGTTGCACCTCGCCACCGGGCTCAGCATGGGCCTGGTGGTGCTGATCATGTCGGTGACGGGCGTCCTGCTGACGTATCAGAGGCAGATCACGGCCTGGGCGGACGCGCGGGGGCTGGACGCGGGCCCGCCCAGGCCGGGCGCGCGGCCTCTGCCCGCGGAGGAGTTGCTCGCGCGCGCGCGGGCCGCGGGGGGTGGCGAGCCGACGTCGATCACGTGGCATGCGGACCCGGCCCGGCCCGTGGAGGTCGCGTTCGGCCGCCAGCGGACGTTGTTTCTCAACGCCTACACGGGGGAGGTGCTGGGGGAGGGGAACGCCGCGGTGCGGAAGTTCTTCAGCGCGGTGATGTCGTGGCACCGGTGGTTGGGCGCGGAGGGGGAGCGTCGGGCGGTGGGGAAGGCGATCACGGGCGCGGCCAATCTGGGGTTCCTCTTCCTCGTGCTGAGCGGCTTCTACCTCTGGTGGCCGCAGAACCGGACACGCAAGGCCTTCCGCAACGTCCTGTTCTTCCGTCGAGGGCTGTCGGGGAAGGCGCGGGATTTCAACTGGCACAACGTGATCGGGATCTGGGCGCTGATCCCGCTGGCGGTGGTGGTCGCCTCGGGGGTCGTGATCTCGTATCCCTGGGCGAGCGATCTGGTGTACCGGCTGGCAGGGGACACGCCCCCGCCGGCGGGCGCGCGAGGCCCGGGTGGTCCGCCGTCGCCGGGTGGGCCGGGGCGGGTGTCGGGCGGTGGTGAGCGGGGAGGGGCGGGGAGCGGAGGGCGGGCTCTGGCGCCCGGGCGCGGGAGCGGTCGCGGCGAGCCGGCCGGGGGCCCAGGCCGTGAGGCGGCCGAGCCGGTCTCGCTGGCGGGAATCGACCCGCTCCTGCGCCGTGCGGCGCTGGAGGTCGCGGGCTGGCGCACGATCAGCGTGTCGCTTTCCGGGGTGTCGCCGGAGGCGGTGACCTTCACGATCGACCGGGGGAACGGCGGGCAGCCGCACAAGCGGTCGCAGGTGACGCTGGACCGCTCGACGGGCGAGGTCGTGCGGAAGGAGACGTTCGCGGACAACTCGCCCGGCCGGCGCGCGCGCAGCATCCTGCGGTTCGCGCACACCGGGGAGGTGGCGGGGATCGTGGGTCAGACGGTGGCCGGCCTGGTTTCGGCCGGCGCGGTGGTGCTGGTGTGGACGGGCTTCGCGCTCGCGTGGCGTCGGTTCCGGGCGTGGTGGCGACGCACGCAGCCCGACGCGCGGGCTGCTTCGCCCGGTGAGGCGGAGCTCGAAGAGGCTGTCACGGTGTGAGGCGCCGCCAGGGTGACGGGCGAACTCCACGGGCGAGGGTGTCGGGCGAGGGGGCGGGGCCGGGTGGGAGTCGGCCGGTCCGCCCTCTCGGTGTTTCTTGCGGGGGCGATGCGGGTCGGCGGACCGGGGGATAGATCAGTGGACCGGGCGCGACTATCGGCGGGTTACGGGTGAGTGGGCGACGAGCAGGTTAGCGGGCCAGGCACCGGACCAGCACTGACCACCGGATCGGCGGACCACCGTATTGGCGGACCAGTAGAGGGTGGCGGACCAGGTAGAGAGTGGCGGACCAGGGGAGAGAGTAGCGGACCAGGCACCATTTTCCACTTTTCAAATCACGTCCTGCCTTGGAGATACAGCGTTCGCACCCGCGGACCTGGCACCTATTCTCCAAAGTTGACCCAACCGGCTATCACCTGACCCATAGTACCATCACCCGCGGCTCTCGAAACCCGCTTCGCCGCTGGCCAGCTGGTCCGCGCCTCCGCGCATCCCGCGCCGACGCACAATGCGAGCATGGCGTTCTGGGTCGACCCATGGCGGTTTGGGCAGGGCCCGGCGGACCAGGCACCGTTTTTTGTTTTGTAAGTGAGTCTGGCGATTCAGGTTACGAGGACAGATACTGCGGACCCGGCACCCAGTTTCCAGAGTTGACCCAACCGGCTATCGACTGACCCGGAATGCCATGGCCGCCGAAGGCCGGTGGAGCGGGGGAGGGGAGGGCCGGGGCGAAGAGCCCGCGGTAGCGCCGGGTTCTGGGGTGTGAGCTCGATAGCATGATGGGCCGAGCGATAGCGTTTTGGAGCAACTCTGGAGAATGGATACCGGGTCCGGTCGGGAATTCGATCTAACTTCAAGAGCCATAGAGGTTTGAAGAGTGGAAAACGGTACCTGGTCCGCCAACCCCTCCCCGGTCGGTTGATCCACCCCCGGTCGGCCGTCCCGCCCGGCGATCCCTCCCCGGTCCACCTACCCGTCCCTGGTCAACTGACCCGTCCCGGTGCGGCGACCGGGCCCTGGTCCGTCAAACCGTTCTCGTCCTTGAATCCGCTCTGGTTCGCCAAGCCGTTCCCCCTAGCCCCGGCGCCGGGGCCGGCCACGCGTGCCTGGTCCGCTGACACTTCCCATGGCTACGCACGCGTCTCCCGCCCGGTCCGCCTCCCTGGCGCCACCTCCGCCCATCCCCCTGCCCGCGCCGGGCCCGCCTGCCCGCGTCTGGGCCTGGTTCGGCTCCCCGGTGCCTGCCCCGCCCGCCGCCTGCCCTCTACTCCGCCGATCCGCCTTCTGGTCTGCTTTCCCGCGGCAACCGGTCCGCCCCTATCCAGCCCTTCTCCCCCTGCCCGTCTTGCTGGTCGCCCTCGCTCCGGCCCCCGTCCCCTCACCTCCCGACCCCGCGTCGGGGCCATCCCCACCGCGATTCCGGTCTTCCCCGACGGACGCAAGCCCGTGCCCGTGCTACCGTTGGGATGGGTTGCCCGCCAACCCTGACCGGAAGGAGGCCCGGATGGTGAAGGTGAAAGAGATCATGAGCACCGACGTGGCGACCGTCCCGCCCGACATGAGCGTCCGGGAGCTCGCGCGTTTCCTGGACGAGCGCGGGATCGGCGGGGCGCCCGTCTGCGACGTGTCCGGCAAGGTGTTGGGCGTCGTCACGGTGAGCGACCTGGTCCGGCTCGCCGCCGAGCAGCAGGATCCGCCCGACGGGCTTGGCGAAGGCACCGTCGAATACCCGCCCGAGGAAGTCGAGGACGAAGGCGAAGAGGCGTCCTGGTACTACTTCATGGCGGGTGAGGCGCCCGAGCTCTATGGCAGGGTGACGACGGGCGCTCTCGAAGAGGCGTTCGACCAGTTCACCGTGCGGGACATCATGACGCGGGCCGTATTCTCGGTGCGGCCGGAGAGCACGCTCGAGCAGCTCGCGCGCTTCCTCCTGCGCGCGCGCATCCACCGGGCGCTCGTCATGGATCGGGGGAAGCTGGTGGGGATCGTCACGACCTTCGACGTGCTGCGCGCGGTGGCGGGCGAGGTGCCGAGTCCGGCCACGGCGTGAAGCGACCGGCTCAGGGCCGCGTGGTCGCGAGCACAGTGACGGCGTCGCCCACGCGAAGGGTGCCGGGGCGGTGATGGAGCGCGTTCTGGCCGAAGAGCACCTTGTTGCCTCGGCGCCGGTAGGTGGCGAGCATGCGGAGCGGCTCGGCGCCGCGTTCGCCGGTTTCCTGGTCGGTGGTCGTGATCACGCAGCGCGCGCAGGGTTTGACGATCTCGAATTCGACGCCTCCGATGCGGATGCGGCGCCACCCGTCCTCCGCGTGAGCGCCGGCGCCGCGGACGACCAGGTTCGGGCGGAACCGGTTCATGGGAAGGGGGACCTCGAGGCGGGCGTTGAGCTCGTCGAGCGCTTCCGCGGAGATCAGCAGGAACGGGAACCCGTCGGCGAAGGAGACGCGGCGACGTTCCGGTACGTAGCGCGGGTCCACCCGCCGGAACACCCGGTCGGGCATGTGGACGATGCGCCGCGGGGCGCCGAGGTACTCGCCGATCCACGCCGTCGCCGCCTCCTGCACCACCGCCCCCTCCACCCGGTCGTTCCAGATGCTGGCCTCGATCCGCGGCCCCTCGCCCCCGGCGATCGAGAGCGCGAGCGGCTCCATGCCCGGCGCGGTGAGCACGAGCCGCTCCCCCTCGATGCGCGGCACGATCCGCGCGAGGCGCGGCTCCTCCCGCTGCGTGACCATCCGCCCGGCCGCGTCGACCACCATCCAGCGGCGGTCGTGGCGGATCCCGAAGTCATCCAGCTCGGCCGTTTCGAGCGCGATCCCGCGCGCCGATTTGAGCGGATAGACGTACAGCTCGGTCAGGATTGCGGCGGGCGGGCCCGGGTCGGTGGACCGGCGCGGTTCCATTTCGGCGGACCGCAATCCGGCAGACCCGGCACCGTTATCCGGTTTCGAAGGCATGGCGTAGCTTGGGTTCGTGCGGTTCGCGCCTGCGGACCCGGCGCCCACTTTCCGATCCTGCCACAAAATGCCATGCGTTGACCCGGAACGCCACGCCCGCGGTGTGCGTGGACGCGGGGCGAGGGGAGGCGCCGGCGGTAGGCAAGAGCAGAACTGGGTTTCGGGAGTAGCTTGCGATAGCGTTACGGGTCACACGATAGCGGTGTGGAACAACTCTGGAAAATGGGTGCCGGGTCCGCCCGAGTGAGCTGCGTAACCTCAAGGCATGCCACGAATTACAGCCTTGACATCGGTACCTGGTCCGCTCCCCGTGCCGTGGCCGGCCACAGCCCTGTCCATTGCGGACCTGTCGATAGTGGGATGGCGCAACTCTGGAAAATGGGTGCCAGGTACGCGGCGTTGACTGGCTTATCTTCAAGCCACGACGTGATTTGAAGAGTGGAAAACGGTGCCTGGTCCGCTACGTCGTCCCCGTCCGCTACGTTGTCCCCCTGGTCCGCTACGTCGTCCCTGGTCCGCTGATCCCTGTGCCCGGTCCGCCGCTCCCTCCGTGGCTCGCCGACCCCTCCCGGGATCGGCGCCGGGCGCACTTTCGCCCTCTGCGCCTCCGCCCGCTCGGGCCCGCCGTTGCTCGCCGGCGCTGCCGGGTTGACCCCCGCGTCCGCGGGCGCTACATACCTCAGGGTCAGCCCGATCCAGTCCGCTGCGCAGGGTTCGGTAACGATGGAGACGCTGAGCCAGCTCGAAGCGATCTCGAAGCACGAGGCGCGCGTGGCCATGGCCACGCTGGTCGCGACCCGGGGGACCACGCCGAAGAAGGAGGGCGCGAAGATGTGGGTGGGCGCGGGGGGGCGGATCCTGGGGTCGGTGACGATCGGCGGGTGCGTGGACGGGCGGGTGCTGCGGGAGGCGGAGGAGGTGCTGGCCACCTCGCGGCCGCGGCTGCTCTCGCTGTCGCTGGGCGACGAGGACGCCTGGGATCTCGGGCTCTCGTGCGGCGGCACGCTGGACGTCTTCATCGAGCCGGTGGACCTCTCGGGGACGGCGAGCGCCGCGTGGCGGGCCTACCAGCGGGTGCGGGCGGAGCGGGAGGCGGGGCGCTCCGCGGTGGTGGCGGTCGCGCTCGACGAAGGCGCGGCGCGCCTCGTCGTCTTCCAGGATGGCGCGGTGGAGGGCACGCTCGGCGATCCGGCGCTGGACGAGGAGGCGCGGCGGCGCGCGCTCGAGCTCATGCGGCAGGGGAGCTCGCGGACGCTGAGGCTCGAGCGCGGCGCCGCGCCGCTGGACGTCTTCTTCGAGGTCCACGCTCCGCCGCCGGTCGCCGTGGTGTTCGGCGCGGGCGACATCTCGATGCCGGTCGTACGGTTCGCGAAGGCGCTGGGGTTCCGGACGATCGTGGTGGACGGGCGGCCGCGGTTCGCCACGCGGGAGCGTTTCCCGGACGCGGACGAGATCCGGGTCGGGGTCCCGTCCGCGATCGCGGAGGAGATCGCGTACACTCCGTCCACGTTCGTGATCGTGACCGTGCACGACTACCGGTCCGAGCTCCCGGTGCTGAGGGTGGTGTTGCGGGGCGACCCGGCGTACGTGGGGCTGCTGGGCAACCGGCGGCGGGGGCGCGCGCTGCTGGACGTGCTGGCGGAGCAGGGCGTGCCGCGCGAGGCGCTGGACCGGGTGCGGGTGCCGATCGGGCTGGACATCGGGGCGGCGACGGCGGAGGAGATCGCGCTGAGCATCCTGGCGGAGGTGGTCGCGGTGCGGAACGGGCGGCCGGGCGGGCCGATGCGGGACCGGGCGTCATGAGCGGGGCCTGCAGCGGGGTGATCCTCCTGGGCCTCCGATCTTCCCAGGGCTGCGGCCGGGGTCGGGCGGCCGAGGTCGGTCGGGGACGGATCGGCGGCGGGACGGCGGTGGCGTTCCGGGTGGAGCGGGGCGCGGAGCGACGACGGGCGGAGACGGCGTGTCCCGCGGGGGCGCTGCCGGGCGCGCCGCGGGTGGGGCCGGCGGGGGGCGGCGGGGGGAGCGCATGATCTCGGCGATCGTGCTCGCCGCGGGCGAGGCCTCGCGCTTCGGCTCCCAGAAGCTCGTCGCCTCGCTCGGCGGGGTCCCGCTGATCCGCAGGACGGTCGAGAACGTGCTGGCCGCGCCGGTGGGGGAGGTGGTCGTGGTGGTGGGGAGGGAGGCGGAGGCGGTCCGCGACGCCCTCGCCGGGCTCAGGGTCCGTTTCGCGCCCAACCCGCAGTACCGAGAGGGGATGAGCACCTCGATCGCCGCGGGGATTCGCTCGCTCGGCCCGGCGGCGCGCGCGGCGCTCATCGTGCTCGGCGACCAGCCCGAGCTCGCGCCGGAGGTGGTGGGGGCGCTGATCCGGGCCTACCGGGAGACGGGAAAGCCGATCGTGGTCCCCGTCTACGCCGGCACGCGCGGCAACCCGGTGCTATTCGACGCGTCGATCTTCCCCGAGCTGCTGGCCGTGCGCGGCGACCGGGGCGGGCGGGAGGTGGTGGGGCGGGACCCGGCCCGCGTCCACCGCGTCGAATTCCCGTTCTCGCCGCCGCGCGACGTGGACACGCCGGCCGATTACGAGGCGTTGCTGGACCCGCGCAGCTCGCCGGCCGCGGGTTAGCCGCTCGGCCCGCGACGGCGCCACGCCGGAGAGGGGGCGGCGACCCGGGCGGGGCCGCCGCTCAGAACCCCAGCCTTTCCCTCACGATGTATTTCTTGATCTTGTGCTGGCCGGCCCAGACCTTGAGGTTCGACTCGAGGTCGATCAGCGTGGCGTCGACCTGGTAGTAGACGACGCGCTCACGCCCCTCCTGGTCCTCGATCGACTGGATCTCCCCTTGCAGCATGTAGCGGGCGCCCAGCTCGTAGGCCATGCGCGCCCGGGTGTCCGCGCGCGCGTGCTGCTGCTGGTCCTCCCGCTCCGCCCGCACCTGCTGCCGTTCTTCCGGGCTCGCCACGACGCGCACCATTCCGGAGTTGATGAAGGCGCGCTCCAGGTCGCGGACAAAGGTGTTCACCGGGATGTGCTCGAGCGAGCGGTTGCGGAACTCGCCGACGATCACCGCGGGCGGCTCGCCGCCGTGCGTCTCCGCGTAACGCCGTGCCCAGGGCGCGGCCAGGCTCTGCTCGATCAGGGCGTTGGCCACCAGTCGGGAGTCGGTGTCGTTCCAGCGGCCGGAGAGGTCGGTGACCGAGGCGGGGTCGATCCGCGATACGCGCTTGCCGCAGGCCGCGAGCGCGGCGGCCGTGAGGAGTAAGGGCAGCACCAGACGGATCGCTCGGGGTTGCGTCGTGAGAATTTCCTCGCGCATCCAGCCTCCTGGTGTAGGAACCGGCTGTTTTACCCGGCGGGGAATCGGAAAGTTCGCCGGCGAGCGGCGCGGTTGCCCCCGGGGAGTGTGACGCGCCCGCGCCGCACATCGTCTACGTTTCGGACTACAGCTCGGACGGAGGACTCCGGAACCAGGAGGAAGAAAAGGATGAGACCCGCACATCGGATGGCGTGGCTGGCCATCGGCGCTATGGCCCTGGCCGCATGTAACGAGGACTCCGTGAGCGGCCCGAACGACGGGCAGCTCGACCTGGACGGCAGAGTCCCGCTGTCGTTCGCGGTCGCGCCGGCGGCAGGCAACGACGGGGACGGCCTGTCCGTGGCGCAGGACAGCGGCGGGGAAGTGGTGGACCCGGCCTCGATCCAGTTCGAGCTCGTGCAGATCGTCCTCGACAAGATCCGGCTCGCCCGCGCCGACGAGGAGGAAGACGGCGAGGCGGGCGTGGCGTGCGCCCACGGGGGGGACCACTGCGGGCGCTTCGGGCTGTTCCGGCGGCACAGGGGGTTCACGACGGGGCCGGTCCTGATCGATCTGCCGCTCGATGGCAGCGAGGTGACGCCGTTCGCGGATTCCATCCCCGAAGGCGTGTACGACGGGCTGTTCCTGGAGGTCCACCGGCCGGTCGGCCACGATTCGGCGACCCGCGCGTTCCGTGAGGCCAACCCGGGCTGGCCGGCGAGCGCGAGCATTCGGGTGAAGGGGACGTACGACGCCGGCGACGGGAACGGGCCGCAGCCGTTCGATATCTTCCTCCGCGTCACGGCCCTGCTCCGCCAGCCGCTCGATCCGCCGCTCGTGATCGAGCCCGACACGGATCCCTCGACCGTCGGGATCACTGTGACCGTGGACGTGAACCGGTGGTTCCGTGGGCCGGGCGGGAAGGTGATCGACCCGCGCGCGCTGAGCTCGGATCCGCGGCTGCTCCAGTGGGTCGAGCACAACATCTGGAAGTCGTTCGGCGCGTTCTGCAAGAGGCGCGGGCGGCCGGGCTGGCGGTAGCCGGCTCGATTCGGAGCGTCGGGCGTTCGGAGCTGGAAGCGGCTCCGGCGCGTTCGGGCGCGACAGAGGGCGGGTCGTCCCGCCCTTTTGTCGTGCTTTTTTTTTGCTCCGGCACCGCCTATATTCTCGGTGCCTCCATCGATCAACGCCTGCGGGGCCGCGAGCTTCCGGGCCCGACCCTACCTCGTCGAAGGGTGGCAGCGCGGTTGTGTCCGTCCGCCGCCGAGCGCTATCACTGCGAGGCAGGTAACGCGGCCGTCGGCCGAGCACGCGGGGGTCGGACGATGTCAAACGCAACGGTGCCGTGTCCACCTACGCTCCCGATCCGGTTTCGCAACTGCTGGACGATGCGCGGGCGGGGGACCTCGAGTCGATAAACCAGTTGTTCGGACTGGTTTACGACGAGCTCCGTCGGCTCGCAGCGGCGGTTCGCCGGGGCCGCGCGACCGATACGCTGAACACGACCGCCCTCGTACACGAGGCGTACGTCAAGCTGACCGGTTCGTTGCATCTGGGGTGGCGCGATCGCGCACACTTCCTCCGCATCGCCGCCCGGGCCATGCGTCAGGTCCTGGCCGATGCCGCCGCCCGCAGCGCGGCTGCCAAGCGTGGCCTCGGCGTCGCGATGGTCACGCTGGATGACGCGCCGGAAACCGGGCTGACCCTCACGCCGGACGAGATCCTCGATCTGGACCGCGCACTCACCGCGCTCGGCAAGCGCAACCCGCGGCAGCTCGAGGTGGTGGAATGCCGCTTCTTCGCCGGCCTCACGCTCGAGGAAACCGCTGAGGCCGTGGGCGCCTCCGTGGCCACCGTGGTTCGGGATTGGCGATTCGCCCGGGCCTGGCTATCGCGGTGGCTCAAGGAGGAAGGCCGCCCCGTCGCGCGGCCCGACTCGAATCTCGAATGTACCGATCCTTCTCCGTAGCGAGCCGTGATCGACAGCCGCGACGCGAAGATCGAGCGCCTCTTCCACGAAGCCCTCGAGCGGCCGCCCGAGGAGCGCACCCGGTTCGTCGAGGAGAACGCGCCTGACCCTGAGGTCCGCGACGAGGTGCTCGCGCTCCTGGCCGCCGATGCGCAGCCCGCCGCCCCCCTCCGCGCCTCCCCCGACGACCTCGCGGCGGCGGTCGGGCTCCTCCCCTCTCCGCTCGCCGGCCGCACGATCGGCCCGTACCGCATCCTCGAGGCGATTGGCCAGGGCGGGATGGGCGCCGTCTACCGCGCGGTCCGTGAGGACGTCGGCCTGCAGGTCGCCCTCAAAGTGGTCCGCGGCGCGCTCGGCGACCCCCTCCGCCTCGCCCGCTTCCGCCAGGAGCAGCGCGTGCTCGCCCGCCTCGAGCACCAGCACATCGCTCGCCTGCTCGACGCCGGCGTGGCCGACGACGCCACCCCCTACCTGGTCATGGAGCACGTCGAGGGCGAGCCGATCACCGACTGGTGCAACGCACGGAACCTCGACATCGAGGCCCGGCTCGAGCTCTTCCTCGACGTCTGCGACGCCGTCGCCTTCGCCCACCGCCACTCCATCGTGCACCGCGACCTCAAGCCGTCCAACGTGCTCGTCACCCGCGACGGACAGGTCAAGCTCCTGGACTTCGGCATTGCCAAGCTCCTCGAAGGCGACGAGCTCGACATGGGGCTCACCGCCACGGGCGTGCGCCCCCTCTCGCCCGCCTACGCCGCGCCCGAACAACTGCTCGGCGAGCCGATCACCACCGCCACCGACGTCTACGGGCTCGGCGCGCTCCTCTACGAGCTCCTGGCCGACTGCCGCGCCCGCTCCGCATCCGCATCCGACCCCGTCTCCCTCGTCGCCGCTCTCGAGGCCGACATCCCGCCCCCGTCCGCCGCCGCCCGGAACGCCGGCCCGCCCGCGGCAGACCGCGCTCGCCGCATCGCCGGCGACCTCGACGCCATCTGCCTCCGCGCGCTCGAGCGCGAACCGTCGCGCCGCTACGCCGCGGTCGAGCTCCTCCGCGCCGACATCGTCCGCCACCTCACCGGCCGCCCGGTCCACGCACGGCGGCCCACCTTCCGCTACCGGGCCGCCAAATTCCTGCGCCGCAACGCGACCGGCGTCGCCGTCGCGGCCGCGCTCGCCCTCCTCCTCGTCGCCGGCGTCGCCGCGGTCGTCTGGCAAGCCGGACAGGCCGAACGCGCACGCGCCGAGGCCGAAGAGCTCGCCGGCTTCCTCGTCGGGCTCTTCGAGGCCAGCGACCCCGTCGAAACCCGCGGCCGCACCGTCACCGCCCGCGAGCTCCTCGAGCAGGGCACGCGCCGCGCCGGACAGCTCCGCGACCGCCCCGAGGCCCAGGCCCGCCTGCTCGAGGCCATGGCCCGCGCCTACCTCGGCCTCGGCGACTACCCCCGCGCCGACTCCCTCGCCCAGCAGGCGCTCGCCAGAGAACGCGAGCTCCACCGCAGGCCCCACCCCCACCTCGCCACCGCGCTCGGCACCCTCGGCCACATCCGCCGCGAGCAGGGCCGCGAGGCCGAGGCCGAGCCGCTCCTGCGCCAGGCGCTCGACCTGCGCCGCAGCCTGCTCGGCGAACGCCACGAGCTGACCACCAGGTCCATGCTCGAGCTCTCCGCCTTGCTCCAGCAGCGAGGCCAGTTCGCCGAGGCCGAGGCCCTCGCCCGCGAAGCCCTGGACGCCCGCACCGCCTCCGCCGGACCCGACCACGAAGGCGTCGCAGAGGCGACCGAAGTCCTCGCCACCATCCTCTGGCTGTCGGGACGCGACCTCCAGACCGCCGAGGCACTCTACCGCCAGGCGCTCGCCCTGCGCGAACGCCTCTGGGGACCCGATGACCCCGGACTCCACATCACGCTCTCCCCCCTCTCCGCCCTCCTCCCCCTCGTCGGCAAGGCCGCCGAGGCCGAAACCGTGGCCAGGCGCGCCCTCGAGCTCCGCCGCAGGTACTACGGCGAAAACCACCCCCAGACCATCCACCAGCTCAACAACCTGGCGCGCGCGATCCAGATGCAGGGGCGTCCTGCCGAGGCCCGTCCGCTCTACCGCGAGATGCTCCAGGCCTACGAGCGCCTCTTCCCGGGCGACCATCCCATGGTCGCCATCGCGCTCAACAACGTCAGCGCCACGTTCTACGAGGAGGGCCAGCTCGACTCCGCCGAGCACTACCTGAGCCAGGCCCTCGAGATGCGCATCCGGCTCCACGGCCCCACCAACGTCGAGGTCGCGCTCCTCTACCACAACCTCGGCAACCTCCTGCTCCTCCGCGGCCAGCTCGCAGCCGCCGAGCAGGCGCTCGCCGAGGCGTACCGCCAGCGCGCAGAGCTCTACGGCCCCACCAACCCCGTCACCCTCCGTACCGGCTCCGTTTACGGCGACGCCCTCGCCGCGCGCGGCAAGCTCGACGAAGCCGAAAAGCTCCTGCGCGAGATCCTCGAGCACCAGCGCTCCGCAGACGGCCAGATCTCGACCGACGCCGCCCGCACCATGGCTTTCCTGGCCGGCGTGCTCGCGCGCCGCGGTTCCTTCGCCGAGGCCGAGTCGCTCTACCTCCCCGCGCTCGACGTCCTCCGCCGCCGCATGCCCCCGACCCACCCCCGCCGCCGCGAGCTGGTCGAGTCGCTCGCCCGGCTCTACGAAGCCTGGGGTCGGCCCGCCGACGCCGCGCGGCTCCGCCAGGAAGAGGCGGCCGCCGCGGACTGAGCCTCAGGCGGAGGAGGACGCCTGTAGACGTCGGCTTCCGCGTCAGAGCCTTCTCGCCCTCGCTGCCCACGGCGAGCGAGGGACCGGAACGGGCCCGGCAGTCTCCGCGCCCCCGAA
>DATCLG010000064.1:0-28400 GCA_036564015.1 Longimicrobiales bacterium
GTCGTAGGTAATCGGTATCCTCACCGATACTCCAATTTCGCCGAGCCCGTGGAAGAGACAGCGCCCAAGTCGTTACGCCATTCGTGCAGGTCGGAACTTACCCGACAAGGAATTTCGCTACCTTAGGACCGTTATAGTTACGGCCGCCGTTTACCGGGGCTTCGGTTCAAAGCTTCAGAGCCCGAAGGCTCCTGACCTCTCCCCTTAACCTTCCGGCACCGGGCAGGCGTCAGTGGCTATACGGCGATTCATCATCTTTGCAGCCACCTGTGTTTTTGCTAAACAGTCGCTTGGGCCGATTCTCTGCGGCCAGCTTCAGCTCAAGGGCGCTTGTCCCTCTCACCTACCGCTGGCACCCCTTATCCCGAAGTTACGGGGTCATTTTGCCGAGTTCCTTTTCCACGGATCACTCGAGCACCTTAGGCTTCTCGCCTCGCCTACCTGTGTCGGTTTGCGGTACGGTCGGACAACGTGCTCCCGCACGAGGCTTTTCCTGGCGGCCAGCTCCCAAGCCCTTGGCAGATCAGATCTGCTCTCGGCATCCGGTCTCACCTTTAAGGAGGCGGATTTGCCTGCCTCCCCAGACTACACCGTTACATCGGGACGTCCTTCACCCGACGGCTTGCTCGCTTCCGCGTCCCCCCTTGCGGTCAGACGCACCCTGCCCGGCACACGAATATTTACGCGTTTCCCATCGTCTACGGCTCTCGCCCTCGACTTAGGGGCCGGCTAACCCGGAGCGGATGACCCTGGCTCCGGAACCCTTAGGCTTTCGGTGGCAGGGATCCTCCCCCTGCTTCGCGCGTACTCATTCCGGCATCTTCACTCGTCACCGCTCCAGCACCGGTTCCCCGATACCTTCTCCGCTGTGACGACGCTCTCCTACCACTCCATGCCAAAAGCATGAAGTCCGTGGCTTCGGCGACAGACTTCAGTCCCGACCATTTTCGGCGCAAGTCCACTCGACTGGTGAGCTATTACGCACTCTTTAAAGGAATGGCTGCTTCTAAGCCAACCTCCCAGCTGTCTGAGCGAACTCACATCCTTACCTTCTCCACTAAGTCTGTACTTGGGGGCCTTAGCCGGCGGTCCGGGTTCTTACCCTCTCGCAGCCGCACATTATCGCACGGCTCCTGTCTCCCAGGCTCTGGACTCACAGGAATTCGGAGTTTGCTTGGGGTCGGTAGGTTGTGAAACCCCCTCGCTCATGCAGTGCTCTACCTCCTGGAGTAAACGCCTGAGGCCATACCTAAATATGTTTCGGAGAGAACCAGCTATCTCCCAGTTTGATTGGCCTTTCACCCCTATCCACAGCTCATCCGAGCGGTTTTCAACCCACATCGGTTCGGTCCTCCACTCCGTGTTACCGAAGCTTCAACCTGGCCATGGATAGATCACTGAGGTTTCGGGTCTACCCCTGCGAACTCTTTCGCCCTTTCGGACTCGCTTTCGCTCCGGCTCCGCAGCTGAACTGCTTAGCCTCGCTCGCAAGGAGTAACTCGCCGGATCATAATGCAAAAGGCACGCAGTCACCCCCATGACGGACGAATCCGCCATGAAAGCTCCTACCGCTTGTAGGCACACGGTTTCAGGTTCTGTTTCACTCGCCTCCCGGCGTTCTTTTCACCTTTCCCTCACGGTACTCGTGCACTATCGGTCGCGGACTCGTATTTAGCCTTGGAGGGTGGTCCCCCCAGCTTCAGTCAGGGCTCCTCGAACCCCGACCTACTCGGGTACCAGCACCACAGCCCCGCCCACGCTTCGCCTACAGGACTCTCACCTCCTACGGTGGACCGTTCCAGGCCGCTTCGGCTCGCATGAACAAAGGCCGCGGGACAACACCCCGTGCTGGCCCCACAACCCCGGAGGCCCAACGACCCCCGGTTTGGGCTCCTCCCCTTTCGCTCGCCGCTACTCAGGGAATCTCGGTTGATTTCTCTTCCTCCAGGTACTGAGATGTTTCAGTTCCCTGGGTTGGCCTCCCTCTCCCGAGGGATGACGGGTCATTACACCCGCCGGGTTGCCCCATTCGGAGATCCAGGGATCACAGGATGCTTGCTCCTCCCCCTGGCTTATCGCAGCTTGCCACGTCCTTCCTCGCCGGTCCGCGCCTAGGCATCCCCCGTGTGCTCTCTACCTCGCTTGACCAGTCGCCCAACAAAACGACCAGCCAAACCACCCCAGCCTAAAGCGCTCTCCCAAAACCCACAAAACCCGAATTGTCAAACAACCTGCTGCCGCGAGTCCGTGCGCCGGCTCACCCGGCAACGTCCACCATCTCGCGGCGAGCTTAATACAATAACGCCTCCCTTCCCCACCGTCAACCCCCACTCCCCACCTCGCCCCGTCACCCGCACCCCGCCTCGATTGCGCTCGGCCCGAATTCCCTGTATGGTCCGACGATGCCGAAACCACCACGTCGATCAGGAGGACGTATGCGCGGAGTGGCGCGCGTGACCCGGCGCGGAGCTGCTCGCTGGGCTCGCGGACACCCCTGGATCTACCGCAGCGACGTGATCGATCCCCCCTCGGACGAGCCCGGGGTCGTCCGCGTGGTGGACGAGACCGGCGCCTTCACGGGTATGGCGCTCTGGAGCCCGGCCTCCACCATCTCGCTCCGCATGCTCACCCACGAGGAGCGCACGATCGACGCGTCGTTCTGGGCCGAGCGCATCGACCGGGCCGCCCGCTACCGTGACAGCCTCCAGATCGACGCCTCCGCCTGCCGGCTCGTGCACGCCGAGGCCGACGGAATCCCCTCCCTTGTCGTGGACCGGTTCGGGGATGTCCTGGTCGCACAGCTCCTCTCCGCCGGTCTCGAGGCGCACCGCGGCGAGCTCGTCGAGGTGCTCCGGGAGCGCTTCCGCCCGGCAGGGATCCTGGCCCGCAACGACGTGCCCGTGCGCGACTACGAGAACCTGCCCCGCTCCATCGAGCTCCTGTGGGGCACCGTCCCCGAGGAGCTGGAGGTCCGGGAAGGGCCGATCCGCTACCTCGTGGCGCCGTGGACCGGACAGAAGACCGGGGCGTTCCTGGACCAGCGGGAGAATCGGATGCGGGCCGGGGCACTCAGCGCGGGCCGCGCGCTGGATTGCTTCGCCTACCAGGGCGGCTTCGCGCTCCACCTGGCCGCCCGCGCCGACACGGTGATCGCCGTGGACTCCTCCGCCGACGCCCTTGCGCGGGCCGAAGCGAACGCCCGGCTGAACGGGTTCCAGCACGTGCGGTTCGTCGAGGCGAACGTCTTCGACTTCCTCCGCTCAGAGGAAGAGGCGGGCGCCCAGTACGACATCATCGTGCTCGATCCGCCGGCGTTCGCCAAGCGACGCGAGAACGTCCCCCACGCGCTCCGGGGCTACAAGGAGATCAACCTGCGGGCGATGCGGCTCCTGGCTCCGGGCGGCTACCTGTGCACCTTCAGTTGCTCTTACCACGTCGACCGCAATCTCTTCCGTGAGATGATCGAGTCGGCCGCCGCCGACGTGGGCCGCCCGTTCCGCTGGATCGAGAGCCGCGGTCAGGCTCTGGATCACCCGGAGATCGTGCAGATCCCCGAAACCGCCTACCTGAAGGGGGCGATCCTCCAGGCGCTGTAGCGACCCGCGGCGAGGAGGGCTCAGAGCCCCCTCGCCGCCAGGAACTCCTCCACGTCTTCCCGGTCGACGTAGAACTCGCCCAGCCGACCCTGCCAGTCGCCGTGCCAGTCCGATCCGCCCGTCACGAGGAGCCCGAGCCCGCGAGCCGTCTGGCTCAGCCGCCGGGACTCCTCCGGAGCCGTGCGGGGACGGAAGCACTCCACGCCGTCGAGGCCCCAATCCGCGAACCGGCGAATCTCCTGCTCGAAGATCGACGCCGGCGGGTGGGCCCAGACCGCCACCCCACCTGCCTGGTGGATGAGGTCGATCGCCTCCTGCGGCGAGAGCAGCTCCGTAGGGATGAAGGCCGGCCCGCCGTCGGCGAGGAAGCGCTCGAAGGCCTCGCCGGACGTCCGAACGTATCCGAGCCGCACCAGCGCCCGGGCCAGATGGGCCCGCCCCAGCACGGCGACCCCGGGCCCTGCGGCGGCGCGAACGTCTTCGCAGGCGACCCTCACCCCCAGCCGCGCCAGTCGCTCGATCATCCCGCGCATTCGCTCGGCCCGTCGCTCGGCCGCGCTCCGCGCGTGCTCGAGCATCGCCGGGTGCGCCGGGTCGATGTGGTAACCCAGGAAATGGAGCTCCACGCCCGCGTGCGTGCTCGAGACCTCGACCCCGGGAACCAGCACCAGCGGCCTCCCGTACTTCAGGACCGCCTCCGCCTCCGCGTAACCCGCGGTGGTGTCGTGATCCGTCAGCGCGATGACGTCCAGCCTCGCCGTCATCGCGGCCCGGACCAGCGCGCTCGGCGAGAGCGAACCGTCTGACGCGTTCGAGTGGAGGTGAAGGTCGATGCGCACGGGATCCATTCCTCTCGGGGGACGATGGCCTGGCGGGCCGCCTCAGCGCGCCTGCGCTCCGCCACGGGCGCCCCGGCCGGCAACCCACGCACGGGAAGTCATCGCGCCCCGCGTCGGCGGGCCCACGCCTGCGGCCTCGGCGAGGCGCCCCGCTCCACGGGCCGCGGATCCACCCGCCACGACCCGCGTCGCACCCGGACGCCAGGAGAGCTCGGCCGAACGACGCCCGCGCGCGTACGCTGCGAAAAAAGGGGCCAGACGGCCCCTTCTCCGCCATGCCGGCGCGAACGCGCTACTCGCGCGTCGCCCGCTCGCTCAGCACGTTGACCACGTCGTTGGCAACCTGGAGGAAGCCGCCCGAAACGTAGAACTCCTCCTCCACCCCGTCCCGCCGGATCCTGAGATCCCCCTCCCCCAAAAGCACCACCATCGGCGCGTGCCCACGCAGCACGCCTACCTCCCCGTCCCACGCCGGCGCCACCACCATGTCCGCCTCGCCCTCGTAGATCGTCCGCTCCGGGCTGATCACCCTCACAGTCAGCCGTTCCGCGGGCATCCCTCAGACCTCCACCCCGAGCTGCTTCGCGGCTTGGATCACGTCCTCGATCCCGCCCTGCATGTAGAACGCCTGCTCCGGGAAATGGTCGAACTCCCCAGAGACCACCCGCTCGAACGACTCGATCGTGTCCTCCAGCTTCACGTACTTCCCCGGCCGCCCCGTGAACTGCTCCGCCACGAAGAACGGCTGCGACAGGAAACGCTGGATCCGCCGGGCCCGGCCGACGATCACCTTGTCCTCCTCCGACAGCTCCTCCATCCCCAGGATCGCGATGATGTCCTGCAGCTCCTTGTACCGCTGCAGGATCCGCTGCACCTCCCGCGCTACCCGGTAATGCCGCTCGCCAATGAACTGCGGATCCAGGATCCGCGACGTCGAGTCCAGCGGGTCCACCGCCGGGTAGATCCCCAGCTCCGCAATCGACCGCGAGAGCACCGTCGTCGCGTCCAGGTGCGCGAACGCCGTCGCCGGTGCCGGGTCCGTCAGGTCGTCCGCAGGAACGTAGATCGCCTGCACCGAGGTGATCGAGCCATCCCGCGTCGAGGTGATCCGCTCCTGCAGCTCGCCCATCTCTGTGCCCAGCGTCGGCTGGTAACCCACCGCCGACGGCATCCGGCCCAGCAGCGCCGACACCTCCGACCCCGCCTGGGTGAACCGGAAGATGTTGTCGATGAACAGCAGCACGTCCTGCTTCTCGACGTCACGGAAGTACTCCGCGATCGTCAGCCCAGAAAGACCGACCCGCAGGCGCGCCCCCGGCGGTTCGTTCATCTGGCCGTAGACCAGCACCGTCGAGCCGAGCACGCCGGACTCCTTCATCTCGAGCCAGAGGTCGTTCCCCTCGCGCGTGCGCTCACCCACGCCGCAGAACACGGACCGACCGCCGTGCGCCGTGGCGATGTTGTGGATGAGCTCCATGATGATGACCGTCTTGCCGACCCCGGCGCCGCCGAACAGCCCCGTCTTCCCACCCTTCACGTACGGCGCGAGCAGGTCGATCACCTTGATCCCCGTCTCGAAGATCTCGGTCTTCGGCTCCAGGTTCGTGAACCGCGGCGGCTCCCGGTGGATCGGCCAGCGCTCGCCCGGCGGCAGCGGGCCCTGCATGTCCACCGGCTCGCCGATCACGTTCAGGATCCGGCCGAGCGCCGCCTCCCCAACCGGCACCGTGATCGGCTGCCCCGTATCACGCACCGGCATCCCGCGCTGGACGCCGTCCGTGCTCGCCATCGCCACCGCGCGGACCTGGTTGCGACCGATGTGCTGCTGGACCTCGGCCACCAGCCTGACCTTCTGCCCATCCGCTCCATCGAGCTCCAGCTCCAGCGCGTTGTAGATCTCAGGCAGCTCCTCGGCCTCGAACTCGACATCGAGCACCGGGCCGATGACCTGCACCACTCTTCCCATCCGGTCTGCCATACGCTCTCCTCGAAAACGGGCCCGCGGCGCCGGTTCCGGCCCGCGCCCCTTCGCCTTCCGTTCCCTACGTCAGCGCCTCCGCGCCACCCACGATCTCCGCGATCTCCTGCGTGATCTGCGCCTGGCGCGCACGGTTGTAGCTCCGACGGAGCTGCTCGAGCATCTCGCCCGCGTTGTCCGACGCGTTCTTCATGGCCGTGCGCCGCGCGCCCTGCTCGGCGGCCGCCGTCTCGATCAGCGCCCGATACACGCTGTTGCGCACGTACAGCGGCAAGAGCTTGTTCAGGATCTCGTCCGCCGACGGCGACAGGATGAAGCTCACGCCGCCAGCGGGTCCCGCCCCGGCGGGCGGCTCCACCGGCAACACCTTGAGCACCGCCGGCGGGGTGTACAGCGCCGAGCGGAACTGCGCGTACACCACGTACACCGCGTCCAGCTCGCCGCGCTCGAACGCCGCCATGAGCGGATCGGCAAGGGAGGCCGCATCCTCAGCGGTGGGCCGGTCGCCGATGTCCGTGCGCGCCGAGGCCAGCGGCTGCCGCTGGAACCGGAAGAAGTTGATCCCCTTCTTCCCCACCACGTGCAGCTCGGTCTCGAGACCGTTTTGCTGCAGCCGCGCGATCAGCCCCCGCGCCTCGCGGATCAGGTTCGAGTTGAAGGCGCCGGCCAGACCACGGTTCGCCGTGAGCACCAGCACCGCGGCCCGCCGCTCCACCTCCGGACGGCGCAGGAGTGGGTAGCGCTCCCGCAGCTCCGGGTCCATGAGTCGGCCGATCACGTCCGTCAGCAGCTCCGCGTACGGCCGGGCCGCGTACACCCGTTCGGTGGCCCGCTTCAGCTTCGACGTGGCCACCATCTCCATCGTCTTCGTGATCTGCCGCGTCTTCTCGATCGAGCGGATCCGCCGCCGAATCTCACGCGCCTTGGCCATCGCTCACTTCCCGGCCTTCTGGCTGTTGAAGACGCTCTTGTACTCCTGAATCGCGGCCACCAGCGCCTCTTCCGTCTCCTTCGAGAGCTGCTTGGTCGTCCGGATCGCCTCGCCGACCGCCGGACGCTGCGTCCGCATGAAGTCGTGGAACCCCGCCTCCCACTCCCGGATCTGCTCCACCGGCACGTCGTCCAGGTACCCGTTCGTCACCGCGTAGATGATCATCACCTGGTGCTCGACGGGCATCGGCGCGTACTGCGGCTGCTTGAGCACCTCCACCGTGCGCTGCCCGCGCGCGAGCTGCCGCTGCGTCGCCGGGTCGAGCTCGGTGCCGAACTGCGCGAACGCCTCGAGCTCCCGGTACTGCGCCAGGTCCAGACGGAGCCGGCCCGCGACCTGCTTCATCGCCTTCGTCTGCGCCGAGCCACCCACGCGCGACACCGAGATCCCCACGTTCACCGCCGGCCGCACACCCGCGTAGAACAGGTCCGACTCCAGGAAGATCTGCCCGTCGGTGATCGAGATCACGTTCGTCGGGATGTACGCCGAAACGTCTCCCGCCTGCGTCTCCACGATCGGCAGCGCCGTCAGCGACCCGCCGCCGTACTCGTCGGCCAGCTTCGCCGCACGCTCCAGCAGCCGCGAGTGCAGGTAGAAGACGTCCCCGGGGTACGCCTCACGCCCCGGCGGCCGGCGCAGCACCAGCGAGAGCTGGCGGTACGCGACCGCCTGCTTCGACAGGTCGTCGTAGACCACCAGCGTGTGCTTGCCCTGCCACATGAAGTGCTCGGCCAGCGCCGTCGCGGCGTACGGCGCAATGTACTGCATCGGCGCCGGATCGCTGGCGTTCGCCGCCATCACGATCGTGTAGTCCATGGCGCCGTGCTCCTTCAGCGTCTCGACCACCGCCGCCACCTTGCCGGCCCGCTGCCCCACGGCGCAGTAGACGCAGATCACGTCCCCGCCCCGCTGGTTGATGATCGTGTCGATCGCCAGCGCCGTCTTCCCGGTGCCCCGGTCGCCGATGATCAGCTCACGCTGCCCCCGGCCGATCGGGATCATCGCGTCGATCGCCTTGATCCCCGTCTGTAGAGGCTCCTTCACCGGCTGACGCAGCACGATCCCCGGCGCCACGATGTCGATCAGCCGCCGCCCTTCGATCGGGTCGATCGGGCCCTTGCCGTCCAGCGGCCGGCCCAGCGCGTCCACCACCCTGCCCAGGTACCCCGCCCCCACGGGGATGTCCAGCACGCGCCCCGTGCGCCGGACCACATCGCCCTCGCGCAACACGGTCCAGTCCCCCATCACCACGGCGCCGATGTTGTCCTCTTCCAGGTTCAACGCCAGCGCCGTCACCGTCTCCCCCGTCTCCCCGGACGTGATCTCGAGCATCTCGCTGCTCATCGCCCGGGTCAGGCCGTAGATGCGGGCGACCCCGTCCTTCACCTCCAGGACCTCGCCCACCTCCTCAACCTTGAGCTCCTCCTCGTAGCGCTCGATCTCCCGAAGAAGAACGTCCTTGATCTCGCTCGCGCGTAGCTGCGCCTCTGCTTTCGCCATGGTTCCGTTCCGGTTCAGGCCTCTATCACTTCAACTCGCCGGCAGCCCGGCCTCCAGCAAGCGACGACGGAGCGCCGCAAGGCGCCTCCGCAGCGAGCCGTCCAGCACACGGTCGGCGTACCGGACGACGATCCCGCCCAGGATCTCCGGATTCACCCGCACATGCGGGATCACCGTCCGGCCCAGAATCCTCGACAGCTCGGTAGCGATCTCCCGCTCCGTCTTCTCGTCCGGCTCCCGCGCCAGCGTCACCTGCACATGCAGCCGGCCGAGATGCTCTTCCAGCCTCGCACGGTACTCCCGCGCGATCTCCCCGAGCAGTCGCTGCCTCCCCTTGTCCAAGACCACCAGCAAGAACTGCAGGAACAGGGGCGGCACGCGGCCCTCGAGCGCCATCTTCAGTACCCGCTTCCGCTCCGCCGGCTCCACCTTCGGAGACTCGAGGAACAGCCGGAAGAGCGGCTCCTCATCCAGGAGCGCCGTCAGCTCGTCGATCGCGGCCGCGAACGCCTCCTGCTGCCCGTGGCGCTCCCCGAGCTCGAAGAGCGCCTCGGCATAGCTCCGGGCTACGGTCGTCTCCCTCACTCAGTTCGCCTCCACGCCACCCGCCGCAAGGCGGCTCAGGTAATCCTGAACCAGCCTGCGGTCTTCTTCCGTGTCCAGCCGCTTCTGTACCAGCTTCGAAGCCGCGGCCAGCGACAGGTCCACCGCCTCGCGCCGGAGCGTCTCGATCGCCTGCTCCCGCTCCCGCTCGATCTCACGACGGGCCGCGGCCAGCAGCTCCTCCTGCTCCGCTCTCGTCCGCTCCAGCATCTCCTGCCGCAGCCGCTCCGCCGCCTGCCTCCCCTCCGCCAGGATCTGCTGCGTCTGCTGGCGCGCCTCCGCCAGCGCGCGACGCTGCTCCTCCAGCAACCGCTCCGCCTCCGCCCGGTCCCGCGCCGCCGCATCCAGCGCCTCCTGAATCCGGCGCTCGCGCTCCTCCAGCGCGCCCAGGATCGGACGCCAGGCGTACTTCGCCAGGACGGCCAGGAGGGCCAGGAAGATGATCAACGTCCAGGCCGACACGCCCAGGTTGATGTTGAAGAGCCCGCCACCCCCGGCTTCCGCCTGCTCAGCCACGAGAAATAGAACGCTCATCACGCCTCTCGAACTTCGAGGTCCAGAGGGCGGGGGCCGCCTGCCCAGCCGCCCCCGCCCGCCCACCTCTCTTTACAGCAGCTTGAACAGCAGCATGATCACCAACGAGAACAGGGCCGCGCCCTCGATCAGCGCCGCCAGAATGATCGCCGCCGTCTGCACGTTCCCCGCGGCCTCCGGCTGGCGCGCGATCCCCTCCGCAGCCGCCGCCCCGATCCGGCCGATCCCCAGCGCCGCCCCCAGCACCGTCAGACCGGCACCCAGACCAGCACCCAGCAACGACAGATAGTTCTGCGCGGCCTCCGGGCTGGCCGCCACCTCCTGCAGCATCGCCACGAGCGGATGCACCATGTTGCCTCCCATCAGGTTCGGGGGTGCTCACCTCGTTCGCTCGCCGCCCGCACGGGACCGACCCCCTCCGGCCCGTCAGGCGGCCACCGCTACCCGATCCTCACCGGATCGCACGGCCTCCCCGGCCACCCGCCGGGTACCTTACGACGGGCGGGACGAGCGACCCCGCCCGAAGGCGTGCCTCCTCAGGACGGGCACGCTCGCCCTGCTCCAGAGCTCCGCGTCCCTCAGTGCGCATGACGGATCAGCCCGATGAAGACCGACGTCAGCATCGCGAAGATGTACGCCTGCAGGAACGCCACGAAAAGCTCCAGCACCATGATCGCCACCGCCATCACCACCGGCCCCAAAACCGGCAACACGAACGCAGCCACCGGCGCCGCCACGAAGATCAGCCCGATCAGCGCCAGGATCACGAAGTGGCCCGCGTTCATGTTCGCAAAGAGCCGGATCGCCAGCGCGAACGGCTTCGTCAGCTTCCCCAGGAACTCCACCGGGGTCATGATCAGCATGATCAACAGGCTGCCGAGCCGGCCCATCCCGTGCGGCGCATAGAAGATCGTCTTCAGGTACCCGCGCGGCCCCAGCGCCAGGAAGCCCGACACCTCGATCGCGAAGAACGAGAGCAACGCCAGCGCCGCCGTCACCGAAAGGTTCGCCGTCGCCGTCGCGCCCCACGGCAACAGACCCAGCAGATTGCACGTCAGAATGAAGAAGAAGAGCGTCAGCACGAACGGCACGTACCGCTCGCCGCCGTGACCGACGTTCGCCATCACCACCTCGTCCCGCAGGAAGACCACGAACGCCTCGATCACGTTCGCGAGCCCCTTCGGCGCCCGCTCCGCCCCCCGCCCGTGCGTCCGGCGCGCGGTCCAGATCATGACCACCGCCACCAGGAACGCCGCCAGCAGCATGAAGACCACGTGCTTCGTCGGCGAGAAGTCGATCACCAGCGGCCCCAGCCGCACCGGCTCCCACCGCGGCAGCTCCACCACGCCCAGGAACGGCAGCTCCAGCTCGTGCGAGTCGACCACGTGGTGCAGGATCATCTCGCCGATGTTGAACGACTCGCCGCCGCCCTGCTCAGCCGCCCGCATCCACGGAAACAGTCCTGCGATCATTGGCCACGCATTCCCATACGAAAAAAGACCGGCTCCAGCAGCAGTAGCGCGAACAGGAAGCCGGCCAGACCCAGAAGCAAAGGCGCCGCTCTGTAAGACCCGGACTCGCTCACCCAGAGCCCCGCCCCCAGCACCACGATCAGCCGCAGGAGCGTCCCGCCGCCCCACGCCAGGAAGAACCCCTTCCCGGCACCCCGCATCCCCACCAGCGCCCCGAACGCCGCCAGCTGGACCGGGTACGCCAGCGCCGCCGCGAACCACAACTCCCGCCCGGCCGACGGCGCCAGCCAGCCGACCACGGCGGCCCCAACGGCGACCACCGCACCCGCCACCAACGCGTACGCCACGAACGCCCTCACTTCGCCTTCCCCTCCGTCTCGTCCCCCTCTCCCCGCTTCTCCCGCTCTCGCGGCTCGATCACCAGATGCCGGTACATGCTGAAGAACCCCGCCCCCGCCCCCACGAACGCCCCCAGGATCGTGAACAGCGGCACCGTCCCCAACCACCGGTCCACCAGAAGCCCCAGGAACAGGAACAGCGCAGTGCTCGCCGCCCACTGCAACCCCAGCCCGAGGTACTGCCCCGCCGCGGCCAGGAGGCCCTGCGGATCCGGCTTCTTCTTCTTCCGCCGCTCGACCACGCTTCCCTCCCGCCATGGCGAGCCCCAGGCCGGTAACATAGGGGCTTGTGAAATTTTTCGCAAGCGCCCCGCTTGACGGCCCGGAACACCCCGATCCATATTGTAAAGTCTGGCCGATCCGGCTCTTGCGGCTTCCTCGTCCCACGAGGAGCGCACGGGCGCGGCTTGGACCCCTCCTGATGACGGCCTCCCTCGAATCCCCGCGGCCGGCCCCCTTCACGTCCGCCGCCGACGACGCGACGGGAGGCGGGAGGGAACCCGAGCCTTCCCTGCGAGGTAGACGCTCGTGAGGCCTGCACCACGCGCCGGCCACGGGCGGGACGACCTGGCCCCGATCCTGCTGTTGCCGGCGAAACGCCGTGGTTGGGAGGCGGGAGTTCTCCCCAGAAGAGAGAAGGAGCCGATGGAAGCAATGGTTGCCCGGCAGGTGCAGCCGGAGGAGCAGGATCTGGCGTTGCTCGAGCGTCTTGCCGAGGCACGGAGGGCGCTCGAGGCGGAGATCGCCAAACGGGTGATCGGTCAGACCGAGATCGTGGAGGGGCTGCTCACAGCCCTGCTGGCCGACGGCCACGCCCTCCTCGTGGGCGTCCCGGGCCTGGCCAAGACGCTACTCATCTCCACGCTGGCCGAGGCGCTGGATCTTAAGTTCAGCCGGATCCAGTTCACGCCCGACCTGATGCCTTCCGACATCACGGGGACGGAGCTGCTCGAGGAGGACCGCGCCACGGGGCGCCGGACGTTCCGCTTCGTCCGGGGGCCGATCTTCGCCAACGTGGTGCTGGCCGACGAGATCAACCGCACACCGCCGAAGACCCAGGCGGCCCTGCTCCAGGCGATGCAGGAGCGCGCGGTCACGGTCGCCGGCCAGACGCTCCCTCTGGACCGCCCGTTCTTCGTCCTCGCGACGCAGAACCCGATCGAGCAGGAGGGCACGTACCCGCTGCCGGAAGCCCAGCTCGATCGCTTCATGCTGGAGCTGCGCATCGGGTACCCGACCCGCGAGGAAGAGGAGAAGGTGGCGATGCAGACGACGAGCGCGGAGGTCCGCGAGGTGCGCCCGGTCCTCGGCGCCGCCGAGCTGCTGCAGCTCCAGGGGCTGGTCCGTCGGGTGCCCACCCCGCCGTCGCTGGTCGCTTTCGCGGTGCGGCTCGCCCGGGCCACGCGGCCCGGGGACGAGGCCGCCCCCGAGCTGACGCGCCGGTACGTGAGCTGGGGTGCGGGACCGCGCGCATCGCAGTATCTTGTATTGGGCGCGAAAGCCCGGGCCGCCATGGCGGGCCGTGGCGTGCCCACGTACGATGACGTCCGGGCGGTCGCGCCGGCCGTGTTGCGTCACCGGATCGTGACGAACTTCCAGGCCGAAGCGGACGGTCGGACCGCCGGCGACATCGTCGAGGAGCTCATCCAGATCAGTCGCGCATGGACGTAGACCGAAGTCGCGGCGAGGGGCGCGACGAACCGCCGAGGAGGCTATGCTCCCGGCGATAGTCGCGCTTCTCGTCGCCCTGGTCCTCTCGGCGTTCTTCACGACGGCCGAGCTGGCCCTCTTCTCCCTGGGCGAGTCCCGCGTCCGCACGCTGGCGGACGAGGGGTACCGTGGCAGCGCGGCGCTCGAGCGGCTGCGTGAGCGCCCCGAGCGGGTCATCGTCCTCCTCCGTCTGGGCGATGCCCTGGCCGACGTCGCCGCGGCGAGCGTGGCTGCGTACCTGGCCTATCTGGCCTGGCAGAGCTACGGCGTGGCGCTGGGCGTGGCGGCGAGCGTGCTCCTGGGGGCGGCGCTCCTGATCCTCGTCTTCGGCGAGCTGGTGCCCATGGGGATCGCGGCGAACCACAACGTCCGCGTGGCGCTGGCCGTCTCGCCGCTGCTCCTCTTCCTCTGCCGCGTGCTGGAGCCCCCCCTCTTCCTGCTGGAGAAGCTGGCGCGCGCGATCCCCCGGCGTTCGGCGGGGCTGGCCGCGAGCATCACCGAGAGCGAGATCCGGCAGCTGACGGCGATCGGGCACACCGAGGGGAAGATCGAGGAGCACGAGCGCCAGATCATCGAGCGCGCCTTCCAGCTGGACGAGCGGAAGGCGTGGGACATCATGACGCCGCGGGTGGACATCTTCGCCTGGCCGGACTCGCTGACGCTGGCGGCGATCGCGCCGCGGCTGGGGACGGTGCCCTACTCGCGGGTGCCGGTGTACGGGGAGAGCATCGACGACATCACGGGGGTTCTGTATCTCCGGGACGCCTACCAGGCGCTGCTGGCGGGCCAGCGGGATGTGCCGCTGCGGCAGCTGGCGCGCGAGCCGCTGATCGTGCCGGGGTCGGTCCCGGTCAGCAAGCTGCTGCGGGACTTCCAGACGCGGCGCATCCATCTGGCGGTGGTGGTGGACGAGTATGGGGGGACGGACGGGATCGTGACGCTGGAGGACGTGCTCGAGGAGCTGGTGGGCGAGATCGCGGACGAGAAGGAGATCGCGGAGGAGCCGCCGATCCTGCGGGTCTCGCGCACGGAGCTGATCGCGGCGGGGGATGCCGACCTGCGGGAGATCAACCACATCCTGAACACGTCGTTCCCGACGCTCGAGCATCGGTCGCTCAACGGGTTCCTGCTGGAGGAGCTGGGGCGCGTCCCGGAGCCCGGGGAGGAGCTGGAGCGGGACGGGATCGTGATCGAGGTGCTGGAGGCGACGGAGACGCAGGTGCTGCGTGCGCGGCTGCGGCGGTCGTCGCCGGCGGCGGAGGCGGTCGGGGCGGGCGGGGGCCGGGAGGGGAGCTCGGACGGCGCGGAAGAAGGGGAGCAGCTGCGTCCCGCGTGACATGACGCATCCCACGCTGAAAGAGATCTATCTGGCGCGGAGCCGGATCGCGGGGGTTGCGCGTCGCACGCCGCTGGATCGTTCGCAGTGGTTATCCGAGCTGGCGGGGTGCGACGTGTATCTGAAGCTCGAGTGCTGGCAGCCCACGCGGTCCTTCAAGATCCGGGGGGCGTACAACGCCGTGGCGGCGCTGGGTGAGGAGGCGCGGAGCCGTGGTGTGGTGGCTGCGTCGGCGGGGAACCACGGGCAGGGGGTCGCGCTGGCCGCGCGGCGGCTGGGGGTTCCCGCCGTGATTTTCGTGCCGCGCACGGCGCCGGAGACGAAGCAGGCCCGGATCCGTTCGCTGGGTGCGGACCTGCGGGTCGAGGGCTCGATCTACGATGAGGCGGAGGCGGCGGCGCGGGAATACGCGGCGGCGACCGGCGCCTTCTTCGTCCATGCGTTTTCGAACCCGGACGTGGTGGCCGGGCAGGGCACGATCGGCATCGAGATCGTGGAGGACCTCCCGGAGGTGCGGGAGGTGATCGTCCCGGTGGGGGGCGGCGGGCTGATCGTCGGGGTGGGCACGGCTGTCAAGGCCCTGGCCGGCCCCGAGGTCCGGGTAGTGGGCGTGCAGAGCGAGCAGACCTCGTCGATGTACGCGGCGTTCGTCGCCGGTCACGTGGTCGAGGTCTCGATCGGCCGGACCCTGGCCGATGGCCTGGCGGGTGGGGTGGACGAGGTCAGCTATCGACGCGCCCGCGCGGTCACGGACGAGCTGGTACTGGTCCGGGAGGAATCGATCGCCCGGGCGATCCGTGCTCTCTATCACGACGACGGGGTCCTGGCCGAGGGGGCGGGGGCGGTGGGCGTCGCCGCGCTCCTCGAGCGCCGCATCGAGCTGAGTGGACCGGCCGTCGTGGTGATCACCGGCGGCAACATCGACCCGGGGGCGCTGGCGAGCGTCCTGGCGAGCGGCTGATGGCTCACATCCTCCCCTTCGACGGTTTCACGCCGCGCATCCACCCGACGGCCTTCGTGGCGCCGACCGCAGTCTTGATCGGCAACGTCGAGGTGGGTCCGGAGGCCAGCGTGTGGTTCGGCGCGGTGCTGCGGGGCGACGATCCGCAGCACGGGATCCGGGTCGGCGCCCGGGCCAACATCCAGGACAACTGCGTGGTGCACGTGAGCGCGCGGGGGCCGACGATCATCGGGGACGAGGTGACGGTGGGGCACGGCGCGGTCTTCGAGAGCTGCGAGATCCGGCGGGGCGCGCTCATTGGCATGAACGCGGTGGTGCTCCAGGGCGCGGTGATCGGGGAGGAGGCGCTGGTCGCGGCGCTCAGCGTGGTTCCCGAAGGGATGGAGGTCCCGCCGCGCACGCTGGTGGCGGGCGTGCCGGCCCGGGTGCGCAAGGAGCTGGGCGACGAATCGAGCCGCTGGATCCGGGAGACGGCGCGCCACTACGTCGAGCTCTCCCGGCGCTACCTGGCCCAGGGGATCGGGCGCGGCGACGGGTGACCGGCGCGGTCGCCGGCTGGCGCCCGCGGCCCGCGGTTGGCCGCGCGGCGGCCCGGCGCACCGCGACCGGCTGGAGAAAGGCAGGCGGGCATGAGATCCGAGTCGCTACCCCGGAAGGACCCTGTCCCCTCGCCCGCGTCGGGCAGGGGGGTGGGAGGGGGTGGGGAGACCGCGGCCTCTCCCGGGGCCGCCGGAGGCGCGGGACACGCGCCGCCGCAGCATTTCTGCGACGTCTGCGGGGCTCCCATGCTCGAGCTGCATTGTCGGATCCGCTGCTGGCGCTGCGGCTACCAGCGGGATTGCAGCGACCCGTGACGGCGGACCAGCGTGGAGGTTGTCGCCCGCCGGGTGGCGATGGCGTTGCGCGCCCCTGGAACCTCCTTCAGCGAAGTCCTCCCTACCGAAAAAGCCCCCGGGAAAGCTCCGCGAGAGAGGGCACCGCCGCGCAGCGGCGCGCACCGCCAGGACGATGCCGGACTCACCGTTTTGCGTCTGCGTGGAGTCGGTTCCGGCGACCTCGCTTCGCGAAACTCGCCCAGGTCCACCCGCGCCTGCGCGCCGCGGCGCCTGATCACACCTGACCGGAGCCCGAGGCCCGTCGTACGCCTGCGCGCCTCATGGCGGGCTCCCTTTCGCTCCGACCGCCGCCGCGGCCTCAGCGCCCCCTGGGCTTTCCGAGGTTTTCCTTCGTATCCCCACCCACGATGGGCGGACGCCGGTGCTGGGCCTTCGCGCCCGTGCGGCGGCCGAGTCCGGAGTACTTGTTCAGCCCGCCCTTCGTTCCGCCGCTCCCCGGCAGTGCTTCATCCCAGGGCTGATGCTTGCCTTTGCGGATCGGCGGGTTGCCGATGCTCTCCTCCTCGACCTTGGGCCGCTGCTTGATCGGCTTTCGCCTCTTTGGCACCTGCCCCCTCCTGGCTCGAGAACGCTCAGTCCCCGAGGGGTGCAGCGAGCATGCCAGGCGAGGCTATCGGCCAGCCCCGGGATCGGTCCGGGCCGGACCACCGACCCGCCGCCGCGCCTCGGCCACCGTGAGCGGTCGACCCTCCTTGTCCTCGAGCGCGAAGAGGAGGTCGGGCGTGTACTCGGCGATCCAGTCGGCCAGCGCGTCGGCGTCGTGTCCGACGCGCTCGACCTCGTCGGGCTGGAAGAAGAAGTTGACCGCCTGCCAGTCGTGATCCCTGCCCGCCCAGGGTGCCGGCTCGGCCCGGATCTCGACGAACTCGCCGGCATCGGGGAAGGCGTCGTTCATCGAGTCGTAGATCTCCTGGATCGCGCGGTTCAGAGGGTCATCGCCGCCGTAGTCCGGCACCGGCTCCCGCCCTTGCAGGAAGCCGGTCGCCTCGTCGATCCCGAAAACGACGCGGACCTGATTCGGTGGGGCCTCGATTGCTCGGGCCATGGTCTCCTCCGTCGGGTGTGCACATCGGCGGAGGCGTCAAGGATCGCGCCCGTGCCGCCTAAGGACCGGCGGCCACCGCGCCCACGTACCAGCGGATCAGCGAATCCCCCCAGCCGTGCGCGATCGCAGCGCCCAGGGCCAGGAACGTGCCGAGCGGGAGGTACGTCCCCAGGAACGTCAGCTTCCCGCGCCACCAGCTGAGCGGCACGCCAATCACCAGGCCGAGGAGGGACCCGAGGAGGATGGTGAGGAGCGCCCCTGGGATGCCGAGGAACGCGCCCACCATCGCCATCATGTGGACGTCCCCCATGCCGAGCGCCGGTTTGCGGAGCAGCTTCTCACCTCCGACCGCGATCGCCCAGAAGAGCAGGTACCCGACGGCCGCTCCCGTGACGGCACTGAGCAGCCGGAACCCGCCCGGCGGCGCGGCCAGCACGAGCCCGAGGACCATGCCACCCAGCGAGAGGTGGTCCGGGATGATGTAGTGCCGGGCGTCGATGAGCGCGATACCGAGCAGGGTGGTCAGGAACATCGCGCTCCGGACCGCCTCGAGGCTCGCCCCGTAGCGGGCGGCCGAGGCCAACCAGAGGAGCGCCGTGGCGAGCTCGACCAGCGGGTACTGGATCGAGATCCTGGCGCGACACCGGCGGCACCGGCCGCGGAGGAGCAGCCAGCTCAGCACGGGGACGTTGTCGTACCACGCGATCGGGCTCGCACAGGAGGGGCAGCGCGAGCGAGGGGTGACGATCGATTCGCCCGCCGGCAAGCGGTAAATGCACACGTTCAGGAACGACCCCACCATCGCGCCCAGGATCGCGGCAACGATCCAGACGTGCGGTTCCGCCATAGAACGTCAACGCCTCCGTGTCATCAGGTAGAGCAGGATCCCGGCGGCCACTCCCACGTTGAGCGATTCCGCGCCGCCGCGGATCGGGATCGAGACGAGAGCGGCCGCCGCGCGCCGCACCTCGGGGCTGAGGCCCGCGCCCTCGTTGCCGACGGCGAGCGCCGCACGCGCGCTCCACTCGAACTGCTCTGCGGGGACGCCGTGCGCGTCCGCGGCGTAGAGCGTGAAGCCGTGCGCGTCGAGCCACGCGGCCAGCTCGTCGAATCGCGGCTGCACGACCGGCACCCGGAAGAGAGAGCCCGCGGCGGAGCGGACCGATTTCGGGTTCCACGGGTCGACGGTCCCCGGGAGCGCGGCCACGGCCGCGACGCCGAGCGCGTCCGCGGTCCGGACCAGCGTTCCAAAGTTGCCGGGGTCCTGGATTCCGTCCAGCACCAGCACGACCGCCGCCTCCCCCACCTCCAGCTCTCCGAGCTCCCACCGGGGCGCCTGAGCGACGACGAGCACCCCCTGGGGCGTCTCGGTCGCCGCCAGCTCTTCGAGCGTGCGGTCCGGCACCCGCCGCACCGGGCACGCCGCCTCCAGGTCACGGGCCAGCTTCGCGCCGCGGGGGGTGTCCTCCAGAGTGGGCGAAACCACGCCCAGCCGGAGGGGCAGTCCCGAGGCCAGGAGGTCCTCCACGACCCGCACCCCCTCGGCGAGGAAGAGGCCCTCCTGTTCGCGGATCTTGCGCTGCCTGAGCCCCCGGATCAGCCTGGCTTCGCGCGAACTCAACACTGGACCGCCACCTGGAACATCTCTTGCCCCTGCTTATAGATGGTGCGAGCCTCCCGCTGGAGGAAACTCGATGTTCAGGCTTCTGTCCAACCACCGGATCCGCCACGCCCTGCTGGCAGGGAGCCTGGCGCTGGCCGCCGGCTACGCCGCCGCGTGCGCCATCTCCACGGCCCAGGAGCTGGAGCTGGGCCAGCAATACGCGGCGGAGATCAATCGCCAGCTCCCCATCGTGGAGGATCCGTTCATCCAGCGGTACATGAACCAGCTCTGCGACCGGCTGGCCCGCTACGGAACGCGGAACCTCGAATACACCTGCTACGTTGTCAACACGGACGCGGTCAACGCCTTCGCCATCCCGGGTGGCTTCGTCTACGTGAACCGCGGCTTGATCGAGCGCGCCGACAACCTCTCCGAGCTGGCGGGCGTGGTGGCGCACGAGATCGCGCACGTCGAGGAGCGGCACGGCATCGAGCAGGTCGAGCGCGTGCAGCGCGCCAACCTCGGCCTGACCCTGGCGTACATCCTGATCGGCCGCGTGCCGACGGGCCTGGAGCGCGCCGCGATCGAAGTGGGCGCCGGTCTCGTCTTCGCCCGCTACAGCCGCGAGGCCGAGCGCGAGGCCGACGCGGTCGCGGTCCAGCTGACGACGGCGGCCGGGATCGACCCCAACGGGCTGGTCACGTTCTTCAAGGAGCTGCTCGACGAGCGCGAGCGGCGGCCGAGCCTGGTCGAGCAGTGGTTCTCGACCCACCCGCTCACGGAAGAGCGGATCGCCGACACGCGGGACCTGATCCGGCAGATCCCGGCCGCGCAGTTCCGCAACCTGACCGTGGACACGCCGCAGTTCCACGAGTTCCAGAACCGGCTGCGCCGGCAGCCCCCACCGCCGCCGCAGTTCCGGAGGCGGCGGTAGCGAGCCGGCCGGGCGGGCGGGCCAGGACTCGCCGGGTCGCCCGGCCAAGTGCCGGCGTTCCTCGCCCTCCGCCTTTGCGTTCCAGGCCGTGTCGGCGCTAGCTTCCTGGCCGGACGTTCGTTTGCAGGAGGAGGACGGTGTTTCCCATCGCCCTGACGATCGCCGGCAGCGACAGCGGCGGAGGCGCAGGAATCCAGGCGGACCTCAAGACGTTCCACGCCTTCGGCGTTTTCGGCACATCGGCCATCACGGCCATCACGGCCCAGAACACCACAGGCGTGTTCGGCGTGCACGCGGTGCCGGCCGGGATGGTCCGGCAGCAGATCCGGGTCGTGGCGGAGGATCTCCGGCCGGCCGCCTGCAAGACGGGAATGCTGGCTACCCGCGAGCTGGTGGCCACCGTGGCCGAGGCGATCCGGGAGGAAGGCCTGGAGAACTACGTGCTGGATCCCGTGATGGTGGCCAGCACGGGCGCCCGTCTCCTGGACGAAGATGCGGAAGCCGCGGTGGCCGAACTCCTGCTCCCGCTCGCCACGCTCGTGACGCCCAACCTGGATGAGGCCGCGATCCTCACCGGTCGGGCCATCCGGGATGAAGCGGAGATGCGTCAGGCCGCCGAGACGCTGGTGGCGCGGGGCGCGCAGGCCGCGCTGGTCAAGGGCGGCCATCTCCCGGGCGGCGAGGTGGTCGACATCCTCTTCGACGGCCGTGAGTTCACGCGCTGGAGCCGGCCCCGGCTCGAAACCACGAGCACGCACGGCACAGGCTGCACGCTCTCGGCCGCGATCACGGCGGGCCTGGCCCGCGGGCGTTCGCTCCTCGAAGCGGTGGACGACGCGCTCGACTTCGTCGCCCGCGCGCTGGCCGAGGCGCCCGGTCTGGGTTCCGGCCACGGGCCGCTCAACCATTTCGTGCCGGCCTCCTGCGTTCCCGCCAGGTGAGCGTGCCGGCGCTCGCCCGCGGTCCCAGACCGCGTTCGGCGGCCCTCAGGTAGCCGCCTGTTCCGGCTCCGGCGCGACGTCATCGGACGGCTCGCCGGCCGGGGCGTCCGCGGGGCGCTGGCCGGCGATCCACCAGCGGGCCAGCGTCCTGAACGCGCCCCGGGCATCCATCTCGATCCCCTTCACGCGCTCCCTTACGGCGAAGATGTCGGACGGGTAGTACAGGAGCGTCCACGGCTGCTCCTCCTGCATGATCTCCTGGAACCGCCGCCAGAGTGGCAGGGCACGCTCCCGATCCGTGATCCGCGGGGCCTCGTCGAGGATCCGGTCGACTTCGAGGTTGCTGTACGAAGTCACGTGGTACGGCCCCTCCAGCGTCGCCGAGTGGAAGAGGTCGCGGAAGTTCGCCCGGACGTCGGTCTGCCACTCCAGGAGCACCGCATCGAAGCGTCGTTCCGGCGACGTGATGTCCCCGATGAGCGTCAGCCATTCGGCGGGGCGGGTGGTCAGCTTCACCCCGCCGGCTGCCAGGTCCGCCCGGACCAGTTCTGCCGCATCGCGCTGGAACTCGACCCCGGCGGCCACCTTCAGCTCGATCGTGAAGTCTTTCCCGCCGGGATCCTCGAGGATCCCATCCCCATCGATGTCCCGGAACCCTGCCTCGGCCAGGAGCGCCGCTGCGGCGGCGGGATCGTAGGGCAACGGCTCGAGCGACGCGTCGTGCGCCCAGTGGGAGGGCGGGAACGGGGAGGCCGCCAGCCGGTCGCGGCCGCCGCGGAGCAAGTCCACGATTCGCTGGCGGTCGATGAGCATGGCGAGCGCCCGCCGCACCCGCGCGTCATTCAGCGGCGGTCGCTTCCCGTTCCAGGCGATGACCGCGTACCGCCGGGTCGGCTGCAGGATCGTGCGGATGCCGGGCGTGCGCTCCAGCTCTTCGAGCTGCTCCGCTCGCACCATGGTGATCACGTCCACGCTTCCCGCCCGGAGCTCCGCCAGCTGCGACGCGTTCTCCTTGATGACGCGCCACACCACCCGGTCGAGGTACGGCCGCCCGCCCAGCTCTTCGGGAAACGCCGGGTTCGCCTCGAAGACCCATCGGTCGTTCGACCGCGCCGAGACGAAGCGGAACGGACCGTTCCCGATCGGCCTGCGATTGAACTCCGCCTGCCGGAGCCGCGCCGGCGGCACGGATTCCAGCAGGTGCCGCGGCATGATGGCCACTTCCGTCCAGCCCATGAGCGGGTCCGCGTGCGGCTCGAAGCGGAAGCGCACGGTGAAAGAGTCCACGACCACGACGTCTCGCCAGTGCTCGAAGTATTCGGCGTTGGGGAAGGCGGTCAGAGGATCTTTGGCCCGCTCGTACGTGAAGGCGACATCGTAGGCCGTCGTGCGCCTGCCATCGTGCCAGTAAACGTCATCACGAAGGTGGAAGACCACGCCCGTGTCGCCGAGCAGCTCCCAGGACCGGGCCAAATAGGGCGTGTACTCCAGGTTCTCGTCGTACTGGATCAGCGTGGTGAAAAGGGCGTAGCGGAGGAACTCGTTCGTGTAGACGTCGCTCGCCACGAGCGAATTCAGCTCCTGCAGGTCGTGCGGCCCGGCGATCACGACCGTGCCGCCGTAGACCGGCGGCCCCTCGTCTGCGCCCGCGGGCGGCGGCGGGCCGGCCGGCCGATCGCATGCGAAGAGCAGGAGCGCCGCCAGGACCCGAACGAGCCCCGAGCAAGGTGCGCGGGCCGGCCAGGCGCGAGCCCGCGAGTCGGGCGCGGAGGTCGTTGGGCCCACTAGGGCTGCTCGTCTTTGAGCCATGATTCGGATTCCAGGGAACCGGAGGACCTCTATGCGGAGAAAAGAGGATCTGGTGGGAATCTCGTGCGGCTCCTGGCGAAGGGCAAGGTTCTCGTGCCTACGCCACCTCGATGTCCGGCGCCGCGCCGAGCTCCCGCACCACCCGCCGGACCAGGGCCCCGAACCGCCCCGCCGCCTCCGCCCCCGCCGCCACCACCTCCTGGTGCGAGAGCGGCCCGGCGGCCAGCCCCGCCGCCATGTTCGTGATGAGCGAGAGGCCGAGCACCCGCATCCCCATCGCCCGGGCGACCAGGACCTCCGGGACGGTGCTCATGCCCACGGCGTCCCCGCCGAACCGCTGGAGCATCCGGATCTCGGCAGGCGTCTCGTAGCTCGGCCCGCTCACCGCGCAGTACACGCCCCGCACCACGCGCACCCCGAGCTCGAGCGCCGCGCGTTCGGCCAGCGCCTGGAGCTCGGGATCGTACGGCCTAGACATGTCCGGGAACCGCTCGTCCCCCGGCACCACCGCGCCCACCAGCGGGTTCCTCCACATCAGGTTGATGTGGTCGTCGATGATCATCAGGTCTCCCGGCCGGAAGGTCCGGTTCAGCCCTCCCGCGGCGTTGGTCACGATCAGCGTGCGCGCTCCCAGCGCGGCCACCGCCCGCACGGGCACGGTGACCACCTCCGGCGCATGCCCCTCGTAGACATGGTAGCGCCCCTGGAGCACCACGCACTCGACCCCCTCCAGCCGCCCCGCCACCAGCACCCCCCGATGCCCTTCCACCGTCGCCGGCGCAAAGCCCGGGATCTCCGTGTACGGGATCCTCACCGCCTCCTCGAGCTCCTCCGCCAGCGCCCCAAGGCCGGAACCCAGCACCAGCGACACGCGCGGACGGATCGTCACCCGCTCCCGCAGATAGGCTAGCGTCCCGGTCAGATTCGTGCTCATATGAGGATCCCCGCGACCGCCGCGGTCATGAAACAGGCCAGCGTGCCCGCGATCATCGCGCGCAACCCCAGTCGCGCTAGATCGCTCCGCCGCGACGGCGCCAGCCCGCCGATCCCGCCGATCTGGATCCCGATCGACGCGAAGTTCGCGAAGCCGCAGAGCGCGTAGGTCGCGATCACCACCGACCGCGGCGAGAGCGCTGGCTCGCCCCCGCTCAGCGCCTGCGCCAGCCTCAGGTAGCCCACGAACTCGTTGAGCACCGTCTTGATGCCGAGCATCGCGCCCACCTCGCGCGCATCCTGCCACGGCACGCCCATCAGCCAGGCCAGCGGCGCGAAGATCCAGCCGAAGATCGCCTCCAGCGTCAGCCTCTGGCCCGGCTCCAGCCACCCCCACCCGCGCAGCAGCGCCGTCAGCCGGGTGAGATCCCCCAGCTCGGAGAGGAGGGCGTCGAGCAGGGCGACCAGCGCGATGAACGCGAGCAGCATCGCGCCCACGTTGAGCGCCAGGGTGAGCCCCTCCCCTGCCCCGCGCGCGGCCGCGTCGATCACGTTCGCATCCGTCCGCTCGACCTGGATGCCCAGCCGCCCGCCCGTCAGGGGCTCCTCCCGCTCCGGGAGCATCAGCTTGGCGAACACCAGCGCCGCCGGCGCCGACATCACGCTCGCCGCCAGCACATGCCCCGCGATGTCCGGGAAGTAGGGCCGCAGCATCCCCACGTAGGCCGCCATCACCCCGCCCGCCACCGTGGCGAACCCGGCGGTCATCACGGCCATCAGCTCGGAGATCGTCAGCCCGGCGACGAACGGCTTGATCAGGAGCGGCGCCTCCGTCTGCCCCAGGAAGACATTCCCCGCAGCCGCCAGCGTCTCCGCTCCCGAGGTCCTCATCGTCCGCTGCATCACCCACGCCATCCCCCGCACCACCGCCTGCATGATCCCCAGGTGGTAGAGCACCGTCATAAGCGAGGAGAAGAAGATGATCGTGGGCAGCACGTTGAACGCGAAGAAGGCGCCGGTCTCCGCCACCATCCCCGGGACGGCGCTCACCGGCGCGTTGCCGCCCGCCTCCCCCGTCCCCACCGGCACCGTGTTCCAGACCAGATTGCCGAACAGGAACCGCGCGCCCTCCACGGTGAACCCCAGCAACGCCACCACGACATCGTTCACCGCCGCGAAGAGCCGCTCGCCCACGGGGGTCTTGAGGATGAAGACCCCGAAGACGAACTGGAGCGCCGTCCCCCAGAGCACGACCCGCCAGGGGATCGTCCGCCGGTCCATGCTCAGCAGCCACGCCAGGACCAGCAGCGTCACCAGCCCCAGCGCCGAGACCAGACGGTCGACGAGCCTCGTCTGGACCTCGGCACGCGCCCGCTGGACCGCCTCCCCCGCCGCCCCGAGCCCCGCCCTCCCCTGCCCCTCCCCCTGCTGCGGCGGCGCCGCCACCGACTCTTGCTCGACCCCCGCCCCCGACTCCGAACCCCCCGTGCCCGCGTACGCCCCCGGCGCGACCAACAGCAGGGCCGCGACCCACAGGGAAACCAGCCCCCAGCGACGCGTGGACGCCATCATCCCGCTCCAGCTCGTCCCGTGAGATCAGCGCAGCCGCTCGCCCGCCGCGCCTTGCTCCCTACCACCACCACCGGTGCGGCAGATCCTCTCGCCGCAGCTGGCGATGCCGCCGCCGCGCCTCCACCAGCTTCCGGTTCTCGAACAGCTTCACCAGCACCACGCCGGCCACGAACCCCCCGACGTGCGCCCAGAACGCCACCCCGCCCCCCACGCCCGGCTCCATCAGCCCCGACAGCATCTGGACCACGAACCACTCGCCCAGGACCAGCCACGCCGGGATCGGTATGATCCGGATGAAGATGAAGAAGACGAACAGCGTGTAGATCCGCACCCGCGGGTAGAGCACCAGGTAGGCGCCCATCACCCCGCTGATCGCTCCCGACGCCCCCACCGTCGGCAGCGTGGAGTCGGGCGCCGAGAAGATGTGCGCCCCCGACGCCGCCAGCCCCGTCAGCACGTAGAAGACCAGGAAGCGGAGGCGCCCCATCGAGTCCTCGACGTTGTTCCCGAACAGCCACAGAAACCACATGTTCCCGATCAGGTGCATCCACCCGCCGTGCAGGAACATGCTCGTCAGCAGCGTCGCCCAGCGCAGCCCGCCGAACCGGCAGGGCGGCAGCCGCGGATCGAGCAGCACCCCCTCGTAGGGGCTCTGGCCCGTCAGCTCCGCCGGGATGACGCCGAACTCGCAGACCGATGCGGCGAGGACCTCGAGGGAAAAGCCCATGCCCTCCACGTACACCCAGACCGCCACGTTTAGGGCGATCAGGGCGATCGTGACGTAGGGCGTCAGGAGGGTCGGGTTCTCGTCTCTCAGCGGGAACAAGCGCTCTCCTCGAGCCTGGAGGTCGCCAGATATAGCGCGCAGCGGGCCCGGGTGTCAACACGGCACCGCGCCGCGCCGCCGGGGTACAACGGTCATTGGAATAGGCCCACAGCATGTGCGCAGGCGCGCCGGGCACGGCGCACGCCGCCGGGTGCCCTCACCCGGTGTGCCAGAACGCGCCATGCCAGGCTGGCAGGATTCCGGGCCCAACACGCCGAAATGGCGCAATCGGCCGGTCGCCCGGCCGGCATGGCCGTTGCACGGCGCCGCGCCGGGCGCAGCAGGCGATCGCGTTTTTTTCTCGAAGGAGACGGAATGGCAAACAAGGTAATCGGCATCGACCTTGGAACGACCAACTCTGTGGTCGCGGTGATGGAGGGTGGCGACCCCGTCGTCATCCCCAACGCGGAGGGGGGGCGGACTACGCCTTCCGTCGTGGCGTTCACGAAGGACGGGGAGCGGCTGGTCGGCCAGGTCGCGCGGCGGCAGGCGATCACCAATCCCCGCAACACGGTCTTCTCGATCAAGCGGTTCATGGGGCGGCGCTTCTCCGAGGTGGAGGCGGAGCGGAAGCGCGTCCCCTATGAGGTCCGCAGCGACGCGAACGACCGCGTCGAGGTCTACCTGCCCAACGCCGGGCGCGCGTTCACCCCGCCCGAGATCTCGGCCATGATCCTGCAGAAGATGAAGCAGACGGCCGAGGACTACCTGGGGCACGAGGTGAAGCAGGCCGTGATCACCGTGCCGGCCTACTTCAACGACGCCCAGCGGCAGGCCACGAAGGATGCGGGCCGGATCGCCGGCCTCGAGGTGCTGCGGATCATCAACGAGCCGACGGCCGCGGCCCTGGCGTACGGGCTGGACAAGAAGAAGGACGAGATCATCGCCGTCTACGACCTGGGCGGCGGCACGTACGACATCTCGATCCTCGAGCTGGGCGACGGCGTCTTCGAGGTGAAGGCGACCAACGGCGACACGCACCTCGGCGGCGACGACTTCGACCAGCGCATCATCGACTGGCTGGTCGAGGAGTTCAAGCGCGAGCAGGGGATCGACCTCTCCAAGGACCCCATGGCGCTCCAGCGCCTGAAGGAGGCCGCGGAAAAGGCGAAGATCGAGCTCTCGAGCACGGTGCAGACGGACATCAACCTGCCGTTCATCACCGCGACTCAGGAGGGCCCGAAGCACCTGAACGTGACGCTGACCCGGGCGAAGTTCGAGCAGCTCGTCGACGACCTGATCCAGCGGACCATCTCGCCGATGGAGCAGGCGCTCAAGGACGCCGGCCTCAAGCCGTCGGACGTGAGCGAGGTCATCCTGGTCGGCGGCTCGACCCGTATCCCGAAGGTCCAGCAGGTCGTCCGGGACTTCTTCGGCAAGGAGCCGCACAAGGGGGTGAACCCCGATGAGGTCGTGGCGATCGGCGCGGCAATCCAGGGCGGCGTCCTCGCCGGGGACGTCAAGGACGTGCTGCTCCTGGACGTGACTCCGCTCTCGCTCGGGATCGAGACGCTGGGCGGCGTGATGACCGTGCTGATCCCGCGCAACACCACGATCCCGACCCGGAAGTCGGAGGTCTTCTCGACGGCGGAGGACAACCAGACGACGGTCGAGATCCACGTGCTCCAGGGCGAGCGCCCGATGGCGATCGACAACAAGACGATCGGCAAGTTCCAGCTCACGGGGATCCCGCCGGCGCCTCGGGGCGTTCCGCAGATCGAGGTCACCTTCGACATCGACGCGAACGGGATCCTGCACGTGAGCGCCAAGGACCGGGCGACGGGCAAGGAGCAGAAGATCCGGATCGAGGCGTCCAGCGGTCTCACCGAGCAGGAGATCGAGCGGATGATCAAGGACGCCGAGGCCCACGCCGAGGAGGACCGGAAGCGCAAGGAGAAGATCGACGCGCGCAACCAGCTCGAC